>NZ_KV813460.1:59210-82894 GCF_001813645.1 Pseudomonas sp. HMSC063H08
TGGTGGACGACGCCATCGTGGTGGTGGAGAACATCGCCCGACGCATCGAGGAGGGCGATCCGCCGATCCAGGCGGCGATCACCGGCGCCCGCCAGGTCGGTTTCACCGTGTTGTCGATGACGCTCTCGCTGGTCGCGGTGTTCATCCCGCTGCTGCTCATGGGCGGCCTCACCGGGCGGTTGTTCCGCGAGTTCGCGGTGACTCTCTCGGCGGCGATCCTGGTGTCCCTGGTGGTATCCCTGACCCTCACGCCGATGCTCTGCGCGCGTCTGCTGCGTCCGCTGAAACGGCCCGAGGGCGCCTCCCTGGCGCGGCGCAGCGATCGCTTCTTCGCCGCCTTCATGCTGCGCTACCGCGCCAGCCTGGGCTGGGCGCTGGAGCACTCGCGGCTGATGGTGGTGATCATGCTGGCCTGCATCGCCATGAACCTCTGGTTGTTCGTGGTGGTGCCCAAGGGCTTCCTCCCGCAGCAGGACTCCGGGCGCCTGCGCGGCTACGCGGTGGCCGACCAGAGCATCTCGTTCCAGTCCCTGAGCGCGAAGATGGGCGAGTACCGCAAGATCCTCTCTTCCGATCCGGCGGTGGAAAACGTGGTCGGCTTCATCGGCGGCGGCCGCTGGCAGTCGAGCAACACCGGTTCGTTCTTCGTCACCCTCAAGCCGATCGGCGAACGCGACCCGGTGGAGAAGGTCCTCACCCGGCTGCGCGAGCGGATCGCCAAGGTGCCCGGCGCGGCGCTCTATCTCAATGCCGGCCAGGACGTGCGCCTGGGCGGCCGCGACAGCAACGCGCAGTACGAATTCACCCTGCGCAGCGACGACCTGACCCTGCTCCGCGAATGGGCGCCGAAGGTCGAGGCGGCGATGCGCAAGCTGCCGCAGCTGGTGGACGTCAACAGCGACTCCCAGGACAAGGGCGTGCAGACCCGCCTGGTGATCGACCGCGACCGTGCGGCGACCCTGGGGATCAACGTGGAAATGGTCGACGCGGTGCTCAACGACTCCTTCGGCCAGCGCCAGGTGTCGACCATCTTCAACCCGCTGAACCAGTACCGGGTGGTGATGGAGGTCGACCAGCAGTACCAGCAGAGCCCGGAGATCCTCCGCCAGGTCCAGGTGATCGGTAACGACGGCCAGCGCGTGCCGCTGTCCGCGTTCAGCCACTACGAACCGAGCCGGGCACCGCTGGAGGTCAACCACCAGGGCCAGTTCGCCGCCACCACGCTGTCCTTCAACCTGGCGCCGGGCGCGCAGATCGGCCCGACCCGCGAGGCCATCATGCAGGCCCTGGAGCCGCTGCACATCCCGGTGGACGTGCAGACCAGCTTCGAGGGCAACGCCGGCGCGGTGCAGGACACGCAGAACCAGATGCCCTGGCTGATCCTCCTGGCGCTGCTGGCGGTGTACATCGTCCTCGGCATCCTCTACGAGAGCTACGTGCACCCGCTGACCATCCTCTCGACCCTGCCTTCGGCCGGGGTCGGCGCGCTGCTCGCGCTGATCCTCTGCCGCAGCGAGCTGAGCCTGATCGCGCTGATCGGCATCATCCTGCTGATCGGCATCGTCAAGAAGAACGCGATCATGATGATCGACTTCGCCCTGGAGGCCGAGCGCAACCACGGCCTGAGCCCGCGCGAGGCGATCCTCGAGGCCTGCATGATGCGCTTCCGGCCGATCATGATGACCACCCTGGCCGCCTTGCTCGGCGCCTTGCCGCTGATCTTCGGCATCGGCGGCGACGCCGCGTTGCGCCGGCCGCTGGGCATCACCATCGTCGGCGGGCTGATCGGCAGCCAGTTGCTGACCCTGTACACCACCCCGGTGGTCTACCTCTATCTCGACCGCCTGCGCCACTGGGTCAACCAGAAACGCGGCGTACGCACGGACGGTGCGCTGGAGACACCCCTATGAAACACACCCCCTCGTTGCTCGCCCTGGCCCTGGTCGCCGCCCTCGGCGGCTGCGCCATCGGCCCCGACTACCAGCGACCGGACCTGGCGGTGCCCGCCGAATTCAAGGAAGCCGAAGGCTGGCGCCGCGCCGAGCCGCGCGACGTGTTCCAGCGCGGCGCCTGGTGGGAGCTGTACGGCGACCAGACCCTGAACGACCTGCAGATGCACCTGGAACGTTCCAACCAGACCCTGGCCCAGTCGGTGGCGCAGTTCCGCCAGGCCGAGGCGCTGGTGCGCGGCGCGCGAGCCGCGTTCTTCCCGTCGATCACCGGCAACGTGGGCAAGACCCGCAGCGGCCAGGGCGGCGGCGATAGCACCGTGTTGCTGCCGGGAGGCTCGACGGTGAGCAGCGGCGGCTCTGGCGCGATCAGTACCAGCTACTCGACCAACCTCAGTGTCAGCTGGGAGGTCGACCTCTGGGGCAAGCTGCGCCGGCAACTGGAGGCCAACCAGGCGAGCCTGCATGCCAGCGCCGCCGACCTCGCCGCGGTGCGCCTCAGCCAGCAGTCGCAACTGGCGCAGAACTACCTGCAACTGCGGGTGATGGACGAACAGATCCGCCTGCTCAACGACACGGTGACGGCCTACGAGCGTTCGCTGAAGGTGGCCGAGAACAAATACCGCGCCGGCATCGTCACCAGGGCCGACGTGGCCCAGGCCCGCACCCAGCTGAAAAGCACCCAGGCCCAGGCCATCGACCTGAAGTACCAGCGCGCCCAGCTGGAGCACGCCATCGCCGTGCTGGTCGGCCTGCCGCCGGCGCAATTCAACCTGCCGCCGGTGGCGAGCGTGCCGAAGCTGCCGGACCTGCCGGCAGTGGTGCCGTCGCAATTGCTCGAACGACGGCCGGACATCGCCTCGGCGGAACGCAAGGTGATTTCCGCCAATGCCCAGATCGGCGTGGCCAAGGCCGCCTATTTCCCCGACCTCACCCTGAGCGCCGCCGGCGGCTACCGCAGCGGCAGCCTGAGCAACTGGATCAGCACGCCGAACCGCTTCTGGTCGATCGGCCCGCAGTTCGCCATGACCCTGTTCGACGGCGGCCTGATCGGCTCCCAGGTGGACCAGGCCGAGGCGACCTACGACCAGACCGTGGCGACCTACCGGCAGACCGTGCTCGACGGTTTCCGCGAGGTGGAGGACTACCTGGTGCAATTGAGCGTCCTCGACGAGGAGAGCGGGGTGCAGCGCGAAGCCCTGGAGTCGGCCCGCGAGGCACTGCGCCTGGCCGAGAACCAGTACAAGGCCGGCACCGTCGACTACACCGACGTGGTCACCAACCAGGCCACCGCGCTGAGCAACGAACGCACCGTGCTGACCCTGCTCGGCAGCCGCCTGACCGCCAGCGTCCAGTTGATCGCGGCAATGGGCGGCGGCTGGGACAGCGCCGACATCGAGCGGACCGACGAGCGGCTCGGCCGGGTCGAGGAGGGCCTGCCGCCTTCGCCCTGAGTTCTTCTCGCTGCCTGTTCCTGACGAATGCCTTTCCCCGCTATTGCGCTTGCATGACACACCGCCGTCCGCGTCTCGGCTAGAGTGCGGCGGCGGATGTGGAGGTGAATACGTGTCGGGGAAGTTTCCGGAAAAGCCCTCGCGCCGAGGCTACTGGCTCGGCTGGTTGTGCCGCCTGGCCATGCTTGGCGGCGTCGCCGCGATGTTCTGGGCGCTGCTGCAATGCTTCGTCCTGCTGCACGGCGATCCGCCGCTCCAGCGCGCCCCGCTGCGGACGCCCTGGACCCTGCTGGCGCTCGGCCTGGCGCTGTTCCTCGCCGGTTTCTGCGGCGAGTACCGGCTGTGGCGGCGCCGCGCCGGTTGCTGAAACCGGCGTCAGGCAGCGCCCGTCGAAGGGAACAGCAGGCGCAGGTGGGTCTTCTGCTGCGGTACGCTTTCCGCTTCGGCGCGGCCGCCGTGGTAGGCCATGATCGATTGCACGATGGCCAGTCCCAGGCCGGTGCCGGCCTGGGCTCCAGTCTGGCGTCCGGCGCGGCGGTAGAAGCGCTCGAACAGGTGCGGCAGGTACTCCGGTGGGATGCCCGGGCCGTCGTTGCTGACCCTCACCTCGGTGTGCCCCGCGCGCTCCCCGATCCGCACGTCGATGCGCCCGCCTTGCGGGGTGTGGCGCACGGCGTTGGACACCAGGTTGGAAATGGCGCGCTGGATCATCAGGTTGTCGCCGTGGGCGAAGCCGCTGCCGGACAGGCGCAGTTCGACGCCCTTGTCCTCGGCGACCATCTCGTACAGGTCGATGACCTTGGCCGCCTGCTCGTGCAGGGCGACGCAGCCGAACTGGGCCTGGATCGCCGGGTTGTCCACCTGCACCAGGAACAGCATGTCGGTGACGATCCGCGACAGCCGCTCCAGTTCCTCGGCATTGGACTCCAGGGCTTCGCGGTATGCCGCGCTGTCGCGATGCTGGCTGAGCAGCACCTGGTTGCGCACCAGCAGGTTGCAGATCGGCGCGCGCAGTTCGTGGGCCAGGTCGTCGGAAAACTGCGAGAGCTGGCGTACGCCATCCTCGAGGCGGCCGAGCATGTGGTTGAAGCTGCGGGCCAGGCTGTCCAGCTCGCGCGGCAGGTTCTGCTCGGGGATGCGGTAGGAGAGATCCTGCGGGCTGACCTGGGCGGCCACCCGGCGGAAGCGGTTCAACGGTTCGAGGCCGGCACGCACCACCCACCAGGCGGCCAGGGCGATCAGTGGCAGGAGGAAGGGCAGGGCCAGCAGGGTGGCGCGGAGGAAACCGTCGAGCAGGCGCTCGTCGGCGTTGCGCTCGCTGCTCAGCAACACCTGTACCGGGGTGCCGTTCTTCATGCGCATGGAAGCGCCGATGCTCAGCAGGCGCTGGTCGTTGCCGGTGCTCCAGCTCTGGAACACCGGCTGGCGGGCATCCGCCTGCAAGCGGGCGAGAAGCGCGCGGTTGGCCGCGACGCTGGCCGCGGCCTGGTCGCCGAAGCTCATCAGCGGCTGGCCGCTGCGGCTGTCGAGAATGCTCAGGTGCAGGCCGCTGTGAGCCACCAGTTGGTCCTGCAGGGCATGCGCCTGTACGGCCGGGTCGCTGCGCAGGTCGAGATCGTCCTCCAGGCTGTGGCGGATCTGCTCCAGCTTCAATTGCAGGTTTTCCCGCTCGCGGGCTTCCAGCTCGCGGCCGAGGTTCCAGTGCGCCATCGCGCCGAGCGCCAGGGCCAGCAGCGCGCCGAGGGCGCCGACCAGCAGGGCCAGGCGCAGCGACAGTCGGCCTGGTGGCGTCATCGGCGCGCTTCCAGGACGTAGCCGACGCCGCGAATGGTATGGATCAGCTTGAGGTCGAAGCCGTCGTCGATCTTCGCCCGCAGGCGGCAGATGGCGACTTCCACCACGTTGGAGTCGTTGTCGAAGTTCATGTCCCAGATCAGCGAGATGATCTGCGTCCGGGTGATGACGTCGCCGTTGCGCCGCATCAGCAGGTGCAGCAGGGCGAACTCCTTGGTCGTCAGGTTGATCCGCACCCGGCCGCGGAAGGCCCGGTGGCGGCTGGCGTCTAGCTCCAGGTCGGCGACCCGCAGGACGTCCTGCATCGGTGCCTGGTCGTGGCGGCGCAGCAGCGAGCGGACCCGCGCCAGCAGTTCGGGGAACTGGAACGGCTTGACCATGAAGTCGTCGGCGCCGAGATCGAGGCCGCGCACCTTGTCGGTCAGCCTGCCATGCCCGGTGAGCATCATCACCCGCGCGCTGCTGCGTTCGCGCAGGCGGCGGAGCAGGTCCCAGCCGTCGATGCCGGGCAGGTTGACGTCGAGGATCACCAGTTCGTAAGGGTGTTGCAAGGCCATGTGCAGGCCGTCGATGCCATCGTTGGCGCGGTCGACGATGTAGCCGCTTTCGGTCAGGCCCTGGTGCAGGTAGTCGGCAGTCTTGACTTCATCTTCGATAATAAGGATGCGCATGTTCGCCCCTATATAAAGTATGGATTCATTTGCAAGTAAATGTTTAAGTGCATTGCTATAAAGTTACATTGCGGGCGTTGCCTGGATAGAATCCTGGAAATGTAATTTCATATCGTTGCGCTGCTTCGATGATAATTATCGAATGACCGGGTAGTTCTCCCGGGAGTCCGCCTGAGAACTTTGGAAATGTCCGCGGCGCAAGCACCGCTGGGCGTGAGGGGCAATGCCTTTTGTAAGCGCATGTTGCTTTTGTCCCTATGTTTCATCCAACTATTGCCAGTCTCTTCGAAGGTTGCCGAAGTGTAACCGCTAATTGTCCGTGGAGAATATTCATTACCGACTTGTAATTCTTCCGTCACCTTGCCGATAAGCCCCGCTACCTAACATCTGCCGCATCCCGGAAGTGCAACTTCGAATATCGCCGGCGAGATATCGCCGATGAACGGTTGCGTGGTTCCGGGCCGGTAATGGATCGCCGTCGCCGACGACGATCAGCAGACGAGGAGCGGAACATGCCGATACTTCGGCCACTGGCCAGCGCGGGGAAACGCGCCTGCTGGCTACTGATGGGACTCTGCCTGGGCCTGCCGGCCCTGGCGAACGAGGCGCCGGTGAGTTTCAACGGCACTTCGATCAGCCTCGAGCAGGCGTTGGAGCGGGCCCTGCGGAGCAACCCCGAGCTGGCGGCGGTGGGGCGCGAGACCGAGATCGCCAGCGGCGCGCGGCAGCAGGCCGGGCTGATCCCCAACCCGGATCTGTCCTGGAGCGTCGAGGACACCCGCCAGGGCAATCGCCAGACCAGCGTCAGCATCGCCCAGCCGCTGGAGCTGGGCGGCAAGCGCGGTGCGCGGGTGGAGGTGGCGAAACGCGGCAGCGAGATCGCCTGGACCCAACTGGAAGTCCGTCGCGCCGAACTGCGCGCCCAGGTCCGCGGCGCCTACTACGCGGCGCTGACCGCGCAGGAGCGGGTGCGCCTGGCGAAGACCTCCCTGGACCTGGCCAGGCGCGCGCTGCAGGCCGCCGACCGACGGGTCAAGGCCGGCAGCATCTCCTCGGTGGAACGGGTTCGCGCCCAGGTCCTGGCGGACAACGCCCAGCTCGACCTGAGCCAGGCGGAGCTGGAGCAGCAGCGCACCTATGTGCAGCTGTCGAGCACCTGGGACGAGCCGCAGCCAGGCTTCGCCAGGGTCGGCGGCGCGCTCGACGCGGTGCCGGCGAGCATCACCCGTGGCGCCTTGCTGCGCCATCTCGACGAGTCGCCGACTCTGCGCCTGGCGGCCCAGGAGGTAGCGCGCGGCGAGGCCCAGGTCGACCTGGAGAAGCGCCAGCGCATCCCCAACCTGACGGTCAGCATCGGCAGCAAGTACGACCAGACCGCCCGCGACGGACGTGGCGAACGGGTCAACCTGATCGGCCTGTCGATGCCGCTGCCGCTGTTCGACCGCAACCAGGGCAACATCTACGCCGCCCAGAGCCGCGCCGACCAGGCCCGCGACCTACAGCGCGCGACCCTGCTGCGCCTGCGCAGCGAAGCGGTACAGGCCTACGACCAGTTGCGCACCTCGGAACAGGAGCTGGCGCTGGTCCGTCGCGACCTGCTGCCCGGCGCACAGAGCGCGCTGGACTCGATGACCCGCGGCTTCGAGATGGGCAAGTTCAACTTCCTCGACGTGCTCGACGCCCAGCGCACCCTGGTCGGCGTCCGTGCCCAGTACGTGCGCGCGCTGGACGCCGCGGCGCAGGCGCGGGTGAGCATGGAGCGCCTGCTCGGCGAAGACATCGGCCACCTCGGCCAGTGAGATTTCCGGGGCGGGCCGCCGGCGCGCCCCCCGAACGGTTCGGGAGAACAGAATGGGCAAGAAGACGATTATCGCGGTGACCGCACTGGCACTGCTCGGCCTGGGCGGCGGCGCCTACCTGGAGCTGGGCGGCAAGGCGCCGGCCGGCGCCGGCGAAGCGGCCGCTGAGGGCGAGGGCAGCGGGCCGCGCGGCGGCATGTTGTTGCGCCAGGGCGACCTGACCCTGGAACTGCTGGTGCCGGAGGACGGCAGCCCGCTCAAGGCCTGGGTCGAGCGCGGCGGCAAGGCGCTGGCGCCGCAGGAGGTGGTCCTCGGCGCGGACGTCGAGCGTGCCACCGGCGAGGTCGAGGACCTGCTGTTCAAGGCCAGCGGCGATGGCCTGGTGGCCAATGCCGGGATCGCCGAGCCGCATGCCTTCACCGCGCGCCTCAAGCTGATGGCCGGCAAGCAGGGCTACGACTTCGCCTTCACCCGCGAGGAGGGCAAGCTGGAGCTGGATGCCGAGCAGATCGAGGCCGCCGGCATCACCCTCGATACGGCGCGGACGATCAGCCTGGCCCAGGTGGTCTCGCTGCCCGGCGAGATCCGCTTCAACGAGGACCGCACCGCGCATATCGTCCCGCGTCTGCCGGGGATCGTCGACAGCGTGCCGGCCAATCTTGGCCAGGCGGTGAAGCAGGGCGAGCTGCTGGCGGTGATCAGCAGCCCGCAGTTGTCCGACCAGCGCAGCGAATTCGCCGCCGCCCAGCGCCGCCTGAGCCTGGCGCAGAGCACCTACAAGCGCGAGCAGCAGCTGTGGAAGGAGGGCATTTCCGCCGAGCAGGAATTCCTGCTCGCCCGCCAGGGTTTGCAGGAAGCCGAGATCGCGCTGAACAACGCGCGGGCGAAGATCGCCGCGCTCGGCGGCAATCCCAGCCTGCAGGGCGGCAACCGCTACGAGCTGCGCGCGCCGTTCGCCGGGGTGCTGGTGGAAAAGCACCTGACCCAGGGCGAGCCGGTGGACGGCACCGCCAACGTCTTCACCCTGTCCGACCTGTCCTCGGTCTGGGCCACCTTCAACGTGCCCGCGCAACTGCTCGGCCAGGTCCGCGTCGGCAGCAAGGTCAAGGTGCTCGCCCAGGCGCTGGATAGCGAGGTGGAGGGCACCGTGTCCTACATCGGCGACCTGCTCGGCGAGCAGACCCGCGCGGCCACCGCCCGGGTCACCCTGAGCAACCCCGAGAGCACCTGGCGCCCGGGCCTGTTCGTTTCCGTGCAGGTGGCCGAGGCGACCCGCAAGGAAGTCCTGACGGTCGCCGACGGCGCGGTGCAGAACGTCGACGGCGAGGACGTGGTGTTCGTCCGCGTGGCCGACGGCTTCGTGGTCCAGCCGGTCAAGCTGGGCATCAGCGACGGCCAGCGCGTCGAGGTCCTCGAGGGCCTGCGCGCCGGCAGCCAGGTCGCCGCCAGCGGCAGCTTCATCCTCAAATCCGAACTGGGCAAGGGCTCGGCGGAACACGGTCACTGAGTCCCGCTCCAGGAGTCTTCGCATGTTCGAACGCATCATCCAATTCGCCATCGAGCAACGCTGGCTGGTCCTGCTGGCGGTGCTGGGGATGGCCGGGGTCGGCATCGGCAGCTACCAGAAGCTGTCCATCGACGCGGTCCCGGACATCACCAACGTCCAGGTGCAGATCAATACCGCCGCCCCCGGCTACTCGCCGCTGGAAGTGGAGCAGCGGATCACCTACCCGGTGGAGACCGTCATGGCCGGCCTGCCGGGTTTGCAGGAAACCCGTTCGCTGTCGCGGCCGGGGATTTCCCAGGTGACGGTGATCTTCGAGGAAGGCACCGACATCTACTTCGCCCGCCAGCAGGTCAACGAACGCCTGAGCACGGCGCGCGAGCAACTGCCGGAAGACATCTCGCCGACCCTCGGGCCGATCTCCACCGGTCTCGGCGAGATCTACCTGTGGACGGTAGAGGCCGAGGAGGGCGCGACCAAGGAGGACGGCAGCGCCTACACGCCCACCGACCTGCGCACCATCCAGGACTGGATCATCCGTCCGCAGTTGCGCAACGTGAAGGGCGTGGCCGAGATCAACACCATCGGCGGCTACGCCAAGCAATTCCTCATCGCCCCGGATCCGAAGAAGCTCGCGGCCTACAAGCTGACCCTCGGCGACCTGCAGAACGCCGTGCTGCGCAACAACGAGAACGTCGGCGCCGGCTACATCGAGCGGCGCGGCGAGCAGTTGCTGATCCGCGCGCCGGGCCAGGTCAAGGACATGGACGATATCCGCGGGATCATCGTTTCCAACGTCGACGGCGTGCCGATCCGTATCCGCGACGTCGCCGAGGTCGGCCTGGGCAAGGAGCTGCGCACCGGCGCGGCCACCGAGAACGGCCGCGAAGTGGTGCTCGGCACGGTGTTCATGCTGATCGGCGAGAACAGCCGGGAAGTGGCCCAGGCGGTCGGCCAGCGCCTGGAGGAGATCAACCGGACCCTGCCCAAGGGAGTCAAGGCGATCACCGTCTACGACCGCACCACCCTGGTGGACAAGGCCGTGGCCACGGTGAAGAAGAACCTGGTGGAAGGCGCGGCGCTGGTGATCGCGGTGCTCTTCCTGTTCCTCGGCAATATCCGCGCGGCGCTGATCACCGCCACCATCATCCCGCTGTCGATGCTGTTCACCTTCACCGGGATGGTCGGCAACAGGGTCAGCGCCAACCTGATGAGCCTCGGCGCGCTGGACTTCGGCATCATCGTCGACGGCGCCGTGGTGATCGTCGAGAACGCCATCCGCCGCCTGGCCCACGCCCAGGCCCACCACGGCCGCCAGCTGACCCGCGCGGAACGTTTCCACGAGGTCTTCGCCGCGTCCAGGGAGGCGCGCCGGGCGCTGATCTTCGGCCAGATCATCATCATGGTGGTGTACCTGCCGATCTTCGCCCTCACCGGGGTCGAGGGGAAGATGTTCCACCCGATGGCGTTCACCGTGGTCACCGCGCTGCTTGGCGCGATGATCCTCTCGGTGACCTTCGTCCCGGCGGCGATCGCGCTGTTCATCACCGGCAAGGTCAAGGAGGAGGAGAACTTCGTCATGCGCCGCGCGCGTCTGGCCTACGAACCGGCGCTGCGCTGGGTGCTCGGACACCGCGCGCTGGTGGTCGGCGGTGCCCTCGGCGCGATCCTGCTCACCGGGCTGGTGGCCTCGCGGATGGGCAGCGAGTTCATTCCCAGCCTCAGCGAGGGCGACTTCGCCATGCAGGGCCTGCGGGTGCCGGGCACCAGCCTGACCCAGTCGGTCGAGATGCAGCAGACCCTGGAGAAGAAGCTGATGGGCAAGTTCCCGGAGATCGAGCGGGTCTTCGCCCGCACCGGGACCGCCGAGATTGCCTCCGACCTGATGCCGCCGAACGCCTCCGACAGCTACGTGATGCTCAAGCCGCAGAGCCAGTGGCCGGACCCGAAGAAGTCGCGGGAGGCGCTGCTGGAAGAATTGCAGGCCGCGGCCCTTGAGGTGCCGGGCAGCGTCTACGAGTTCTCCCAGCCGATCCAGTTGCGCTTCAACGAACTGATCTCCGGGGTGCGCAGCGACGTCGCGGTGAAGGTCTTCGGCGACGACATGCAGGTGCTCAACGACACTGCGGAGAAGATCTCCAAGGTGCTGCAAAGCATCGACGGCGCCTCCGAGGTGAAGGTCGAGCAGACCACCGGCCTGCCGGTGCTGACGGTGGACATCGACCGCGACAAGGCGGCACGCTTCGGCCTCAATGTCGGCGACATCCAGGACACCGTGGCCACCGCTCTCGGCGGACGCAATGCCGGTACCCTGTTCGAGGGCGACCGCCGCTTCGACATCGTCATCCGCCTGCCGGAAACCCTGCGCGCCGACCTGCCGGCACTGTCCAACCTGCTGATCCCGCTGCCGCCGAACAACCTGGCGCGGATCGACTTCATCCCGCTGTCGGACGTGGCGCGCCTCGACCTCTCGCCGGGACCGAACCAGATCAGCCGGGAGAACGGCAAGCGGCGCATCGTGGTCAGCGCCAACGTGCGCGGTCGCGACATCGGCTCGTTCGTGCTGGAAGCGCAACAGAAGCTGCAGGACGGGGTGAAGATCCCGGCCGGCTACTGGACCACCTGGGGCGGCCAGTTCGAACAGTTGCAGTCCGCCGCCAAGCGCTTGCAGGTAGTGGTGCCGGTGGCGCTGCTGCTGGTGTTCACCTTGCTCTTCGCCATGTTCAACAACGTCAAGGACGGCCTGCTGGTGTTCACCGGCATCCCCTTCGCCCTCACCGGCGGGGTGCTGGCCCTGTGGCTGCGCGGGATACCGCTGTCGATCTCGGCGGCGGTGGGTTTCATCGCCCTGTCCGGGGTGGCGGTGCTCAACGGCCTGGTGATGATCTCCTTCATCCGCAACCTGTTGCAGGAAGGACGCAGCCTCGACCAGGCGGTGTGGGAGGGCGCCATCACTCGCCTGCGTCCGGTACTGATGACCGCCCTGGTGGCGTCCCTCGGTTTCGTGCCGATGGCCCTGGCCACCGGCACCGGCGCCGAGGTGCAGCGGCCGCTGGCGACGGTGGTGATCGGCGGCATCCTGTCCTCGACCATGCTGACCCTGCTGGTGCTGCCGGTGCTCTATCGCTGGACCCACGGGCGCGACGCCGGACCGCGCGAGGAGACGCCGGCGGCCGGCTGAAGCGGGCGCGCAAGCGGGCCGGCAGGGGAAACCCTGGCGGCCCTTTTTCGTTGGCCGTTGGACGGATTCCGTTCGATTACCGCACGCGATTGCCGGCCCGGATTGTCGCCGGCGGAGGGCTTGCGTAGTGTGGGTGGACGTTCCGCGCCCGGCGCTTGGCGCCGCGCGACGATAACAACAACGATAGCAGCCTGAGTGTCCTGCCCATGAATGCCTCCTTGCTCAGCGAGCGCAGCCGGGTGTTCGAACGTGCCGACCCCTATGCGGTGTCCGGCTACGTCAACCGGCACGTCGGTACGCACTGCATACGCCTGCCGGCCGCCGGCAGGCCGCAAGCCAGCCTCGACCACCGCACCTTCGCCAGCCTCGACCTGTGCCGGATCAGCTACGGCGCGGCGGTACGGGTCACCTCGCCGGCGCTGGAAAGCATCTTCCACCTGCAGATCCTCCTGCGCGGCCACTGCCTGTGGCGCGGCGGCGGGCAGGAACACGCCCTGGCGCCGGGCGAGCTGTTGCTGATCAACCCGGACGATCCGGTCGACCTGACCTATTCGGCGGACTGCGAGAAATTCATCGTCAAGCTGCCCTGCGCGCTGCTCGAAGCGATCTGCGCCGAGCAGCGCTGGAGCCATCCGGCGCGCGGCGTGCGCTTCCTCGAACATCGCTATCGCCTGGACCAGCTGGAAGGCTTCGTCGGCCTGCTCGCCCTGGTCTGCCGCGAGGCCGAGTCCGGCGAGCGGCTGGCGCGGGTCGACAGCCACTTCGAGCAGATCCTCGGCAGCAAGCTGCTGACCCTGCTGAAGACCAACGTCAGCCGCGAGGACCCCGGCGATGCGCAGGTCGTCTTCGCCCGCCTCGATGCCTACATCCGCCGCCATCTGCAGAGCGAGATCGAGGTCGCGGCGCTGGCCGAGCAGGCGCACATGAGCACTCGCTCGCTGTACGCGCTGTTCGAGCGCCAGCTTGGCGAGAGCCCTCGGCAATACATTCGCCGGCTGCGCCTGGAGCGCATCCGCGCCTGCCTGGAAGACCCCGGCTGCCGGGTACGCAACCTCACCGAACTGGCCCTGGACTTCGGTTTCGCCCACCTCGGCCGCTTCGCCGAGCAATATCGCCGGCAGTTCGGCGAGCTGCCTTCGGAAACCCTGCGCCGGCGCGCCTAGCGCCGACCGCCACGGCGTGCAGGAATCGGCCAGCGATCCGCAGGCAACGGATATCCCCAGCAGCACGCGCTACCTAACCTGACCGGGCCTGAACAATAACAACGGAGGCCCCGGCCATGTCCCTGGGTAGCGATTACTTGCGTTCTCTGCTCGAGGAAGACCCCGAGCGCGGCGTCTACCGCTGCAAGCGGGAGATATTCACCGACCCACGCCTGTTCGAGCTGGAGATGAAGCACATCTTCGAGGGCAACTGGGTCTATCTCGCCCACGAAAGCCAGATTGCCGGAATCAACGACTACCTGACCACCCAGATCGGCCGCCAGTCGATCGTCATCGCGCGCAACCGCGACGGCCAGCTCAACGCCTTCATCAACGCCTGCAGCCACCGTGGCGCGATGCTCTGCCGGCACAAGAGCGGCAATCGCAGCAGCTATACCTGTCCGTTCCACGGCTGGACCTTCAACAACTCCGGCAAGCTGCTCAAGGTCAAGGACCCGGCCGAGGCCGGCTACCCGCAGGGCTTCAACTGCGAGGGCTCGCACGACCTGACCCGGGTGGCGCGCTTCGAGTCCTACCGTGGCTTCCTGTTCGGCAGCCTCAACCCCGATGTCAGGCCGCTGGCCGAGCACCTGGGCGAGTCGGCGAAGATCATCGACATGATCGTCGACCAGTCGCCGGAAGGCCTCGAAGTGCTGCGCGGCTCTTCCAGCTATGTCTACGAAGGCAACTGGAAGCTTACCGCCGAGAACGGCGCCGACGGCTACCACGTCAGTTCGGTGCACTGGAACTACGCGGCGACCCAGAGCCAGCGCCAGCAACGCGACGCCGCGGACCAGCCGCGGACCATGAGCGCCGCCGGCTGGGCCCGGCAGGGCGGCGGCTTCTACTCGTTCGAGCATGGCCACATGCTGCTCTGGAGTCGCTGGGCCAACCCCGAGGACCGGCCGGCCTTCGAGCGCCGCGCCGAGCTTGCCCGCGACTTCGGCGAGGCCCGCGCCGACTGGATGATCGAGAACTCGCGCAACCTCTGCCTGTACCCCAACGTGTACCTGATGGACCAGTTCAGCTCGCAGATCCGCATCGCCCGGCCGCTGTCGGTGGACCGCACGGAAATCACCATCTACTGCATCGCGCCGAAAGGCGAGAGCGCCGAGGCGCGCGCCCGGCGCATCCGCCAGTACGAGGACTTCTTCAACGTCAGCGGCATGGCCACCCCGGACGACCTGGAGGAGTTCCGTTCCTGCCAGCAGGGCTACCAGGGCAGCGTGGTCGGCTGGAACGACCTGTCGCGCGGCGCCGAACACTGGATAGAGGGCGCCGACGCGGCGGCCGCGGCCATCGACCTGCGGCCGCGCCTGAGCGGCGTGCGCACCGAGGACGAAGGGCTGTTCGTATTGCAGCATCGCTACTGGCAGGAGGCGCTGCTCGCCGCCCTGGAACGCGAACGGACGCAGCGCGTGGCGCTGCGGGAGGTGGCGTCATGAGCCTGGGCTACGACGCCCTGCGCGATTTCCTCTACCGCGAGGCGCGCTATCTCGACGACAAGGATTGGGACGCCTGGCTGGCGTTGTACGCCGCGGACGCCAGTTTCTGGATGCCGTCCTGGGACGACCGCGACCAGCTCACCGAGGACCCGCAGCGGGAAATCTCGCTGATCTGGTACGGCAACCGCGGCGGCCTGGAGGACCGGGTATTCCGCATTCGCACCGAGCGCTCCAGCGCGACCCTGCCGGACACCCGCACCTCGCACAACCTGAGCAACATCGAACTGCTCGGCGAGGACGACGGCATCTGCCGCGCGCGCTGCAACTGGCACACCCTGAGCTATCGCTACAAGACCGTCGACAGCTACTTCGGCACCACCTTCTACGACCTCGACGTACGCGGCGAGAGTCCGCTGATCAAGGCCAAGAAAGTGATCCTGAAGAACGACTACGTTCGCCAGCTGATCGACGTCTACCACGTCTGACGCCCGCGCCGGCGGGCTGTCGAGGGACATGCCATGAACCATCGGATCGCACTCAACTTCGAAGACGGGGTGACCCGCTTCATCCATGCCGCGCCCGGCGAGACCGTGGCCGACGCGGCCTACCGCCAGGGCATCAACATCCCCCTGGACTGCCGCGACGGCGCCTGCGGCACCTGCAAGTGCCTGGCCGAGGCCGGGCGCTATGCGCTGGGCCAGGACTACATCGACGATGCCCTCAGCGCCGAGGAAGCCGCCCGCGGCTACGTGCTGACCTGCCAGATGCGCGCCGAAAGCGACTGCGTGCTGCGCGTGCCGGCGTCCTCGACCCTGTGCAGGACCGGCCAGGCGCGCTACGAGGCGCGCATCAGCGAAGTCCGGCAACTGTCGCCGAGCACCATCGGCCTGTCGCTGCGCGGCGAGGCGCTGGCCAGCCTGGCGTTCCTGCCCGGGCAGTACGTCAACCTCCAGGTGCCCGGCAGCGAGCAGCGCCGCGCCTACTCCTTCAGCTCGCTGGCGAAGGACGGCGAGGTCAGCTTCCTGATCCGCAACGTCCCCGGTGGGCTGATGAGCGGCTTCCTCAGTGGCACGGCCAGGGCCGGCGACAGCCTGGCGATGGACGGCCCGCTGGGCAGTTTCTACCTGCGCGAGATTCACCGGCCACTGCTGATGTTGGCCGGCGGCACCGGCCTGGCGCCGTTCACCGCGATGCTCGAACGGATCGCCGAGCAGGGCAGCGCGCACCCGCTGCACCTGGTCTACGGGGTGACCCACGACGTCGACCTGGTCGGGCTCGAGCGCCTGGAGGCGTTCGCCGAACGGATTCCCGGCTTCACCTGGAGCGCCTGCGTGGCCAGCGCCGACAGCGACTATCCGCGCAAGGGCTACGTGACCGAGCACATCGCCGCGCAGCACCTGCACGAGGGCGACGTCGACATCTACCTGTGCGGGCCGCCGCCGATGGTCGAGGCGGTCGAGCGCTACCTGCGCGAGCAGGGCGTGCGCCCGGCGAATTTCTACTACGAAAAGTTCGCCGCCAGCGCGGCCTGAACCCGAGCGAGCCAAGGAGCTTCCCATGAACGACAGATTCCGCGACAAGGTCGCCCTGGTCAGCGGCGCCGCCCAGGGCATCGGCCTGGGCGTGGCCCGGCGCCTGCTGGAGGAAGGCGCGCGGGTGGTGGCGGTGGACCGCTCCGAGCTGGTCCACGAATTGGCCGGCGACGCCTGCCTGTGCCTGACCGCCGACCTGGAGCGCTATGCCGAATGCCAGCGGGTACTGGAGCGGACCCTGGAGCGTTTCGGCCGGCTGGACATCCTGGTCAACAACGTCGGCGGCACCCTCTGGGCGAAGCCCTACCAGCACTACGCCGAGGACGAGATCGAGGCCGAGCTGCGGCGTTCGCTGCTGCCCACCTTGTGGTGTTGCCGCGCGGCGCTGCCGGCGATGCTGGGGCAGGGTAGCGGGGCGATCGTCAACGTCTCGTCGGTTGCCACCCGCGGGGTCAACCGGGTGCCCTATGGCGCCGCCAAGGGCGGGGTGAACGCGCTGACCGCCTGCCTGGCGTTCGAGACCGCCGACCAGGGCATCCGCGTCAACGCGGTGGCGCCGGGCGGCACCGACGCGCCGCCGCGAAGGATTCCGCGCAACGCCGCGGCGCAGAGCGAGGAGGAGCGGCGCTGGTATCGACAGATCGTCGAGCAGACCCTCGACAGCAGCCTGATGAAGCGCTACGGCAGCATCGACGAGCAGGTCGCGGCGATCCTTTTCCTCGCTTCCGACGAGGCGTCCTACATCACCGGCGTGACCCTGCCGGTAGCTGGCGGCGACCTCGGCTGAGCGCATCAGTCGCCGCTTTCGGTGAACTTCTCCAGGTACAGCCGCAGATGCTCCAGGGAGCGCTCGCGCAGCCACTGGCGGACCGCCTCGACCATCGGCGGCGGCCCGCACAGGTAGAGGTCGAAAGCTTCGTCGCGCAGGCGGGCGGCGTCGAAATGCTCGTGCAGGTAGCCGCGCCGGCCGTCCCAGTCGGCGTCCGCCTCGCTGAGCACCGGGACGAAGCGGAAGCCGGGAAGCCGCTCGGCGTAGCCGGCGATCCGCTGCAATTCGCAGAGATCGGCGGCGCGGCGTACCCCGTAGCAGAGATGCACCGGCCGCTCGCAGCCGCGCTCGGCCAGTTCGTCGAGCATGCCGAGGAACGCCGACAGGCCGGTGCCGCCGGCCACCAGCAGCAACGGGCGCTCCACCTGACGCAGGTAGAAGGTGCCCAGCGGCGCCTCGAAGCGGATCTCGTCGCCGACCCGGCAACCTTGGCGCAGGTAGTCGCTCATGGCGCCGCCCGGGAGCAGGCGGATGAGGAACTGCAGGTGGTTCTGCGGATTCGGCCGGTTGGCGAAGGAGTAGGCGCGCCGGCAGTCGCTGCCGGGTACTTGCAGGCGCGCGTACTGGCCGGGCAGGAAGTCCAACTGGCGGCCCGCGGCGCCGGCGTCGAGGCGGAGCAGCGCTGTGTCCTCGGAGAGCAGGCGCAGTTCGCGCACCACGCCGCTGTGCTCCTGGGCCGCGGCGGCGTGGCAGAGGGTCGAGGCGAAGTCGAAGTAGAAGGCCGCGTCGGAGCGCACCCGGGTCTGGCAGGCGAGCACCTTGCGCTGCTCCAGGTCGGCGGCGGAGAGGGTGTCCTCGTCGGCGTAGTCCAGGCTGTAGCTGCCCGCCTCGCAGCGGCCCATGCAGGTGCCGCAGACCCCTTCGCGGCAGTCCAGCGGCAGGTTGATGCCGTGGCGCAGGGCGGCGTCGAGGAGCAGGTCGTCGTGGCCGACGGGCAGGAACAGGGTCTTGCCGTCGGCGAAGCTGAGGGCGACTTTGTGATTCATCGTGACGGGGCCCGCCGTTCAGAGGTGGTAGAAGTCGAGGACCGAGTCGATCCGGTCGTTGAGCAGGACGATGTGCTTGCGCGCGATCAGCCAGGCCTCGCCATGGGGTTTCAGGCGGTAGGTGGCATGGCCGAAGAAGCTGCCGGTCTGGTCCAGGCGCTGGAACAGGGTCTGCCAGTTGACCCGCACTCGCAGCAGGCCTTCGCCTTCCTCGGCGATGCGCACGTTGCCGATCTGGTGCAGGGTGCGCGGCATCGGCACGGTGGACGCGGCCTTGCCGGTGCGGATACGGAACACCCGGTCTTCCAGGCCGGCACGGCTGGGGTAGTAGATCAGCGACATCTCGCGCTTCGGATCGCGGGTGTAGCGGTGCTCGGACTCCCACTGCGGCAGGTGGAACTCGCACTGTTCGTCGAACTGCGCGAGGTAGCCGTCCCAGTCCTGGGCATCGCAGAGTTCGGCGTGGCGGTAGAGGAACTGTTCGACGCGGTACTGCAGTCCGGCGTTCATGGGGTCACCTCCTTCGCGCGCAGGGCCAGGCGCTCCAGGCCGTCGAGGAGGAAGCGCCGCCAATGCGCGTGCTGGTTGACGTAGAGGCCTTCGTGGGTGATCTCGGTGCCGGTCAGCAGCGGCGCGATACCCAGCGCCTGGCTGTTCGGCGTCGCGCCTTCGAGCCACTTGCCGTGGCCGCGGGAGATGTCGCTCCAGCGCTCCAGGCGGGCCTGGAAGCCACGCTGGGCTTCGCGGAACTCCACCAGGTCGTCGGGCGTGCCCATCCCGGAGACGTTGAAAAAGTCCTCGAACTGGCGGATCCGGTTCTCCCGGTCGGCGTCCGACTCGCCCTTGACGCCGATGCACTGGCTGACGATCTCGGTACGGTTCCAGGCCAGCGGGCGGACGATGCGCAGCTGCGAGCTGATCTGGTCGATGACGAACAGGCTGGGGTAGAGATTGAGATTGCGCAGGCGATGCATCATCCACTCGGCGCGGGCCTGGCCGTATTCCGCCACCAGCCGCGGCATCACGCTGGCGTAGCCGGGGCGTACGGCGGGGTTGGGCATCTCGCTGAAGAGCACGCTGTGGCCGTTGGCGAAGGAGAACCAGCCGTCGTCGGTGGCCGCGTCGCCGGCGCCGAGCTTGCTGTAGTCAAGGGTGGCGGCCACGCCGCCACGCTCGGCCTCGACCTGCTGGCGGTGCTGCACGGTGGCTACGTAGTTGTAGTGCACTGTGCTGACGTGATAGCCGTCCAGGCCATTCTCGTTCTGCAGCTTCCAGTTGCCTTCGTAGGTGTAGGTGGAGGTGCCGGGCAACACTTCCAGCTCGCCGCTGGGAGACTGCGCCACCAGCATGTCGAGGAACACCCGGGCGTCGCCGAGGAAGTCCACCAGGTCGTCCTCGCCGGCGACGTCCAGGCTGACGAAGACGAATCCCCTGTAGCTCTGGATGCGCGCTTTCTTCAGGCCACGGGTGGCCTTGTCGAAGCCTTCCGGGTATTCGCCCGGCGCCTTGACCTTCACCAGCCGGCCGTCGTTCTTGTAGCACCAGGCATGGAACGGACAGGTGAAGGTCGACTGGTTGCCCTTGCCGACCCGCACCAGGGTCGCGCCGCGATGCTGGCAGGCGTTGACCAGCGCGTGCAACTGGCCGTTGCCGTCGCGGGTGACGATCAGCGGCTGGCGTCCGGCGCGCAGGGTGACGAAGTCGTGGGGCCTGGCCAGTTCGCTTTCGTGGCAGGCGTAGATCCAGTTCTTTTCGAAGATCAGCTCCATCTCCAGGTCGAACAGCTCCGGTTCGGTGAACATGTCCCGGGCGATGCGGAAGATGCCTTCCTCGGGACGGAAGTCGAGGCAGCCGCCGACATAGTCGCGCCACTGTTCGAGGCTTCTGCGGTTAGCGTTCATGCGTTCTCACCCTTGTGCGTTGTCGTTATGGGTGACCCATTCAACGGCCGCGAGCGGGGGCGGGCTATCCGCTTAGTCGACGATGCGCATCCCGAAAATGTGCGGCCGCCGAGGAGCGGCCGAGGGCCTCGCGGAGGGCTCGTTCCGGGTTCGAGCGGCGCTTGCGGCGGACGCTTTGTCCGGAAAGTCGGCGAACGCTATCCGGATAGTGGAGGATGCGGGGAGTCGGCCTTGCGCCGGCACATGCCTTGCATTTTGCTGTAGCGCCGCGCGAAATTCATCGGCCTGTTGCGCGATAAATCCAACGCGGCTCGTCTTTCAGTGGTGGAAAAGGAATTTCAGAATAGCCCGGCGGGTTCCGCCTGGATATCCCAACTGAAGATCAGAACCTCCCGCGCGTCACTCCCCTTGCCACCTCCGACCGTGTACCGGATGTCCGTCGCCTCGATGTGATAGTCGGTAAAGCAGCGTCGGATATCTGGATGGTCGTTCAGGCTGATGATTGCCTTCCCCTTCAACCGCTTCAGCATCTCAGCCATCTCCAGGTATTGCTCGAAGCCGAACGGCACGCCGTAGCCCTCAGTCTCCCAGTATGGCGGGTCCATGTAGAAGAGCGTGTGCTCGCGGTCGTAGCGCTTCATGCAGTCCTGCCAGGTCAGATGCTCGATGTACGTGTTACTCAGACGCAGGTGAGCGGCAGAGAGCGCCTCCTCGATCCGCAGCAGGTTGAGGCCTGGCGGTTGCGTGGTGGCCGTTCCGTAACTTTGGCCATCCACACGCCCGCCGAAGGCACTCTGCTGCAGGTAGTAGAACCTGGCCGCGCGTTGGATGTCGGTCAGGGTCTCCACGCGCGTCTCCTGCAGCCACTTGAATACCTGGCGAGAACTGAGTGCCCATTTGAATTGACGGACGAACTCCTCCAGGTGGTGCTGAACGACCCGGTACAGATTGACCAAGTCGCCGTTGACGTCGTTGAGAACCTCAACCTCTGCCGGCACCGGGCGGAGGAAAAACAGAGCAGCTCCTCCTGCGAACGGCTCTACATAGCAGGAGTGGCGTGGGAACAACTGGAAGATCCGATCGGCGAGCCGACGTTTGCCCCCTATCCAGGGGATGATGGGTTGGGCGGACATGATGCCTCCTGACGGCACGGGGCGCTCAGCGGCGCTATCAGGAGGCTCTCGGCCTTCAGGTGATTCAAGGTCCCGCATCGGGGACACTTGATTTGGATTTGATCGAATTGGCCGGCTCGGGCCAGCAGGCGGTTACAGCCGCCACAACGTATGTCTTTCATCCTCTGCAAAGCCTTTTCAGTTTTGCTAGGCTCGCCCAGCTCTCGCGAGAGTGGGAGGGCCTCGGTTGGCTTGCAGGCTGTCTCTGCTGGTCGACGCCTCGGACGGGAGTTGCCGCTCCCCTACGAGGCGCCCTCTCTTTACTCCGAGGGAAGTGGATACCGCGCCTTGATCGCCTGCACGGCCGCGACCCATGCCGCCAGGTCCGGCTCGGTACCAGCGGCTATGGCGTCAAACTCGGCCTCCAGGCGCAGCGGGTCAGACTCGGTGCGATAGGCCTGGCGGCGTAGCTCCTTGACCTCGGCGAGCACATCATCCGGGTGGAACGCCAGGTCGCCGACCGGGACGCCAGCGAGTGCTGCGGCCTCGTCCAGCGTGCCATCCCATTCCGCGAAGAACTCGCCTTTCAGTAGAACTCGTTTCATGGTCATGCGCTTGCTCCGTTGATTGTCAGGATGGGTGCAACGTGGATACCCGGATCGACGAGGCCACCGAACCACGCCGGGCATGCAAACGCGATCTGAGCCCCTGCGGATGCGTAGATGTACGGACACGCGTTGTCATAGCCGTTATATGACTGCATCGAGAATCGCAGATGCACCCATTGGCCTGCCGGCAGCACAACCCCTGGAGCAGCAACAGCGCCATTGATCCAAAGGCGATGGGTCGTATAAGGCGCCGACGAGATATGAGCTGAGCCGCTTTCGACTCGCAGCCACATGACCACCGTCGCCCACGCGCCCGCGTTGAAAACTGTCTTACTGCCGTTGGAGCAGCACAGATAGCGCGTAACCCCATCCGCGCCGGCCGAGCCGGTTGTTGTCTGCGATCCCGCCGTCAGAACGGTGGTGAAGAACTCGACGCCGTACCTTGAAACCGATGTCCAGGTGCGGCCCATTGCCGTGAGAAGTGCCTGTACCCTCGCATTGAGCGCCGGCCCCGCCCCGCCGTTCGTGCTGTTGTCGAACGAGAACTTGCCCCCATCTGCGAGGGCCGCGCCGTTCCAGCCATTGATGAAGGTGCTTGGAGTCCATGACGTTGTGAACATCGTATTCAGCGGATTGGCTGCGGTTCCCGCGAAGCGCCCCATGTCGGGCATCAGGTTCATGAACGGCAGAACGTTGAGTGCCGACTTCGCGGCAGATCCCAGCTCAGTCCAGGCGCCGCTTTCGCGGGCATATGCCTTTCCGTCGCTAGGCGCGTCCGACATACCGCCCACCAGCTCAGTCCAGGCGCTGCCGGAATACTCGTAGGTCTTGACCTGGCCGCTCGGCGTCGTCTCGTTCGCAACCTGCACCCGCCAGCCCAGTCGTGGCGGCATGTACTCCCAAATGGGCGTCGTCGCACCCGTTGCCCACCAGCGTGCAATTCGGTTCTGGTTCGCGCCGCTGCCGGTGAAAATGTAAGTGTCGCCCTCGGCCTGGCCGCTTGTGGGCAACGAGGCGACGCGCCCCTTGACGACCGGCTGGCGGAGGAAGTCGTCCCAGCGCCACATCCGAATCAGATCGCTGTAATGCCCTTCTCCCGGCAAGCCATTGATCAGCAGACCGGTATTCGGTCCCATATAAAGAGTCATTGTGCTACGCCTCCAAGTTCCTCGCCGAGGCGGAAGCCAAGGCCGTGTCGTTCGATTGTGATGTCGTGTTGCTGCCAGCTCTGCAGACCGTCGCGAACGCTGAACAGCACGATGTGCAGCACCGGCAGCAGCCCGTGCGCTATGTCGTCCTCGACCGGGTAAGTCCAGGTCGTGCCGGTGAGGCCGGTGTACGACTTCTTCAGGCTTGTGCCGCTGTAGATGCTCAGCGTGTATGTCGTGCCAGCCTCCAGCGAAATGCTGCTCGCAGACGAGTCAACCAGTTGGTCGGCCTGCAGCAGCCGGTTGCGGTGCGCCCAAGACACGGTCAGCACACCGTAGGTCTTAGTCGGATACGCAACACCGCACACAAGCACGCGGCCTGGCGCATAGGGCCGCGCCTGGCGCTGGTTCATTCGCAGTGAGTCGACCGGTGCCAGGTTCTCTGCGAGCGTCGCCGAGCTGGTACGGCTCAGCAGCTTTACTTGCACCGTCTCGCCGGTCACGTACTCACGCGTGTCCTCAGCCGTCCAGTCTTCATAGAACCAGATCAGCGCGCCGGCCTCATGCGG
>NZ_KV813461.1:0-368 GCF_001813645.1 Pseudomonas sp. HMSC063H08
GCCCCGGAGGCTGGGATGTCGTCGATGTTCTGGGTGGCGAGCCAGAACCAGGCGCCCAGTTTCCGCCACATCTTGGTGATCTTCATGGCGTAGGGCAGCAGCAGCGGGTGCTTGGTGATGATGTGCCCCTCATCGGTGATCTTGACGATGGGCCGGCCCTTGAACTGGTCGCGTTCGGCGATGTTGTTCACGGTGTTCAGCAGCGAGATGTAGGCGATCCCGAGCTGGGCGGCGTAGCCTTCGCGCGCGTAAGTCGCGAAATCCACCACGGTGAGGTCGGCTTCAGGCCAGGGCGTGCCTTCGCGATTGAACATCTCGCCGTCGGCACCCATGCAGAACATCTGCATGGCTTCCGCCATTTCGGCCAG
>NZ_KV813462.1:0-5138 GCF_001813645.1 Pseudomonas sp. HMSC063H08
CCGCATGAGGCCGGCGCGCTGATCTGGTTCTACGAAGATTGGGCGACCGAGGACACGCGTGAGTACGTGACCGGCGAGACAGTGAACGTGAAGCTGCTGAGCCGCACCAGCTCTGCGACGCTCGCAGAGAGCCTCGCGCCGGTCGACTCGCTGCGAATGAACCAGCGCCAGGCGCGGCCTTATGCGCCTGGCCGGGTGCTGGTGTGTGGTGTGGCGTATCCGACGAAGACCTACGGTGTGCTGACCGTGTCGTGGGCGCACCGCAACCGGCTGCTGCAGGCCGATCAGCTGGTTGACTCGTCTGCGAGCAGCATATCGCTGGAAGCTGGCACGACATACACGCTGAGCATCTACAGCGGTACCAGCCTGAAGAAGTCGTACACCGGCTTGACCGGCACGACCTGGACCTACCCGCTGGAGGACGACATAGCGCATGGGCTGCTGCCGGTGCTGCGCATCGTGCTGTTCAGCGTTCGCGACGGTCTGCAGAGCTGGCAGCAACACGACATCACAATCGAACGACACGGCCTTGGCTTCCGGCTGGGCGAAGAACTAGGAGGCGTTTCCGCATGAGTCTTACGATGGGGCCGAACACTGGCCTGCTGATCAACGGCGCCCCCGGTGAGGGGCATTACAGCGAACTGATCCGCATGTTGCGCTGGGATGACTTCCTGCGCCAACCGGTCGTCAAGGGGCGCGTCGCCACGCTGCCCACAACCGGCCAGGCCGAGGGGGACACGTACATTTTCACCGGCTCGGGTGCCAGCCAGAACCGCCTTGCCAGATGGTGGGTGGTAGGCGCCACGGCTGGCACCTGGGAGTACCTCACTCCGAAGCTGGGCTGGCGGGTTCAGGTTGCGAACGAGGCCACGCCTGCTGGCCAGGTCAAGACGTATGAGTTCGGGGCCAGTGGCTGGACTGAGCTGGTGGGCGGAATGGCCGACGCGCCGAGCGACGGCAGCAACTACGCGCGCAACAATGGGGCGTGGGGCAAGCTTGGGACCGCTGCCGGGGCAGATATCAACGGCATGCCGTTTCTCAATCTGATGCCGGACAGCGGCCGCTTTGCGGGCAATATCAATCCGCTGATCTTGCGCTTCACTGGAGCATTTTCTAGTTCGTTCCTGGCGCCGTGGAACGGCGCGTCAATCGCTGACGGCGGAAAGTACATCTACGACAACACCACGTTCGGGGGGACGGCTGGCGACCTGAACCAGCGCGTCCAAGACCTTATGGCGGCCATGGGCCGGTCGGGCAGCGTGGCGCGCTACGGCGTTGAGTTCTATACCGTTGTGCTGACCGCTGGCCCCAACGCAACGACCGGCTCTACGGGTGCCGACGGCACGACCCGTTATCTTCAGATGACGAACTCGTCGAGGGCGCTCTTCATCGCCAACGGCTGGTGTACAGCTGTTTTCTGGATACGAGCTGAAGCCGGATCGCTACATCTCATCCCGGCAGGATTTCCGACAACTGACTACAAGTTGTGGCTGAACGGGGCTCCAGTACTGCCGGGACAGGTTCTGACCCCGAGCGATGGATGGAAGCACGTCAGGATTTCCAAAAAGAGCGCGCAGGGGTACGACAACGGTTTCCCGTACCTCTATGCGGCCCTGGGCTCCATCGCAGCTATGGCTTGCCCCGCTTTCTTCGGCGGCCTGGTCGATCCCGGCATCCACGTCGCGCCTATCGCGACCGTCAACTCACAGAGCGCATGACAATGACGAAACGAGTTCTACTGAAAGGCGAGTTCTTCGCGGAATGGGATGGCACGCTGGACGAGGCCGCTGCACTCGCTGGCGTCCCTGTCGGCGACTTGGCGTTCCACCCGGATGACGTGCTGGCCGAGGTCCAGGAGCTGCGCCGCCAGGCCTATCGCACCGAGTCCGACCCGCTGCGCCTGGAGGCCGAGTTTGACGCCATAGCCGCTGGTACCGAGCCGGACCTGGCGGCATGGGTCGCGGCCGTGCAGGCGATCAAAGAACGCTATCCGCTCCCCCAGTCCTAAGCGTTTTGATAATTGTGACCAACGTCGCCTTTTTGCTACGGTCCCTAGCTGATGTGCGGAGTAGATAGGGATGTTGGTATGAACGAGATGCTTAGACGGAGACTGCGGGCGGAGCTGCTAGAGGTCGGTTTCCTAAACCAGTGCTGCCTTGACCTGATGGATACCATGGCGTCCGAATTCAGCCTCTCGCAGGATCAGCAGGAATGCTTCGAACAGCTGAGCCGATTCCTGCGGGAGGGCATCGGCAAGCTGACCGCTCTGTCTGAGCGGGTAGCCGATGGCGATATCGTCGTGCTGTGCTGATCTTTTGAAATTCTTTTGCCGCTGGCGAAACGGTTAGGGCGCGTCATTTATTGCGCAAATCCGCGCCAAATTTCGCGCCGCGCTACACGATATGGAATTTGGGTATCAGATGGGGCAGGGGAAGGCGTTCGTGCAGGGCGGCGGCGTATACCGGGATGGGGGACGCGAGCCGATCATGGCGGATGACCGCGCGCGGTTATCCGCCCTACGCCGGGGTGGCTTTCCGTCTGCGGGGCGTCAACCCGCCAGCGACTGGGCGATCCGCCCGAGGGTCTCCATCGCCTTCTCCTGCCGCGCGCTCCACGGGTGCCCGTAGTTGAGCCGGGCGCAATGGGCGAAGCGGCGGGTGGCGGAGAAGATCGGCCCCGGGGCGAGGCTGATGCCCTGGGCCAGGGCCAGTTGGAACAGGCGCAGCGAGTCGACCGCCTCGGGCAACTCCAGCCAGAGGAAGTAGCCGCCGCTGGGACGGCTGACCCGGGTCTGCTCGGGGAAGTAACGCGCCACCGCCGCGAGCATGGCGTTCTGCTGGGTCTCCAGGGCGTAGCGCAGCTTGCGCAGGTGGCGGTCGTAGCCGCCGTGCTGGAGATAGTCGGCGATGGCCGCCTGGGCCGGGATCGACGCCGACAGGCTGGTCATCAGCTTCAGTCGCTCGATCTGCTCGGCGTAGCGTCCGCCGGCCACCCAGCCGACCCGGTAGCCCGGCGCCAGGCTCTTGGAGAAGGAACTGCAGTGCATCACCAGGCCTTCCTGGTCGTAGGCCTTGACCGGTTTCGGCGCCTGCTGGCCGAAGTACAGTTCGGCGTACACGTCGTCCTCGATCATCGGCACCTGGTGGCGCGCCAGCAGCTCGGCGAGGGCGCGTTTCTTCTCGTCGTCCATGCTCGCGCCCATCGGGTTCTGGAAGTTGCTCATGAACCAGCAGGCCTTGATCGGCAGGCGCTCCAGGCTGTCGGCGAGCACTTCCAGGTCGATGCCTTCGCGCGGATGCACGGGGATTTCCACCGCCTTCAGCTTCAACCGTTCCAGCACCTGCAGGGTGGCGTAGAACGCCGGCGCCTCGATGGCCACCAGGTCGCCGGGACGGGTGACCACCTGCAGGCAGAGGTTGAGTGCCTCCAGCGCGCCGTTGCTGATGACCAGTTCTTCCACCGGCAGCAGCAGGCCGCCGACCATGTAGCGCAGGGCGATCTGCCGGCGCAGGCCATGGTTGCCCGGCGTCATGTCGGCGACCACCGACTGCGGGTCCATGTCGCGCACCGCGTGGGCCATCGAGCGCGCCAGGCGCGGCAGGGGAAACAGTTGCGGACTGGGAAACGCCGAGCCGAAGGGCACGGTGTCCGGGTCCTTGATCGAACTGAGTACGGAGAACACCAGCTCGCTGACGTCGACCTCGGTGGCGTCGGCCTGGCGCGGGCTGATCTCCGGTTCCGGCAGCGGCCGCTGCACGTGCTGGCAGACGAAGTAGCCGGAGCGTGCGCGGGCCATGATCAGCCCACGGCTTTCCAGCAGGTAGTAGGCCTGGAACACGGTGGAAGCGCTGACCCCGTAGGTACGGCTGGCGTGCCGTACCGAGGGCACCTTCTGCCCGGGGGCGAGGACGCCGGTGCGGATCAGCTCGGCAATCTCGTCGGCGAATTTCTCGTAGCGCTTCATCTTGTCCTGGCCGCTGTCCTGGCTGGCCGTGGGCACGGCCGCTGGCGCCCACTCTATGCGCGCCGGGACCGTGTTGTCATGCCTCATCGCGGCCTCCTCAGCGCGCCGGCGAAACGAAGGTGCTGGTGCTGCCGACCGCCAGGCTCGGGTCGTCGATGCCGCGCAGGCTGAACGCCAGCGGTTGCGAGCCGGCCCTGGCGCGTTCGGCGGTAGAGGCCACCGACACCGGGAAGTCGAGGATCTCGCCGGGCTTCAGGCTCAGGGTGTGCTCGCCCTGCAGGCGGAACTCCGGTGCGTCGTCGAGTTGCAGGCGATAGCGCTGCGGCTGCTGGGTCTTGTTGATGACCTTGAGGGTGTAGATGTTCTCGATCTGCCCGGCGGCGTTCTCGCGGAACAGCCCACGGTCGCGGGTCACGTCCAGCGAGGCCAGCGGGCGGGCATCCAGGGCGACGACGAAGGCGCCGATCATCGCCAGCATCACCGCCGCGTAGCCGACCAGGCGTGGACGCAGGAAACGGGTCTGGCCACCTTCCAGAGCGCGTTCCGAGGTGTAGCGCACCAGGCCGCGTTCATAGCCCATCTTGTCCATGATCGAGTCGCAGGCGTCGACGCAGGCGGCGCAGCCGATGCAGGCGATCTGCAGGCCGTCGCGGATGTCGATGCCGGTGGGGCAGACCTGCACGCACTGCTGGCAATCGATGCAGTCGCCGAGCCCCTGGGCGCGCGGATCGCTGCCTTTCTTGCGGGCGCCGCGGGATTCGCCGCGGGCGGCGTCGTAGGACACGATCAGGGTGTCCTTGTCGAACATCACGCTCTGGAAGCGCGAGTAGGGGCACATGTGGATGCACACCTGCTCGCGCAGCCAGCCGGCGTTGACATAGGTGGCGGCGGTGAAGAACAGCACCCAGAACAGGCTTTCCAGGTCCAGCTGGAAGCTGAACAGGTCGGCCACCAGCGGTCGCACCGGAGTGAAGTAGCCGATGAAGGTGACCGCCGTGACCAGGCTCACACCCAGCCACAGCGCGTGCTTGGCCGTCTTGCGCAAGAGCTTGGCGGCGCTCGCCGGACCCTGGTCGAGCTTGATCCGCGCGTTGCGGTCGCCCTCGGTGACCTTCTCGCACCACATGAACACCCAGGTCCATACGCTCTGCGGGCAGGTATAGCCGCACCAGAC
>NZ_KV813462.1:5238-119617 GCF_001813645.1 Pseudomonas sp. HMSC063H08
CGAACACGGTGATGAAGAACAGGCCGAAGGCGGCGATGATCAGCAGCGCCGAGAGCAGGATGAAGTCCTGCGGCCAGAAGGTCGCGCCGAAAATGTAGAACTTGCGCTCGGGCAGGTCCCAGAGCACCGCCTGGCGGCCGTTCCAGTTCAGCCACAGGGTGCCGAAGAACAGCAGGAACAGCAGGCCGCCGCCGAGGCGGCGGAAGTTGCGGAACAGACCGGTGAAGCTGCGGGTGTAGATCGGGCCGTTCACCGCCGACGGCAGCTTGCCGGGCGCGGGCGGCTGTTTCGACGGAGCGGCCGGTACGGCGGGCTCGACCTGGATCGCGGGAATTCTTTCGCTCATTTTTCGTAGGCCCATCAGGCTGGAGAGGCGGTTGCGACTATAGGAACCGGCTGATGGGCGAAACAGCGGCAGATCGAGCGGGAAAAACCATATCAGATGCCTCCGGAAAGCAGCGGCCCAGCATTGCCGCGGGTTACCGGGCGTCCTCCGGCAGTACAGATATGCACCCCGTGGCAACCGGTCGCAGGCGGCGCGAATTCGCCGTCGTCGGCCATCTGATGTGTTTTTTTCGGCGGAATCTGCCGCTGTTTCGCTGTCTGTACGCGGGCGATAGTGGGTGCCAGTGAACACCGGCCCATCCTGTCGCCAGAAACAGGGGCGCAGCCGGTCCCCGGTTTCTTCGCCACCCACCCTGCCCGTCATCGGTGGAGAAACCCTGTCGATGAGGGCTTTGCGATGTACCAGTACGATGAATACGACCAGGCGCTGGTGAGCGAGCGGGTGGCGCAGTTCCGCGACCAGATCGCCCGCCGCCTCGACGGCGAACTGAGCGAGGAGGAGTTCCTCCCGCTGCGCCTGCAGAACGGCCTGTACCTGCAGAAGCACGCCTACATGCTGCGCGTGGCGATTCCCTACGGCACCCTGTCGGCGCCGCAACTGCGCGCCTTGGCGCACGTCGCCCGGCACTACGACCGCGGCTACGGGCACTTCACCACGCGGCAGAACATCCAGTTCAACTGGATCGAACTGGAGCAGGTCGGCGATATCCTCGAACACCTCGCCGGCGCGCAGATGCATGCGATCCAGACCTCCGGCAACTGCGTGCGCAACATCACCACCGAAGCCTTCGCCGGGGTCGCCGCGGACGAATGGACCGACCCCCGGCCGCTGGCCGAGATCCTGCGCCAGTGGTCGACGGTGAACCCGGAGTTCCTGTTCCTCCCGCGCAAGTTCAAGATCGCCCTCAGTTCGGCGGTGGAAGACCGCGCCGCGGTGCAGATGCACGACATCGGCCTGTACCTTTACCGCCACCCCGACGCCGGCGGGTTGCGCCTGCGGGTCTTGGTCGGCGGTGGCCTGGGACGCACGCCGATGCTCGGCCAGGTGATCCGCGACGACCTGCCCTGGCAGCACCTGCTGTCCTACGTCGAGGCGATCCTGCGGGTCTACAACCGCCACGGCCGGCGCGACAACAAGTACAAGGCGCGGATCAAGATCCTGGTCAAGGCGCTGGGCATCGAGGCTTTCGCCCGCGAGGTGGAGGAAGAGTGGCAGCACCTGCGCGACGGCCCGGCACAACTGACTGCCGAGGAGTGCCAGCGGGTCGCCGAGCGCTTCGTATTGCCGCGCTACCTGCCGCCGGCCGGCGGCGAGCTGGCCTACGGCAGCGCCCGTGCGGTCGATCCGGCCTTCGCCCGCTGGGCCTCGCGCAACGTCCAGGCGCACAAGGTGCCGGGCTACGCCTCGGTGGTGCTGTCGACCAAGCCCGGCGCCAGCGCGCCGCCGGGCGACGTCACCGCGGAGCAGATGGAACGCGTCGCCGACTGGGCCGAGCGCTACGGTTTCGGCGAGATCCGCGTGGCCCACGAACAGAACCTGGTGCTCCCCGACGTGCGCCTGGAGAACCTCCACGCGCTGTGGCGCGAGGCCTGCGCAGCCGGCCTCGGCACGCCTAACCAGGGCCTGCTCAGCGACATCATCGCCTGTCCCGGCGGCGACTACTGCGCGCTGGCCAACGCCAAGTCGATCCCCATCGCCCAGGGCATCCAGCAGCGCTTCGAGGACCTCGACCACCTGCACGACATCGGCGAGCTGAGCCTGAACATCTCCGGCTGCATGAACGCCTGCGGCCACCACCACATCGGCAACATCGGCATCCTCGGCGTCGACAAGAACGGCAGCGAGTGGTACCAGGTCACCCTCGGCGGCGCCCAGGGCAAGGACAGCGCGCTGGGCAAGGTGATCGGGCCATCGTTCAGCGCCGCCGAGGTGCCGGCGGTGATCGAACGGATCGTCGAAACCTTCACCGACCTGCGGGTCGGCCCGGAACGTTTCATCGACACCTTCAACCGGGTCGGCCTGGAGCCGTTCAAGGCCCGGGTCTACGCCAGGATGGAGGAACCGGCATGAACAACCTGATCCGTTTGCGCGATGGCGTCGCCGAGGTCTGCCGCGACGATCCCTGGCAACTCCTGCGCGAGTTGCCCGACGCGTTGCCGCCGGGGCCGTTGCTGCTGCCTCTGGCGGCCTGGCTGGAGCGCCGCGGCGAGGCCGGAGCCGCCGCGCCCTGGCTGGCGCCGGACGATGAGGTGGAGGCCTTGCTGCCGCACTTCGCCGAGCTGCCGCTGATCGCCGTCGACTTCCCCAGCTTCCGCGATGGGCGTGGCTACAGCCTGGCCTACCTGCTGCGCGTGCGCCTGGGCTGGAGCGGCGAGTTGCGCGCCGTGGGCGACGTGTTGCGCGACCAGCTCAGCCATATGCGCCAGTGCGGCTTCGATGCCTTCGCGGTGCGCGAGGACAAGAACGTCGAGGACGCGCTCAAGGGGCTGGCGGGTTTGAGCGTGCTCTACGGCCGCTCGGCGATCGAGCCGCGACCGTTGTTCCGCCGACGCTAGGCATACGCCCCCGGACCGACGCCGATACCTGCCGCAACGCCGACCTGGCCCCTCTCCCGCAGCGGGAGCGAGGCGCGCCCCTCAGCCGTAGATCGAGGAACTGGCGGACGGCGCCGTCGCGCCGCCCTTGAAGCGCCCCGCCAGCTCGCGCAGCGAACGCATCAGCAGGCTGGTGTCCACGCCCACCGCGACGAACGCGCAGCCCAGCTCCAGGTAGCGCCGCGCCAGCGCCTCGTCGGCGGAGAGGATGCCGGCGGCCTTGCCGGCCGCGCGGATGCGGCGGATGGCGTCCTCGATGGCCGCCTGCACCTCGGGATGGCCGGGATTGCCGCGATGGCCCATGGCTGCGCTGAGGTCGGCCGGACCGATGAACACGCCGTCGACACCCTCGACAGCGGTGATCGCGTCGAGGTTGGCCAGGCCCTCCAGGTTTTCCACCTGGACCAGCAGGCACATCTGCTCGTCGGCGTGGTCCAGGTATTCCGCCACGCTGTTCCAGCGCGAAGCCCGGGCCAGCGCACTGCCGACCCCGCGCACGCCCGCCGGCGGATAGCGCACGGCGCGCACCAGGCCTTCGGCCTGGGCGGCGCTGTCGACCATCGGTACCAGCAGGGTCTGTGCGCCGATGTCGAGCAATTGCTTGATCAGCGCGGTGTCGCCCTGCACCGGGCGAATCACCGGCTGGCCGGGGTAGGGCGCCAGCGCCTGCAACTGGCCGAGCAGGCTGCGCAGGTCGTTGGGCGCGTGCTCGCCGTCCAGCAGCAGCCAGTCGAAGCCGGCGTTGGCGGCCAGCTCCGCGCAGTAGGGATCGGCCAGGCCGAGCCACAGGCCGATCTGCGCCTCGCCGCTGCGCAGGCGTTGCTTGAAGCGATTGACGGGCAGGTCCATGGAAATGCCTCCTCAGACGAAACGGCAGGAGATGCTGCCGAGCAGATCGTAGTCGACGTGGAAGGTGTCCCCCGGCGCGGCCGCCACCGGGCGGGTGAAGGAGCCGCCGAGGATCACCTGGCCGGCCTCCAGGCAGACGCCGTAGGGCGCCAGCTTGTTGGCCAGCCAGGCGACGCCCTTGGCCGGGTGGTTGAGCACCGCGGCGGAGACGCCAGACTCCTCGATCACGCCATTGCGGTAGAGGATCGCCGGTACCCGCCGCAGGTCGATATCGCCTGACCGCACGGCCCGGCCGCCCATCACCACGCCGGCGTTGGCGGCGTTGTCGGAGATGGTGTCGAAGACCTTGCGCGTGACTTTCGTTTGCGGGTCGACCTGCTGGATGCGCGCATCGATGATTTCCAGCGCCGGGATCACCCACTCGGTGGCCTCGAGCACGTCGAACAGGGTGCAGCCCGGTCCCTTCAGCGGCTTGCCGAGGATGAACGCCAGCTCCACCTCGACCCGCGGCACGATGAAGCGCTGGAAGGGGATGTCGCTGCCTTCCTCGAAGAACATGTCGTCGAGCAAGGCGCCGTAGTCCGGCTCGCTGATGTTCGACGAGACCTGCATGGCGCGCGAGGTCAGGCCGATCTTGTGGCCCTTGAGTACGCGCCCGTCGGCGATCTTGCGCTCGACCCAGGCGCGCTGGATGGCGTAGGCGTCCTCGATGGCGATGTCCGGGTAGTCGAGGGAGAACTGCCTTACCTGCTGGCGCGAGCGTTCGGCGGCGTCGAGGCGGTTGGCGGCTTCCTGGATCAGACGGGGATCGAGCATGGTCGGGGTCTCTCGGTTCAGCGTGGGTTGACCACGGCGGCGGGGGTCCGCAGGACCAGGCCGGCGCCGAGGGCGATGAGGATGGCCAGCAGGTACAGGGCCAGGCTGGCGCTCTGGGTGGTGTCGCGCATCCAGCCGATCAGGTAGGGCGCGAGGAAGGCGGCGATGCTGCCGAAGGAACTGATCAGGGCGATTCCGGCGGCCAGGGTGGTGCTGGAAAGGAAGGCCGGCGGCAGTTGCCAGAACATCGGCAGGGCGGCGCTGGCGCCCATCCCGGCGATCACCAGGCCGCCCATCACCAGCCAGGCGCTGGTCGGCGCCAGGGCCGCCAGGCTGAGCCCGGCGGCGGCCATCAGCAACGGAATGCCCAGGTGCCAGCGGCGCTCGCGCAGGCGGTCGGAGGAACGGCCGATGAAGATCATGAAGGCGCAGCCGGCGAGATAGGGCACCGCGCTGAGCATGCCGATGCGGCTGTCCTGGGCGATGCCGGCGCCGTGGATCAGGCTCGGCATCCAGAACGCGATGGTGTTCACCGCCAGCATCACCGCGAAATAGATCGCCACCAGCAGCCACACCTGCGGATTGCTGAAGATGCCGGAGAAGGAGGTGATGGTCTTGCGCTGCTCCTCGCCGGCCAGTTCCTCGCGCAGCAGGTGCTTCTGTTCGTCGCTGAGCCACGTCACCCGTTCGAAGCTTTCCGGCAGCGAGCACCAGACCACCACGCCGAGCAACACAACCGGCAGGCCTTCGATCAGGAACATCCACTGCCAGCCGCGCAGTCCGAGGGCGTCATGGAAGCCTTCTAGGATCCAGCCCGAAAGCGGTCCGCCGATCACCCCGGCCATGGGCACGGCGATGGCGAACAGGGCGGTGATCTGCCCGCGTCGGCGCGCCGGGAACCAACGGTTCAGGTAGACCAGGATACCGGGGAAGAAGCCGGCCTCGGCGACCCCCAGAAGAAAGCGCAGCAGGTAGAAGCCGCGTGCGGTCTCCACCAGCAGCATGGCGGTGGAGAGACAGCCCCAGACCAGCATCAGGCAGGCGATCCAGCGGCGCGGGCCGATCCGTTCCAGCATCAGGTTGCTGGGCAGGCCGAACAGCGCATAGGCGATGAAGAATAGCCCGGCGCCGAGACCGTAGACGGTGTCGCTGAAGTGCAGGTCGGCGCTCATCTGCAATTTGGCGAAACCGATGTTGATGCGGTCCAGATGGGCGAAGACGTAGCACACCAGCAGCAGCGGCATCAGCCGCCAGGTGACGCGGTCGTGGGTGCTGTCGCTGAGAGGCAGGGTGGTGCTGTTCAGGGTGCTGGCTGTGCTCATGATCTTGTACTTTTTGTGAGCGCCCGGACGTCCCGGCGACCTGTCGGTGGCCGGGAGGCGAGCTGGGTGAGTGCAGCGTTATGGCGGGCCGGTCAGTCCGCCGGGTTGTTCAGGAATTCATGCACGTTGTTGCGCTTGTAGTTCAGCTCCGCGTCCAGTTCGGTGAGTTCGAAGGACAGCGCCAGCAGGCGTCGCGCCTGGAGCTCGGCGAAGTGCGCGGTGATCACCTCGAAAAGTGCCTCGGCGACTTGCCGGCGAGTCTCCAGGTCGCGACCGGCGCCGACTTTCAGGGTCATGTGGACGAAGGCGTAGTCGTGCTTGCCGTCGGCCATGCGCCAGGTGTCCAGGCGCACGCCGCGGCTGCGGATGCCGCCGAGTGGGAACACGCCGCTGGCGCCAAGGCAGGCGTGGACCTTCTCGAACAGGCCGGGCAGGTCGGCTTCGATGTTGTCGGTGTATTCGGCGATGAAGTGCGGCATGGTGGCGTCCTCAGAGGCGGCTGGCGCAACTGGCGCCGGCCGGGTTGCCGGCTTGGGCGGCGGGAATCGCCGAGCCGTCCTGGGCGGTGACCGGGAATACCGCGTTGATCTGCCCGGTGCCGGAGGAGCCGAAGTAGGGCGTCACCACCTCCGCCTTGCCGTCGTAGGCCGACCAGCCGAGGGCGCCGAGGAGCATCGCGGTGTCGTGCATGAAGCCTTCGCCATGGCCCTTGGAGGCGTACTCCGGGAGCATCCCGCAGAATTCCGCCCAGCGGCCTTCCTGCCACATCTGCACGACTTCATGGTCGAGGACCTCGAGGAACGGGCTCCAGATGCGGTCGGAGAAGTCCGGCGCCTGGCCGTTCTGGGCGAAGCGGTGGGACAGTGAGCCGCTGGCGAGGAACGCCACCGTGCCGTCGTAGTGCTCTTCCACCGCCTTGCGCATGGCCCAGCCCAGGCGCGCGCTGTCGTTCAGGTAATGCACGGTGCACAGGGCGGAGACCGAGACCACCTTGAAGTGGCGGTTCTGGTTCATGTAGCGCATCGGTACCAGGGTGCCGTACTCCGGGCCGAGGGTAGTGGCGTCGTGGGCCAGGGTCTCCACGCCGAGCGCGTTGCAGCCTTCGGCGAGGATGCGGCCCAGCCCCGGGTTGCCGGGGAAGCCGTACTCCATGTTGGCGATGAAGTGCGGCAGCTCGTTGCTGGTGTAGAGCCCCTCGAAGTGCGGCGCGCAGTTGATGTGGTAGCCGGCGTTGACCAGCCAGTGGGTGTCGAACACCACGATGGTGTCGACCCCCAGTTCGCGGCAGCGCCGGCCGATCTCGCGGTGCCCGTCGATCGCCGGCTGGCGGCAGCCGTGGCGCGGGCCGGGCAGCTCGGACAGGTACAGCGAGGGTACGTGGGTGATCTTGGCAGCCAGAGCGACTTTGCCCATGACGATTCTCCTGGTGGCCCGTTGGGCCTGGCAGCGGGCGCGGCCGCTGGCGGCTCGCCCGGATTCTTCTGATTGTGTCTGCACGCCGGCGCTGCTGGCGGCCTCGGGCGGCCGCTCTGCACGAGCGCGCCCTACACGCCCCAGCGGGGGATGTGATGGCTGCCCATGGATATACACACGTTCTTGATCTCGGCGAATACCTCGAAGCTGTATTCCCCGCCTTCGCGTCCGGTGCCCGAGGCCTTCACCCCGCCGAACGGCTGGCGCAGGTCGCGCACGTTCTGGCTGTTGATGAAGACCATCCCGGCCTCGATGCCGCGTGCCAGGCGATGGGCCTTGCCGATGTCCTGGGTCCAGATGTAGGAGGCCAGGCCGTATTCCACGTCGTTGGCCAGGCGCAGCGCCTCGGCTTCGTCCTTGAACGGGATCAGGCAGACCACCGGGCCGAAGATCTCCTCCTGGGCGATGCGCATGCGGTTGTCCACGTCGGCGAACACCGTGGGCTGGATGAACTGCCCCTTGCTCAGGTGCGCCGGCAGGCCGGTCGGACGCTCCAGGCCGCCGGCCACCAGGGTGGCGCCTTCCTCGAGGCCGATGCGGATGTAGCCGGTGACCTTGTCGTAGTGGGCCTGGGTGATCATCGAGCCGACCTGGGTCTTCGGGTCCTGCGGATCGCCGACGATCAGGCGCCTGGCGCGCGCGGCGAACTCGGCGACGAACTGCGGGTAGACGCTTTCCTGGACGAAGATGCGACTGCCGGCGGTGCAGCGCTCGCCGTTCAGCGAGAAGATGGTGAACAGCGCGGCGTCCAGCGCCCGCTCGAGGTCGGCGTCCTCGAAGACCAGCACCGGCGACTTGCCGCCCAGCTCCATCGAGTATTTCTTGATGCCGGCCGCCTCCATGATTCGTCGCCCGGTGGCGGTGCCGCCGGTGAAGGACACCGCGCGCACGTCGCGGTGGCGAACCAGCGCGTCGCCGGCGCTGGCGCCGTAGCCCTGGACCACGTTGAACACCCCCGGCGGAATGCCCGCCTCGTGCACCAGGCGGCCCAGCTCGTTGGCGGTCAGCGGCGACAGCTCGGACATCTTCAGCACCGCCGTGTTGCCCAGCGCCAGGCACGGCGCGGTCTTCCAGGTGGCGGTCATGAACGGTACGTTCCACGGCGAGACCAGGCCACAGACGCCCACCGGCTGGTACAGGGTGTAGTTGAGCATCTGGTCGTCGACCGGATAGCTGTGCCCGTTCATCCGCGTGCAGACTTCGGCGAAGAACTCGAAGTTGTGCGAGGCGCGCGGGATCAGCACATTCTTCGTCTGGTGGATCGGCAGGCCGGTGTCGAGGGTCTCCAGTTCCGCCAGGTGCGGCACGTTCCGGTCGATCAGCTCGCCGAGCCGGCGCATCAGGCGCGCGCGCTCCTTGGCCGGGGTATTGGCCCATTTCGGGAAGGCTTCCCGGGCCGCCGCCACCGCCGCGTCGATTTCCGCCGCGCCGCCGCTGGCGACCTCGCCGATCAGCTCGCCGGTGGCCGGGTTGTAGTTCTCGAAGACGTCCTTGCTTTCGACCTCGCGGCCATTGATCCAGTGTTTGATCATTCTGCGTGCTCCTGTGCGCGGGCGCGGAAGAATTCGGCCTCGCTGACGATTCGGTTGACCAGGCGACCGACGCCTTCCACCTCCACCACCACTTCGTCGCCGGGGACCACGTCGGACAGGCCTTCCGGGGTGCCGGTGGCGATCATGTCGCCCGGCTGCAGGGTCATGAAGCTGGAGAAGTATTCGATCAGGTAGGGGATGTCGAAGATCATGTCCGCGGTGCTGCCTTCCTGGCGCAGCTCGCCGTTGACCCAGGTGCGCAGGGTCAGCCGGTTCGGCTCGGGAACCTCGGCCGCGTCGACGATCCACGGCCCCACCGGGGTGGTGGCGTCGCGGTTCTTCACCCGCAGGTTGGGCCGGTAGTAGTTCTCCAGGTAGTCGCGGATCGCGTAGTCGTTGCACACCGTGTAGCCGGCCAGGTAGCCGAGGGCGTCCTCGCGGCGGACGTTGCGCGCCGGCTTGCCGATCACCGCTACCAGTTCGCACTCGTAGTGCATGTAGTCGACGTTGTCCGGACGCCAGCTGACCTGGCGGTGGCCGGTGTAGGTGCCCGGCGACTTGATGAACGCCAGCGGTTCGCTGGGCGCCTTGAACGACAGTTCGGCGGCATGGTCGGCGTAGTTCAGGCCGAGGGCGAACATGCTCCCGGTGGCCGGCGGCAGCCACTCCACCCGGTCCTCGGCGAGCAGGGTGCCGTCGGCCAGGCGGACGGCGTTGGCGTCTTCCACGGTGACCTGGTGAACCTGGCCCTGGTAGCGGATGCGTGCGTGTTTCATGGTCGGTTCCTCATTCCGCGACGATGCTGTTGGCGAGGCGGCCGAGGCCGTCGATCTCGACCTCGACGCGGTCGCCGGGATGCACGTCGACGCGCCCTTCCGGGGTGCCGGTGATCAGCACGTCGCCGGCGTGCAGGGTCATGAACTCGCTGATCTCGGCGATCAGCCGCGGGATGTCGCGCACCAGGTTGGCGGTGTTGTTGCGTTGGCGCAGTTCGCCGTTGACGTACAGCTTCAGCTCCAGTGCATGGGGATCGGCGATCTCCTGCGTCGGCACCAGTTGCGGACCGAACGGGCAGAAGCCGTCGCGGCACTTGGCTTTCACCGCCGGACGGTAGTAGCTGTCTTCCGGCAGGCTGAACTCGTTGACGATCACGTAGCCGGCGACATGCGCCATGGCCTCTTCCTCCTTCACCCGGCTGGCGTCGCGAGCGATCACCACGCCCAGCGCCGGGCCCGGTTGCAGGCGCTCGACGCCGCGCGGGAAGAGCACCGGGGCGTCGTGCTCGTTGCGGGTATTCGGTGTCTTGATGAACAACACCGGCTTCACCGGCGGCTTCTGGTAGGGCGGCTGCTGGAACTCCGGCAGGCGGCTGTCGAGCAGGCCCTTGTAGTTCAGCGCGACGCCGAACAGGGTGCCGGCGGCGACGTCATTCAGTGCGCGGCTCATTGTGGTGGTGTCTCCTGGCGCGATAAGCGAACGGCGAGGGGGCCGTCCTGGCGAAAACTCGTTAATGTGTTAACGTTATATTTAACATGTTAATGATCGTCAACCCCGGTTGCTGCGCCATTCGTCCCGGGGAGGTGGCAAGAGGCGCCGTCTGCGGTATACGGATGCCCGCGACGGCTTGCGTGCGCAGCCGGGAAGAACAACAAAGAGAAGATCGCCATGCCAGAGCGCCAGCCGATCCCCAACATCAACATCGGGCAGGTCTACGACCAGCGCTATGCCGACGCCGAGGTGCACTACGATGCGCTGGGCAACCTGGCCGGATTCTTCGGTCGCAACATGCCGGCGCACCGGCACGACCGTTTCTTCCAGGTGCACTACGTGAAGAACGGCGCGGTGCGGGTCTATCTCGACGAGCGCCAGTACCTGGAGTCGGGGCCGATGTTCTTCCTCACCCCGCCGACCGTGCCGCACGCCTTCGTCACCGAGGCGGACGCCGATGGCCATGTGCTGACCGTGCGCCAGCAACTGGTGTGGAGCCTCACCGAGGCCGAGCCGGGCCTGGCGCCCGGCCCGCAGGTGGCGCCGGCCTGTGTGGCGCTGGGCAACCTGGAGGGCGGCGCGGCCGAGGAGGCGGCGCGCCTGGCGCTGCTCTTCGAGCAGTTGCGCAGCGAGTCGATGGCCAGCCGTCCCGGCCGCCAGCAGACGCTGCTGGCGCTGACCCGCCTGGTCATGATCAGCCTGCTGCGTCTCTCGGCCAATTCGGTGGCTGCGCGGCCGATGCGCCACGAAGACCTGCAGATCTTCCAGCGCTTCAACGCGCTGATCGAGGAGCGCTATGCCGAGCACTGGCCGCTGTCGCTCTACGCCAGCCGCATCGGCGTCACCGAGGCGCGCCTCAACGACGTCTGCCGGCGCATCGCCGACCTGCCGTCGAAGCGCCTGGTGTACGAACGGCTTATGCAGGAGTCCAAGCGCCTGCTGCTGTTCACCGGCGGCTCGGTGAACGAGATCTGCTACCAGCTCGGCTTCAAGGACCCGGCCTACTTCAGTCGTTTCTTCGTGCGTTACGCGGGGCTCACCCCCAGCGCTTACCGCCAGCGACAGGCCGACGGGGAGTCCCGTCGCTGAGCGGGTGGGCGGGTATACTCGCGCTCCCACTCGAACAGGAAGCGTTTCTCCATGCATGATGCAGCCACCTCCATGCCGCCGCAGGCTCCCTCAACCTGGGCCGACTACCTTGCCGGCTACCGCTGGCGAGGGCAGGGCGAAGGATGTTCCGCGGCCACGGTCCACCGCCTGGAGGCTGCGCGGCGGCCGACCCTGTTCGTCAAGCAGGAAGTGCTGTCCGCACATGCCGAGCTGCCCGCCGAAATCGCCCGCCTGCGCTGGCTGCACGGTGCCGGCATCGACTGCCCGCAGGTGCTGAACGAAACCCAGAGCGACGGCCGGCAATGGCTGCTGATGAGCGCAATGCCGGGGGACACGCTGTCCGCGCTGGCGCAGCGCGACGAGCTGGAGCCCGAGCGCCTGGTGCGCCTGGTGGCCGCCGCCCTGCGCCGGCTGCACGATCTCGATCCGGCCGCCTGTCCCTTCGATCATCGCCTGGAACGGCGTCTGGACACCGTGCGCCAGCGGGTCGAGGCCGGGCTGGTGGACGAGGCGGACTTCGACGACGACCATCGCGGTCGCAGCGCCACGGAGCTGTACCGCCTGCTGCTCGACCGGCGTCCGGCGGTCGAAGACCTGGTGGTCGCCCACGGCGACGCCTGCCTGCCCAACCTCTTGGCGGAGGGCCGGCGCTTCAGCGGCTTCATCGATTGCGGGCGGCTCGGCGTCGCCGACCGGCACCAGGACCTGGCCCTGGCCGCGCGGGACATCGAGGCCGAACTCGGCGCGGCCTGGGCCGAGGCCTTCCTCGTCGAATACGGCGGCGATATCGACGGCGAACGGCTGGCGTACTTCAGGCTATTGGACGAGTTCTTCTAGAGTAGGGCCGGTTCGGATCCGGTGCGGATTCGGCCTGTCTTTGCACGGAAACGGGGTACGACGGCACCCGCCATCGCGTCTTTTCTTGACTGCTCCGTAGAGTCGCCGGCTCAGTTCAGCCGGTACTGCGCCAGTTCCTTCGCCGAAAGCACGCGCATCCGTTTGGGATCGGTGCTTTGCATGGCCTGTACCAAGGTGCTGGGGATATCCATTTCGCGGAAGTAGGCGGCGGAGTCGTAGCGCATGCCGTTGGCCGAGCGCGAGTGCAGCGAGTCGCCGTGGGCGTAGTAGGGGCGGTGCAGGCCGACGTAGCCGCGTACGGTCTTGCGCTTGCCGGCTGCCAGCAGGTAGACGCAGGTGCCCTGGCAGACGCTGCTCGACGGCACCAGCGCGTCGAAGCCGGATTCGCGCAGCAGGCGGCCCATGCGGATCGCCTCCGGCACGCTGCCGCCGATGCTGTTCAGCAGGAGCAGCTTGCGCGAGTAGGTTCCCGGATTGTTGCGCAAACCCTTGAGCAGCGTTTCGTAGTCGCCCGGCGCGATCTCCTCCGAGACGCGGACCGTCAGCACCCGCCCCATGCTCTTGTGTTGCAGCGAATGCACTTCGACCCTGGCCAGTGCGGGAGTCGCGCAGAACACGGCGAGGCAGGCGAGGACGGTCCGGAGGCGGAGGCGGGGCATGGAACGGGGCGATCCTGTCAGACGGCGATGGCTGCCGAAGATACCTGCAAGCGTTGCATTGTGCACGGTCCTCGTCGTCAGGACGAGGAGCCGGTCTCCGCCTGGCGCACCGGCAGGCGCAGGCAGAAGGTGATGACGTCGTCGCGGCAGTCCACGTCGATACGCCCCTGGTGGGCCTGGGCGATGGCCTGGGAGATGTACAGGCCGATACCGAGGCCGTTGCGGTTGCGCTGGTTGTCCGCCGACTCGCGCTTGAACGGTTCGAACAGGTTGGCCAGCTGCGCTTCGGAGAGGCCGCTGGTTTCGTTGAGCACGCTCAGGCACACCTCGTCGCCCTGGCGGGTCAGGGTGACCAGCACCGGCCGGTCGGGCAGGCCGTGATGACGGGCGTTGCTCAGCAGGTTGGCAGCGACCTGGGCGTAGCGGTCCGGGTCGACCACGGCACGAACCTGCGGGTCGATGGCGATCTCGATCACCAGGCCGGGATAGGCGACGTCGGTTTCGCAGACGATCTGCTGCACCAGTTGCGAGACGTCGGTGTCGACCGGGTTCACGGTGAGGCCGATGCCCGATTGCAGGCGGCTCATGTCGAGGATCTGGCTGACCAGCCGTTCCATGCGGCTGCTGGACGCGGAAATGTGTTGGCGCAGTTCGGTGGTGCGGGTGTCGCTGGAGGACAGCAGGGCCGCCGCCATGGAGATCGACTGCAACGGGTTGCGCAGGTCGTGGCCGAGCACCGCGATCAGGCGCTGGCGCATGCGGTCGACCTCGGCCGCATGGTTGAGGCACAGTTCCATCAGGTCCAGGCGCAGCTTTTCGGCGATCGCCAGGTCGGTTTCGCTCCAGGGCGTGGAGTGGCCGCGGACCACTTCCTCCCAGGCCTCGAACGAGCCGCGCGGGGTCAGCCGCGGGCCGGAGGGGCCGATGGTCAACAGCTTTTCCGGCTTGCCGCCCCAGCGGATGCGGTGCACTTCCTCGTGGCGGAACCAGAAGATCCAGCCCGATTCCTGGCGGTGGAAACGGATCGCCAGCACACCGCAGCAGTCGCCGCCGTCCGGAGAGTCCTCGCTGGGCTGCGGCCAGTTGTCGGTGTGGTAGATGTCCCGTTCCGGGTCGCGCTGCAGGCGTTGCAGGACATTCCCGGCCTGGCGCTCGAAGTCGCCGCGGATGCTCAGGGTGCGGCCGCCGAGCATGACCAGGGCGCCGTCGCAGGGAATCAGTGCGGCGATGCCATCGTCCGGGTGGGCCAGTGCGCCGAACAGGTCGTCGGCGTCCCGCGCGCGGCGAGCCAGGGCCAGCCTGCGCTCGGTGGACACGCGCAGCAGTTCGGCGATACGCCCCTGCTCCAGGCGCTCGACGATGGCGCTGCAGACCTGGGAGAAAATCTGGAACGACATGCGCACCGGGTAGGGAATCAGTTTGGGCGACATGTGATGGCAGGAGAACAGTCCCCAGAGCTTGCCGCCGACCACGATGGAGATGCTCATCGAGGCGCGCACGCCCATGTTGGTCAGGTATTCGCAGTGGATCGGCGAAACGCTGCGCAGCACGCTGTAGCTGAGATCGAACGATTCGTTGGTCTCCGGGTTCAGCGCGGGAAACACGCGCATCGGCGTATAGGCCACGTCGGCGATCAGCCTGATCGGGTTCTGGATGTACAGGCGACGCGCCTGGGCCGGGATGTCCGAGGCCGGGTAGCGTTGCCCCAGGTAGCTTTCGAGGTCTTCGCGACGGCTCTCGGCGACCACCTCGCCGGAGTCGTCATGACGGAAACGGTAGGCCATCACCCGGTCGTAGCCGGTCATCCGGCGCAGTTCGTCGGTGACGTTGCTGAGCAGGCTGGCGGTGTCGTTGTGCAACTGGACCTGGGCGATGATGCGCTGGGCGTTGAGGGTGAAGGAGGTGATCGACAGCGTGTCCGCGGTGCGGATCTCGAACTCCAGGTAGAACACTTCCTTGTAGCTGTGGCCGATCACGTCGAACAGGTGTTCGCCGATCCGCGTCTCGACGCTGTTCGACCATGGGCCGTTGCCGGTCAGTCCCTCTTCGAGCATGCGCAGGACCTCCGGCCCCACCTGCTCCTGCGTCAGGTAGGAACCCGGCGAGGCGACGAAACCCAGCAGCGCCTGGATGTTCTCGCTTGTCGCGAGGACCATGCCGTCCGCGCGCAGGGCGATCAGCGCCCCGTGCGGCTGGATCGCGCCAGGCACGTGGATGGGTTCGTCCTCGCAGTTCGCCAGGGTAACCGGGGTGATGCTCGTCATCTATCGTCCAGCCTGGTCTCCAGGCAGTCAGGCTTCGTCGAGAACCCATCGACGAAACGAAAGGAATGTAGCCTGTGCCGCATCCTGCGCAAGGCCGATGGCTTCGGGGCTGTCGATCTGCCGGGCGAGCTGTTCGAGAAACTCCTGCCAGCGCACCCCGGTGGCCTGGCCGTAGCCCCGCAACCACTGTAGCGGCAGACCGGGCAGGCGTGGAGCTAGTCGTTTGTAGAGATACGCGCCGCCCAGCGTCGCGCCTTCCATCACGTAGGCCACCCCGAAGACCTCCGCGGCCCGTGTCGCATTCGGCAGGTCGGCGCAGCGCGGTAGCGCCTCCACCTGCGCGCGGCTCATGCCGCCGGCCAGCAGGTCGCTTTCCAGCCAGGCGCTCTTGACCAGCCGCGCGTCGGCCCGCAGCGCCGCCGGCCAGCCGCTGCGGTTGTCGCGCAGCGCGCGCTCCAGAGGCTCCAGCCAGCCAAGGATACGTCCGGCATGGTCGAGGTAGGCGCGGTCGTCGAGATCGTCGTCGCCCAACGGCGAACGGCGGTCCAGTTCTGCGTGCAGGTCACGGGTGGCGTCGCGGAGCGCGGCGAGGGCTGGCGATGGAGATGGGGACATGAGGTCAGGGCCAGCGATTCGAGGCATGAACGGAAAAGAGTAGCAGGAAGCCGTACGCCCGGCTCGGAATAAATGGGCATCCCCGCGCGCGGCGCAGGGATGCCGGAGCGGGCGCGCTCAGGCCGCCTCGGTCTGCACCACCCGGTAGCAGGGGACGTAGGCCGCGCCGCCGGGCAGCTTCATCCGGTGCTGCTTGACGAAGGCCTGCAGCAGGCGGTCCAGCGGCAGCATCACCGCCGGGTCGCCGTGGATCTCGTAGGGCCCGTATTGCTCGATCATGCGGATGCCGTTGTCCTTGACGTTGCCGGCGACGATCCCGGAAAACGCGCGGCGCAGGTTGGCCGCCAACTCGTGGGGCGGCAGGCTGCGGCTGAGCTGGAGGCTGGCCATGTTCTCGTGGGTCGGCTCGAACGGGCGCTGGAAGCTTTCATCGATCTTCAGCATCCAGTTGAAGTGGAAGGCGTCGTTGCGCTCGCGGCGGAACTGCTTCACTTCCTTCAGGCCCTGGGCCATCTGCTTGGCCACCTCGGCCGGGTCGTCGATGACGATCCGGTAGTGGCGCTGCGCCGCATGGCCGAGGGTCGCCCCGACGAATTCATGGAGCTGCTGCAGGTAGGCTTCGGCGCTGCGGGGACCGGTGAGGATGACCGGGAAGGGCAGGTCCTGGTTGTCCGGGTGCATGAGGATGCCCAGCAGGTAGAGGAACTCCTCCGCGGTCCCGGCGCCGCCGGGGAAGATGATGACCCCGTGGCCGACGCGGACGAAGGCTTCCAGGCGCTTCTCGATGTCCGGCAGGATCACCAGTTCGTTGACGATCGGGTTCGGCGCCTCGGCGGCGATGATCCCCGGCTCGGTCAGGCCCAGGTAGCGGCCGCCGACGATGCGCTGCTTGGCGTGGCTGATGGTGGCGCCCTTCATCGGCCCCTTCATCACCCCCGGTCCGCAGCCGGTGCAGACATCCAGGCTGCGCAGGCCGAGTTCGTGGCCGACCCTCTTGGTGTACTTGTATTCCTCGCTGCTGATCGAGTGGCCGCCCCAGCACACGACGATCTTCGGCTCGACGCCGGGGCGCAGCGTACGGGCGTTGCGCAGCAGCTGGAAGACGTAGTCGGTGAGGCCCTGGGAGCTGTCCAGGTCGACGTGCTGGCTGTCCAGCCCGCTCTGGGTGTAGACGATGTCGCGCAGGGCGCTGAACAGCATCTCGCGGGTGCTGGCGATCATCTCGCCATCGACGAAGGCGTCGGCCGGCGCGTTGATCAGCTCCAGGCGCACGCCTCGGTCCTGCTGGTGGATACGCACCTCGAAGTCCTTGTAGGCGTCGAGGATGGTCTTGGCGTTGTCGCTGTGGGCGCCGGTATTGAGGATCGCCAGGGCGCACTGGCGGAACAGTTGGTAGGTCTTGCCGTTGGCGGTTTCGCTCAGTTGTTGCACTTCGCGTTGGGAGAGGGTTTCCAGCGTGCCTTTCGGACTGACCGAGGCGTTGATCACAGGGCGATGAGACATGTGCGATTCCATGCAGGGGACGCGGCGGCGTAGAAGAACCGCCGCATCCGGATAAGGGAGCGCCGGGCAGGTTGCGTGCCGGGGGAGAGGGCGATCAGCCGTCGGAGTGGGGCGACGAGGCAACCGTGCGCTGGGGCTTGGCTCCAGGGTCTTGGTTAAATGTAATAGCGAGAACCTGACTGATCTGACAAGGAAAATCTCGAATTTATCTGTCGCCGGCCTGGCACCGGGGAAATCCTGCCACTAGCCATGGGCGAAAAAATCCGGCATCGGCTGGGATAATCGACTCTTCTCCTGATATCGTTGCGTTTCCGCCGGATGCTCGGCCAGTCGAAGGGAGGAACGAAGCATGTCGTATGAACAGTCCAGCAGCGTACCTAGCGACTTTCTTTCCTCCTTTTTCCAAGAGCCTGTCATCCATGATCGAACTCAGAACCATCACCCGCGACGACTGGGAAACCTGCATTGACCTGAAGGTCGCCCGCCACCAGGCGCACTTCGTCGCTTCCAACCTCTATTCGCTGGCCCAGAGCCGCTTCCTGCCGGGGTTCCGCGCGGTCGGCATCCACCACGGCGGGCGCATGGTCGGCTTCGCCCTCTACGGCCCCGACGCCGACGACGGCCACTACTGGCTCTACCGCCTGATGATCGACCGCCGCTACCAGGGCAAGGGGCATGGCCGCGCCGCCCTGCAACGGATCATCGCCAGCGTGCGCCGGACGAGGCGGCGCAGCGATCGCCTGATGGTCGCCTACGCCGTCGACAACGACGTGGCCCGCCAGCTTTATCGGGACGCCGGCTTCGTCGAACAGGGCCTCGCGCCCTGGGGCGAGACGATGGCCTGCCTGATGCTGCCGGAGCCGTCCCATCGCTCCGGGACGGTCGCCGGAGCGCCGGGCGGGCGTGCAGCGCACGGCGTCCCGGCGTAGAATCGCGGGATTCGGCAGTTCCCTCCAATACCTATAACGACCATCCAACGCACATCGCCGCCCCGGACCCTTGCGTCCGGGGCGTTTTCCGTCGTGCGTGGCGAGGGTCGCGGGACCTGCCCGTCCGCCCCCTGCTCCGGAACCGAACGCCCCATGGACAGCACCTCCGAAACCCGCAGCGGCAGCTGGCTGAGCGTGATCGCCCTGGCCCTGGCCGCCTTCATCTTCAACACCACGGAGTTCGTCCCGGTCGGCCTGCTCAGCGACATCGGCCACAGCTTCGAGATGCCCACCTCGCAGGTCGGCCTGATGTTGACCATCTATGCCTGGGTGGTGTCGCTGGCCTCGTTGCCGATGATGCTGCTGACCCGCAATATCGAGCGGCGCAAGCTGCTGGTCGGGGTATTCCTGCTGTTCATCGCCAGCCACGTGCTGTCCGGGCTGGCCTGGAGCTTCCAGGTGCTGATGCTCAGCCGGATCGGCATTGCCTTCGCCCACGCGGTGTTCTGGGCCATCACCGCTTCGCTGGCGGTGCGCGTGGCGCCGCCGGGACAGCAGGCCAAGGCGCTAGGGCTGCTGGCCACCGGCACCACCCTGGCGATGGTCCTGGGCATCCCGCTGGGGCGGGTGGTTGGCGAGGCCCTGGGCTGGCGTACCACCTTCATGGCCATCGCCGGACTCTCGGTGCTGACCCTGCTCTACCTGGCGCGCTCCCTCCGCTGCTGCCAAGCCAGAACTCCGGTTCCCTGCGCAGCCTGCCGATGCTGTTCCGACGCCCGGCGCTGGTTTGCCTGTACGTGCTGACCGTGGTGGTGATCAGCGCCCAGTTCACCGCCTACAGCTACATCGAGCCCTTCGCCAAGCAGGTGGCGCAGATGAGCGGCGAGGCGACCACCCTGCTGTTGCTGTTGTTCGGCGGCGCCGGGATCTTCGGTTCGATCCTCTTCAGCCGCTACAGCGAGGCTTTCCCGCGAGGCTTCCTGCTGGCCGCGATCCTCGCCTTGGGCAGCAGCCTGGCGCTGCTGTTGCCGCTGTCCGCGCAGCCGACCTGGCTGATGGCGCTCAGCCTGCTCTGGGGCATGTCGATCATGTGCTTCGGCCTGGCCCAGCAGTCCCGCGTCCTGCGCCTCGCCTCGGACGCCACCGACGTGGCCATGGCGCTGTTCTCCGGCCTGTACAACGTCGGCATCGGCGCCGGCGCGCTGCTCGGCAGCGTGGTCAGCGAACGCATGGGCCTGGCCTCGATCGGCAACGTCGGCGCCGCGCTGGCGCTGGCCGGCCTGCTGCTCGCCCTGTTCGCCGCACTGCGCTACGCGGAGGCGCTGAAAACCACGTCGTTGTGAGTGCTCATTCACTGGCCCGGATGATTCGGCGGAGGAATCCGCCCGCTTGATCTAGTCTTCTGTGACGAAAAGGCGCAGGGAGTGCGGGATTGCCCCGCGCCGGGCCGGCGCAGGGACGGAATATCGGGTGAACGTACAACAGAGCAAGTTCAGGCTGAGCCGCTGGGCGGGCGCGACACTGGCGCTCGGACTGCTGCTGTCCGGGCTGGGCGCCTGGGGGCTGGCGCTGGTCAACGAGCAACAGGCGCGGATGGCGCTGGAACGCGAGGCGGAACTGCTGGCCGAGGCGGTGACCCGCCGCGTGGAACTCTACCAGTATGGCTTGCGTGGGGTGCGCGGTGCCTTGCTGACGGCGGGCGAGGCGCACATCGACCGCGAACTGTTCCGCCGCTACAGCCTGACCCGCGACATCGACCGCGAGTTTCCCGGCGCCCGCGGCTTCGGCTTCATCCGCCGGGTGGCGGCCGCCGACGAGGCCGGGTTCCTGCGCCAGGCGCGGGCCGACGGCCAGCCGGAGTTCCGCATCCAGCAACTGACTCCGCACGATGGCGAGCGCTACGTCATCCAGTACATCGAGCCGGTGGCGCGCAACGGCCAGGCGCTGGGCCTGGACATCGCCTCGGAAGCCAATCGCCGGGAGGCCGCCCGCGCCGCCCTGGAGACCGGGCAGGTGCGCCTGACGGGGCCGATCACCCTGGTCCAGGCCAGCGGCTTGCGCCAGCAATCGTTCCTCATCCTGATGCCGATCTACCGCAGCGGCATCACTCCACCGCCGGGGCCCCAGCGCGAACTCGAAGGCTTCGGCTGGAGCTATGCGCCGCTGCTGACCGGCGAGGTGCTGGCCGGGTTGCCCATCGACAACGCGGCGATCCACCTCGAACTCAGCGACGTCACCGGCGACGGCGCTGCCGTGCCCTTCTTCGTCAACGGCGCCGCGGCGCCGGCTCAACGCCTGTTCGGCCACATGCTGCGGCGGGAGATCTACGGTCGGCACTGGCAGATGGCGTTCAGCGCACTGCCGCTGTTCGTCCAGCGCCTGCACCAGCCTTCGCCGCGCATCCTGTTCCTGGCCGGCAGCCTGGTCAGCCTGTTGCTGGCGGCGCTGGTCAACGCCAGCGCCCTCGGCCGCCAGCGCCGGCATCGGGAGGCGGCGACCCAGGCGCGACTGGCGGCGATCGTCGGCAATTCGGCGGACGGCATCATCGGCGTCGGCCTCGACGGCGTCATCAGCGACTGGAATCGCGGGGCCGAGGCGTTGTTCGGCTACCGCGAGGAGCAGGCGGTCGGGCGGCGGGTGGTGGACCTGCTGGTGCCGCCATCCAAGGAGAACGAGGAACTCGACATCCTCGCCCGCATCGCCCGTAAAGAACAGGTGGTCAGCTTCGATACCGTGCGCCGGCACCAGGATGGCCACCTGCTCGACGTGGCGGTGACCGTCTCGCCGATCCTCGGTCCGGACGGCGGCGTGGTCGGCGCCTCGAAGACCGTACGCGACATCTCCGCGAAGAAGGCCGCCGAGGCCCGCATCCGCGAACTCAATACCGGTCTGGAGCACCAGATCGCCGAGCGTACCGCCGAACTGCGTCGGTTGAACGTACTGCTCGGCAGCGTGCTGCAGGCGGCGTCCGAGGTGTCGATCATCACCCTCGACCGCGACGGCATCATCAGCGGCTTCAATCTCGGTGCCGAGCGGATGCTCGGCTACCGCGCCGACGAGGTGGTCGGCAAGGCCTCGCCGACCCTGCTGCACAGCGAGCGGGAGTTGCTCGCCCGCGGCCAGGAGCTGGGCGAGGAGGGTTTCCGCGTGCTGGTGGCGCGGGCCGAACAGGAGGGCGCCGAGACCCGCGAATGGACCTATCTGCGCAAGGACGGCTCGCCGCTCAGCGTGACGCTTTCGGTTACCGTCCTGCGCGACGAGGCTGGGGCGATCAACGGCTACCTGGGCATCGCCGTCGATGTCACCGAATGGCGCAACGCCGAGCGCGAGATGGCCGCGGCGCGCGACCAGTTGCAAATGGCCGCCGACGTGGCGCGCCTGGGCATCTGGCGCTGGAACCTGGCCGACGACAGCCTGCAGTGGAACGAGCGCATGTGCGAGCTGTATGGCCAGCCGCTGGCGTTGCGCGACGGCGGCCTGGTCTACGAGCATTGGCGCAGCCGCCTGCATCCGGAAGACCTCGAGCGCACCGAGGCCAGCCTGCGCGCGGCGGTGGAGGGGCGCGGCAACTACGATGTGATCTTCCGCGTGGTGCTGCCCGACGGCGGCATCCGCTTCATCCAGGCCGGCGCGCAGGTCGAGCGCGACGCCGACGGCAACCCGCTGCAGGTCACCGGGATCAATATCGATATCACCAGCGACCAGCAACTGCAGGCGCGCCTGCGCGAGGCCAAGGAGCAGGCGGACGCCGCCAGCGCGGCGAAGTCGTCGTTCCTGGCGAACATGAGCCACGAGATCCGCACGCCGATGAATGCCGTGCTGGGCATGCTGCAACTGGCCCGGCAGACTGATCTCAACGAACGCCAGCGCGACTACCTGGACAAGGCCAGCTCGGCGGCAACCTCGTTGCTCGGCCTGCTCAACGACATCCTCGACTACTCGAAGATCGAGGCCGGCAAACTGGTCCTGGAAATGCTCCCCTTCGAGCTGGAGCCGCTGATGCAGGACCTGGCCGTGGTGCTCTCCGGCAACCAGGGCGACAAGGACGTCGAGGTGATCTTCGACATCGATCCCGAGCTGCCCAGCGCGGTGGTCGGCGACCGCCTGCGCCTGCAGCAGATCCTCATCAACCTGGCCGGCAACGCACTGAAGTTCACCGCCCGCGGGCACGTCCTGGTGAGCTTGCGGCGTCTGGCGCACGACGCCCACCTGGTGCGCCTGCGGGTGCTGGTGGCGGACACCGGCATCGGCATCAGCGCGGAACAGCAGCAGCGCATCTTCGAAGGTTTCACCCAGGCCGAGGCGTCCACCTCGCGACGCTTCGGCGGCACCGGCCTCGGCCTGTTCATCTGCAAGCGCCTGGTCGACCTGATGGGCGGCGAGTTGCGGGTCGAGAGCGCGCCGGGCAGCGGTAGCCGGTTCTGGTTCGACCTGGACCTCGACGTCGCCCACGACCAACCGCTGCGTGCGGCCTGCCCCGGGGCCGGCGAACCGCTGCGGCTGCTGGTGGCGGACGACAACCTGGTGGCCGGCGAGCTGCTCGAACGCACGGTCGGCGCCCTCGGCTGGCGCGCCGACTGCGTCGGCAGCGGCAGCGAGGCGGTGGCGCGGGTCCAGGCGGCGATGGCCGAGGGCCGTCGCTACGACGTGGTGCTGATGGATTGGCGCATGCCCGATCTCGACGGCCTCAGCGCGGCGCAACTGATCCGCCAGTTGCAGGGCGACCTGCCGCCGCCCATGGTGATCATGATCACCGCCTATGGCCGCGAGGTGCTGGCCGATGCGCGCGACCACAGCGCGCCGCCCTTCGTCGATTTTCTCACCAAGCCGGTCACGCCCAAGCAACTGGCCGACTCGGTGCTGCATGCCCTGCACGGTGAACAGGGCGCCCCGGCCAACCCGCCGCCGCGCCCGGTGGAGCGCACCCAGCGGTTGCGGGGCGTGCGTCTGCTGGTAGTGGAGGACAACGCGCTGAACCGCCAGGTCGCCGCCGAGCTGTTGAGCAGCGAGGGCGCCCGGGTGGCCCTCGCCGACGGTGGGCTGGCGGGCGTTCAGCAGGTGCTGGAGGCGAGCGTGCCGTTCGACGCGGTGCTGATGGACATGCAGATGCCGGATATCGATGGTCTCGAGGCGACCCGGCGAATCCGCGCCGACGGGCGCTTCGCCGGGCTGCCGATCCTGGCCATGACCGCCAACGCCTCGCTGGCCGACCGCGAAGCCTGCCTGGCGGCGGGCATGAACGACCATGTGGCGAAGCCGATCGACAAGGAGCGCCTGGTGCTTTGCCTGCTCGGTCATCTCGGCAGGAGCGGCGCCAGGGGCGCGCCGGCAACGGCAGCGGACGCGGGCGAACTGGTCGAGGCGCGGGGCGATATCGTCGGGCGTTTCGGCGGCAGCCTGGAGCTGATCGTCCAGGTGTTGCGGCGCTTCGTTCCGGATATGCAGGACCTCTTCGCCCAGCTCGAACGCCAGCTCGGCGAGGGCGATGTCCAGGGCAGCGCCGCGACCCTGCATACCATCAAGGGCAGCGCGTCCACCGTTGGCGCCAGCGCCCTGGCCGGCCGTGCCAGCGAGCTGGAGCAGGCCCTGCGCCGCGCCGATCCGCGGCGCGGCATGGAAATCCTCGCCGGCATCCGCCTCGACGAACTGCGCACCCTGTGCGATGCCTGCCTGCTCCGCCTGCAGGCGATGTTCGGCGACGTGCAGGCGGAGTCGGCGAGCTGAACCCCCCGATACTCCTGAAGCCCGCCCAGGTCTTGAGCGACATCCTCTTCCTGTCGTTCAGTGCCTTCAGGCGTCGCGCAGCAGGTCGTGGGCGTTGAGCAGGGCGTAGGCGACTTCCGGGCGCTTCTCCAGGCCGCGGCGGATGGCGGCGGGAATCGCCTGGCGGGTCTTGCGGCAGAGCCCCGGCTGCTCCTCGAAGCGCATGCGGATGCCGCGCATGCTGCGCACCTCGCCGAAGGCCGGGGCGATCCGCAGGCGGATGCCCAGTTGTTCCTCCATGCGCCGCAGCAGGTGTTCCAGGTCTTCCAGGCTGCGCAGGGCTTCCAGGCGAGCGGCCAGGCGCTGCTCTTCCTGGCGGGTCAGGAGGAGGATGCGACGGTCCGCGCCGGGCGCCTCCAGGCGCTCGCGTTCGCAGACGCAGGCGCCGGGCGGGCAGGGCTGGCGGAGGGGCGGGGAAGCGCTCATGGCACCATCATAGCCAGGACCGGCGTCCCGCGCCGCTACGCTCCGTCGCCCTCGCGAGCGCGCCTCAGCGCTTCAGCGGCACCTTGGCCTGCTGCTCCAGGCCGCTGAGGATGGCGTAGGCGATCTTCACCCGCTCGGCATTGGGATAGTTGCGGTTGGCCAGGATCACCAGGCCCAGGTCGCGGCCCGGAATGAACGCCACGTAGGCGCCGAAGCCGTTGGTGGAGCCGGTCTTGTTCAGCAGGCGCTGGCCCTCCAGCGCCTGTGGCGCGGGCAGCCTGGCGATCCTGTGTGGTTGCAGCGCCATCGGCGTCGAGTTGCCGGCCTGCAGGCGCTTCAGGGAGATCGGCCAGTCGTAGGCTTCCCAGCCCAGGCCCTGGGTCATGTCGCCGACCTTGTAGTAACCGCGATGGGTGGCATCGAGCGCCTGCGCCCAGGGCCTGTCCAGGCGCTCCGGATGCAGGTTGGCATCGACGAAGCGCAGCAGGTCGGCCGCGCTGGTCTTCACCCCGTAGCCTTCGGCATCCAGCGGGCCGGGACCGACCCGTAGCGGGCGGTCGTCCTTGCCGTAGCCCTGGGCGTACTGCGCCAGCGCCGCCTCGGGCACGTCGAGGTGGGTCTGTTCGAGGCCCAGTGCCGGGAACAATTGCTGCTCCATGAGCCGTTCGAACGGCTGGCCCAGGCTGCGCGCGGCGAGATAGCCGAACAGGCCGATGCTCGGGTTGGAATAGAGGCGCTGGCTGCCCGGCGCGTAGGTCGGCTGCCACTGGCGGTAGTAGTCGCGGATCTGTGCCTGGTCCTTCTGCACCGAGTCGGGGAACTGCAGCGGCAAGCCGCCGGCGGTATAGGTCGCGAGGTCGAGCAGGCTGATGCCGTCGAAGCGGCTGCCCTGCAGCGCCGGCCAGTGCTGGCTGGCGCGGTCGTCGAGGCGCATCTTGTCCTGGGCCAGGGCATAGCCGGCGAGGGTGGCGGTGAAGGTCTTGCTCACCGAGCCGATCTCGAACAGGGTCTCCGGCGTCACCCGGCGGCCGTCCTCTTTCGAGGCCAGCCCATAGCTGAAGTAATGCGGTTCTCCTTTCAGGCTGATGGCTACGGCCAAGCCCGGAATGTCATTGGCCTTCATCACCGGTTGTACGGCGGCGTCGACCAGTGCCTTCAGGCGATCCGCCGGGGCCTCATCGGCAATGGCCGGGGTGGTGGCGAACAGCAGTGTGGAAGCGGCGATGCCGCACAGGCAGGGGAATCTGGTATCGCGCATGAGGATTGGCGTCCTTTGTCGTTGGCTGCATGAGAAACCGCCCCGGGAGCGCTCCTTGATCGGCGGGCGGGGAAAATCTAGGCTTGCGCAGGATTTGCGGCAAACGACGAATACTCGCGGCAGCCATTAGAAAAATTTGGAGCAGAGATTGGTTCGACCCCATTTGCCGCTGAACGCCCTGCGCGCCTTCGAAGCCTCGGCCCGGCACCTGAGCTTCACCCGCGCGGCCATCGAGCTGTGCGTGACCCAGGCGGCGGTCAGCCACCAGGTGAAGAGCCTCGAGGAGCGTCTCGGCGTGGCCCTGTTCAAGCGTCTGCCGCGCGGCCTCATGCTGACCCACGAGGGCGAGAGCCTGCTGCCGGTGCTGTGTGACTCCTTCGACCGCATCGCCGGCCTGCTGGAACGCTTCGAGGGTGGCCACTACCGGGACGTGCTCACCGTCGGCGCGGTCGGAACCTTCACGGTCGGTTGGCTGCTGCCGCGGCTGGAGGACTTCCAGGCGCGCCATCCCTTCATCGATCTGCGCCTGTCCACCCACAACAACCGCGTCGACATCGCCGCCGAGGGGCTCGACTACGCGATCCGCTTCGGCGGCGGCGCCTGGCACGGCACCGAGGCGCTGGCGTTGTTCGAGGCGCCGCTGACGGTGCTCTGCTGCCCGGAGGTCGCCGCCCAGTTGCACAGTCCCGCCGACCTGCTGCAGCACACCCTGCTGCGCTCCTACCGCGCCGACGAGTGGCCGCTGTGGTTCCAGGCGGCCGGACTGCCGGCGCACGCGCCGCTGACCCGGAGCATCGTCTTCGACACCTCGCTGGCCATGCTCGAGGCGGCCCGCCAGGGTGTCGGCGTGGCCCTGGCGCCGGCGGCGATGTTCGCCCGGCAACTGGCCAGCGAGAGCATCCGGCGTCCGTTCGCCACCGAAGTGAGTACCGGCAGCTACTGGCTGACGCGCTTGCAGTCGCGGGGGGAGACCAGCGCGATGCTGGCGTTCAGGGAGTGGTTGCTGGAGAGGGCTGCCGTTGAGGCGCGGGGGAGATAACGGTTATGCAGGCGATTCAAGTGTCGATGAAGAAGTAATCACCTTCCTCGCGCCTTTCTTTATACGCTCGGGCTCTCCCAAGGTTGATACGGTTTGAGGCGTTGGGGTTGTGATTGGAATTGCTGACGGCGTGGTGGATATGGACCGGCTCGTCGGCGTTGCTGATCGCTCCGCTAAGCGTCACTCCCAGGCTGGCGGCATAGGCCCGGCGTGCCGCAACGATCTCGCTCTCGAGCATGCCTGCTTTCCCTGCTGCGGCAACGACGGCAAGTTCGCATAGGCGGCCAGCCTTCCTCGGGGAAACCCTCAGGTCGGCGCCTGCGGACTACAGGGCAAGCAGCGCTTTGGATGGAGCGCAGCCATTTCTGCTGCGCTCTTCGGTTGTCTCCAGGAGCGGACTCATATGGCCTCTTGAAAACTGTCGGTGGATTGCCAGCAGTATCGACGATGGTGCGCTTAAAGCAATGCGGAGCAGGCGGAGATGGCGAAACGGCGGATAACGCTTCGCGTTATGCGCCCTACGGGAGCGGTGCCCGGCGTTGCCGGCGGAAGGCGTCTACGGCTTTCCGGTTCCCGCGTCGAAATACGATCCGCCGTTGCTCGGCAGTCCCGTCCACATCTCGTCGAGATTGCGGAAGTTCCAGGCCTCCGCCGGCTCGAAGCCGACGATTCGGTCGGTCTGTCCGGCCCTACCCAGGTCTATCACCTGCTGCGGGATCGGCACCTTCGAGCGGGCCGAGAAGAATACCTTGACCCGTGGCGTCAGCAGCGAGCGGCCGTGTTGCTCGAGGACCACGCCGAGGCGCCCGCTTTCCAGCCTGACCAGCGCGCCGACCGGGTAGATGCCCACCGCCTTGACGAAGGCGCGGAACACCTGCGGGTCGAAGTGCCCGTTCCATTCGGCCATGCGCCGGATCGCCTCGGCGGCGTTCCAGCCCTTCTTGTAGGGACGGTCGGAGGTGATCGCGTCGTAGACGTCGCACACCGTGCCCATCCGCGCCAGCAGGCTGATCTGCTCCTGCGCCAGGCCGAAGGGGTAGCCGGTGCCGTCGATGCGCTCGTGGTGGTGCAGACAGACATCCACCACCAGGGCGCTGACCTGGCGGCAATCGAGCAGCATCCGCGCACCGTTCTGCGGATGCCGGCGGACCAGGCCGAATTCCTGCTCGGTGAGCTTGCCGGGCTTGTTCAGGATCGGATCGGGTACCGCCATCTTGCCGATGTCGTGCAGCAGCCCGGCCAGCCCCGCCTCGTGTACCAGCGGGTCGGACAGTTCGAGCTGGCGGGCGAGGGCGATCATCAGCGCGCAGACCGCCACCGAATGCATGTAGGTGTATTCATCCGAGGTCTTCAGCCGTACCAGGCTGACCAGCGCGTTGGGATGGCGCAGCACCGAGGCGGAGATTTCGTCCACCAGGTCCGATGCATGCGCGGTGTCGATGGCCTGGCCCATGCGCGCGTCGTGGAACATGCTGACCACGGCGGCCTTGGCGCGGCCGCAGAGCAGGGCGGCGTGGCGGATTTCCTCCTCCAGGGCGACCCGCGCCGGCGCAGGGCCGGCCGGCATGGTGACCGGCAGGACCGCAGCGGCCGAGACCGCCGCTTCCTCCGGGAGGTCGAGGCCCTTGCCGGCGTCGATCCAGACCTCCTTCACGGCGCTTTCGCGCAGGCGCTGCAGGTCGGACTGGTTGTCGAGCAGGAAGCCGCCCTTTTTCCAGAACGGGTGGTCCAGCCACGAGCCGCAAAGGCTCTGGACGAACATACCGAGGCGAAGCTGGGTTACCGGAATGCGTTTCAGCACGATGGGCTCGACCTCGAGACTGGGCCAGGTGGCTGTCTCCTAACGGTAGCCGAGATGGGCCGGCGGGAGTGAGAGATGCCCGTCAGTTCGTCGGCGTGACCTTCGCTTGGCTGCGTATCGTTCTGTATCCGCGTACTCCCGGCATACAAATCCCTCCGCCGACGGTACAGCCCCGATACATCGCCCTGGCGAAGTGGCCCTATCCAAACCGGCGCCAGCCAGGTCCTCGCGCTGGCGGAGACGGCGGTGGAAACCTACGGCGGCGATAGCACGGGCCAAATCTCAGTCGCGGCGCTCGACGAGCGCGTCCTGGTGTACAGCCATCAAGCGTTGCGCGTTGGGCGTGAGATGGCCGCTGTGCCAGATGAAATGGATCTCGGTGGTGCCATAGTCGCGCAACGGATGCGCGCGGACCTGGTGGTTGCCAGGTAGCGTCGCAAGCACGGAGCGCAGCACCCAGGCGGCACCCATGCCTGCGCTGACGCAGGCGAGCATGGTGTGGTAGGACTCGATTTCCAGCACTGGCAGTTGTTGCAGGCAGTCGGCTTCCTCCAGCCAGCGATCCATGCGGAAGCGGAACGAGCAGTCGTGACGGAACCCATACAGTTCGGCGCAACGCAGGTCGCGCGGACTGGTGATCGGTGGATGATCCAGCTCGGTAACCAGCACCATTTCGTCGACGAAGGCCAGGCTACTTTCCAGGGTCTGAGAGCGCACGGGACCATCGCTCAGGGCCAGGTCTAGCACTCCATCCGAGACCTGCTGCACCAAGGCTTCCGAGGCTTCGCTGCGGATGTCCAGTTCGATCGCGCGGTGGCGTTGGCGGAACCGCCCGATCAGGCATGGCATGAAGGCGACCAGAACCACGTCGAGGGCACCTACCACCAGGCGGCCGCCGCTCTCTTCGTTGCGCATCATGGCCCGGGTACTGTCGCTGAGATCAAGGATTCGCCGGGCATGCTCCAGCAGACGCCGACCGTCCGGCGACAGGCGCAGACGCTGGTGCTCGCGCAGGAACAGCTGGCAGCCGAGGTCTTCCTCAAGCTGGCGGATGCGTACGGAGAGACTCGACGGGACACGGTTCAGCGCCTTCGCCGCGGCGTTGATCGAGCCGGTGTGGGCCACGGCGCAGAAGGCGCGGAGCTGAGACAATTGCACCTGGGTATTCTCGCTTTGCGAATCGTTGGCTGAATATTTTTCGATTTCCAGAATACCTTGTCGTTCGCTACCGTTCGCCCGTCCTTACGTCCGGTGATCGGATCCCGGCGTTCCTTCCCGGCTTGCGGGCCTATCGCGTCCGCTCATGGAGAGATTACATGGATCTGCAACTCGCACAGCGCAGGGTGCTGGTTAGTGGCGGTTCGCGCGGTATCGGCCGCGCCATCGTCGAACATTTTCTCGCCGAAGGGGCCGAGGTGGCCTTCTGCGCCCGTGGTGAGGCGGGCGTGGCCGAAGCAGCGGATTGCTTCGGCGAGCGTGCCTTTGGCATGTCTGTGGACATCACCGACCCGCAGCAGGTGCGCGGTTGGGTAACGCGCTCGGCGCTGCACTTGGGCGGCATCGACATCGTTGTGCCCAACGTCAGCGCGCTGGCCGGTGGCGGAGACCTGGACACCTGGCGGCGCGCTTTCGAGACCGACCTGCTGGGCAGCGTGGGCATGGTCGCTGCCGCCCTGCCGTGGTTGAAACGCTCCGAGGCTGCCTCGGTGGTGCTGATCTCCAGTGTTTCCGGCCGCGAGGTGGACATGTTCGCCGAGCCCTATGGCGTGCTCAAGGCGGCCCTGGTCCACTACGGGAAGACGCTTGCCAGCCGCCATGCGGAGGACGGCATTCGGGTCAATACGGTGTCGCCGGGCAACGTCTATTTCGAAGATGGCGTATGGGGCGCGATCGAACGGGATAGCCCGGAAACCTTCGCCCGTTGTCTCGCCGCCAATCCCATGGGGCGCATGGCGCGACCCGACGAGGTGGCGCGGGCGGTGCTGTTCCTGGCCAGCCCGGCGGCCAGCTTCACCACCGGAACCAACCTGCTGGTGGACGGCGGGTTGACCCGGGGCGTGCAGTTCTGAGCAGAGTGCCGGAGGCTCAGGCCTCTACCAGCTCCGGCGCATCCCGCCGCTGTTCCGTCGGCGCATGGGGCGCCGGCTTGCCGAGGATCAGGTCGGCGGCCTTCTCGCCGATCATGATCGCCGGGGCGTTGGTATTGCCGGTGATCAGCGTCGGCATGATCGACGCATCGGCCACCCGCAGGCCTTGCAGGCCGTGCACGCGCAACTGGTCGTCGACCACCGCGAGCTGGTCGTGGCCCATCTTGCAGGTGCCGACCGGATGGAACACGGTGCCCAGGTTGGCGCGGATCCAGGCCTCGATCTGGCCGCGGCTGGAAACCTGCGGGCCCGGTACCAGCTCGCCCTTGAGGTGACGGGCGAAGCTGCGGCTGGCGGCCAGTTTGCGGACCAGTTGGAAACCCTGGACCAGGGTATCGAGGTCGGCAGGGTGGCTGAGGAAGTTGGCTTCGATCAGCGGCCGGTCGTGCGGGTCCGGCGAGTTCAGGCGGACCCGCCCGCGGCTCTGCGGGTGCATCACCGCGACGTGCAGGCTGACCCCGTGGCCGAAGGGGACCAGGCGCTGCGGCTGGTTCTTCAGCGCGGGGGCGACGATCAGACCCAGCTCCGGGGTCTCTGCCTGCGGGTCGAGGCGGAGGAAGCCACCGGACTCGACGGTGTTCGAGGTCAGCGCCCCGCGCCGGCCGAACAGGTACTGCCAGGGCGAGCGCAGCAGCGGCAGCCAGCCCTTCGGCGAGAAACCCAGGCCGTAGCCGAGCTTGGCCTCGGTGCGGTACATCAGCACGATGTCCTGGTGGTCCTGCAGGTTCTCGCCGACCCCAGGCAACTCATGGCGCTGGACGATACCGTGGCGCGCCAGTTCCGCGGCCGGGCCGATGCCGGAGAGCAACAGGAGCTGCGGCGAGTTGATCGAGCCGGCGCTGAGGATCACTTCGCGGCGTGCCTGCAATTGCACGACCTCGCCAGCCTGGCTGATCTCCACGCCGGTGGCGCGGGTGCCTTCCAGCAGCACGCGCAGGGTCAGCGCCGAGCTGAGGACGGTGAGGTTGGGCCGCGCCAGGGCCGGGTGCAGGAAGGCGCGCGCCGCGCTACAGCGTTCGCCGTTGACCTGGGTGACGTGGAACGGGCCGATGCCTTCCTGGCGCTCGCCGTTGAAGTCGGCGTTGTACGGCCAGCCCATTTCCTCGGCGGCCTGGAAGAACACCTGGTTGATCGGCCCCGGGCTGCGCTGCGCGGCGACGTTCAATTCGCCGCCGCGCCCGTGCCAGGGCGATTCGCCCGGCTCGAAATGTTCCGAGCGGCGAAAGTAGGGGAGCAGCTCGTCGTAGCTCCAGCCACGGTTGCCGAGGGATGCCCAGCGGTCGTAGTCGTGGCGGTCGCCGCGGATGTAGATCATCCCGTTGATCGCGCTGGAGCCGCCCCAGACCTTGCCGCGCGGGCAGGCGATCGGCTGGTTGGCGGTGCCGGGCTGGGCGGCGAAGCGATGCATCCAGTTCCACTTCGGGTTGGCGATCAGGCGGATGATCCCGGCCGGCGTGCGGATGTAGGCGGCGGGGAGCGGCGTGCGGTCGCTGGGGCCGGCCTCGACCAGGCAGACCGAGACGGCGGGATCGGCGGAAAGACGGTTGGCCAGGACGCAACCGGCGGAGCCGGCGCCGACCACGATGTAGTCGAACGAGCGGCGGGCAGTGGAAGTCATGTCGGCACCTTTCTGGGTGTGCTGCCGGGCCTCGCCCGGCGTTCTTTTTCGCCCCGCGCCCATGGGCGCGACGCTACTCCATTGGACGGGGAAGCGCGCCCGGCCGCTTGTCCCAGCCTGCCGGCGGGGTTGACCGAGGCTGCCAGGCGGCGCGCTACAGCCCCAGCAGCGAGCCCATGTCGACTATCAGTTGCAGGCCGACGACGAAACCGTCTCCGCTCAGTTCGCGAGCGCCGGGGTTGTAGTAGTTGTCCGGGTTGAAGATGTACTGCACCGACGGCTCCAGCGCGATGTGCGGGGTCAGTGCGATGTGCGCATTGGTTTCCAGGGCGTACACGTCGCGCTGGCCGAGTTTCGCATCGCCGCCAGCGGCGATCCGCGCCTGGCGCTGGAACTCCAACTGGTGATCGTTCAGGCGCAGGTAGCTGGCCTTGAGGTTGAGCTTGTCCCGCGTGCGGTCGAAGGGCGCATGGTAGGTCAGGCCCAGCTCGGCGAAATGACGGAACGGCTGCTTGTCGTCGGCCGAGACCGACAGCGAGCCGAACAGCCCCAGCGCCCTCGGCGAATCGAGGCGGCCGCCGTCGGCGCGCCAGAACAGCTGCTGGAACTTGAAGAAGCCGCCGGCGCTGCCGTGGTCGCTGGCGCCGGTGAGCGGGTCGACCTGGTTGGCGGTGTTCAGGTAGGCGTTGAGTTCATAGTGCGAGCGGTAGGGATCGAGGCTTTCCTCGCGCTTGTCGCCGATCCCCAGCAGCAGGCTGGTGCCGCTGGCGTCGTCGGTGCCGAAATCGAGGCCATGGCGCTTCTTCAGGTAATCCACCGGGTTGGACTCGAAGGCCCCGGCGTGCAGGTACAGGGTCGGGGTCGCCCGGTACTTCAGGTAGCCGCCCCAGGCGCCGTAGGGCGGCGGCAGGATGCCGGTGGAGGCGTCGATGATCGGGTCATTGCAGGTGACCACGGTCTCGCAGTTGTAGATCAGGAAATAGCGCCGCGCATTGGTGCGTCCGAGATGGCTGTCGAGGCGTCCGCCCAGCCACTGCTGCTGCCAGGTGAGCAGGCTCAGCTGGTTGGCGCCGATGTCGTTGTGCAGCGGCGCGCCGCCGAAGTAGCTGCCCACCGCGCCCTGCCAGCTCGGCCCGGTGGGCTGACCGGTGCCGCGGTCGAGGATGAACAGGGTTTCCTCGATGTGCAGCGAGGCGCCGTCCAGGCCGGCGAGGGTGGCGAGGTCGAGGTCGGCGCCGAGGAACAGGTCGCCGCTGTTGCCGAAGCTGTGCTGGCGCGGGCCGGTGTCGAGGTTCTTCAGCGACAGGCTCCAGAACTGCGCGTGGGTCTTCACGCCGTGGCGCTGGAGTCGTTCGCCGAACCCGGCCAGCGGGCCGCTGCGGCTGTCTTCGGCGGCCTGCGCGGAGAGACCGAGGAAACCGGCGCAGACCAGCGCCGGCAAGGTGCGGAGGGTTTTCATGGCAAGGCACTCGTCTTGTTGTTGTTCTGTCGTGCGAATCGCTGTCCGCCCCAAGCGGACAGGTGCATCCGGAGCGAAGGCGGCTCAGGCGCAGAGATAGCCGCCGTCCACCGCCAGCACGGCGCCGGTGACGAAGCTGGCGCCGGGACCGCAGAGGAAGGCCGCGGCGCTGGCCACCTCGGGCGCCTCGCCCCAGCGCGCCAGCGGCGTGCGCTGCATGATCCGGCGGGTGGCCTCGACGTCGGCCTTGAGCCCGGCGCCCAGCGGCGTGTCGATCCAGCCGGGGGCGATGGCGTTGACCCGGATGCGCTCGGCGGCATACTCGCAGGCCAGGGAACGGGTCAGCTGGACGATGGCGCCCTTGCTGGCGCTGTAGGCCGGGCGGTCGGCGGAACCGAAGGTGCTGTACATCGAGGCGATGTTGAGGATGCTGCCGCCGCGCTGTGCCAGCAGCGGCCGGGCCAGTTGGCTGGCGAGCATGGCGGCGCTCAGGTTGAGGCGCAGCACCCGTTCGAAGGTCGCCAGGTCGTATTCCTCGCGGTCGCGGCTGATGCCGGCGTTGTTCACCAGCACATCCAGGCGCGGCAGCGCTTCGAACAGCCGTTGCAGGCGCTGGCTGACGGTGATGTCCAGTTCTTCCCGGCGAATCCGCGGATGACGCGGTGCGTGCACGCCGTCGGCGTCCAGGCCGAGGGCGACGACTTCGGCGCCGAGTTCGGCGAACTGCATGGCGATGGCCGCGCCGATGCCGGAGCTGCCGCCAGTGACCAGCACCTGCTGGCCGGCGTAGATATCGTGTTGGAAAACCATCGGCGATCGTTCCTTCAGGCGTCGGCCAGGGCCGGGTTGGGATTGACCAGCACCTTGACCTGCGACTTGTCGCGCAGCAGGGCCTCGAAACCGTGCTCGACGGCCTGCTCCAGGGGCACGCTGCGGGTCACTGCGCGGGCCAGGTCGAGGCGGCCGTCGGCGAGCAGGGCGATCAGCTCCGGGTAGGCGTCGCGGTAGCCGACGCTGCCGAGCAGGCGCAGTTCGCGGTTGACCAGGTCGAAGGCGTCCAGCCGGACCTCGCCCATCAGGCTCACCAGCACCAGCTCGCCACCCTTGCGCAGGCTGGCCAGGGCGGCGTCGAGGCTGGCCTGGCTGCCGGCGGCCTCGAAGGCGCAGTCGAGCGCGCCGCCCTCGCGCAGGCGCGCCGCCGTGTCGCCGTCACGGGCGTCGAGCGCCCGGCTGGCGCCGAATTCGCCGGCCAGGGCGAGGCGCTCGGGACTGACGTCGATCGCGACGATGTCCTCGATTCCGCGCAGGCGGGCGAGCATCACCAGCAGCAGGCCGATCGGGCCGAGCCCGAACACCGCGCAGCGCTGGCCCGGCGCCAGGCTGCTGCGGCGCAGCGCGTGCAGGGCCACGGCGGCTGGTTCGAGCACGGCGGCCTGGCGGAAGCCCACCGCGTCCGGCAGGCGGTGCAGCATGTAGGCCGGCACCCGCGCGAGCTCGGCGAATCCGCCGTCGCCCATCAGGCCGATGAAGCCCATCGACTCGCAGAGGTTGTAGCGGCCTTCCCGGCAGTAGCGGCATTCGCCGCAGCGGTATTCCGGCTCCACCGCGACGCGGTCGCCGATGCGCAGTCCCTCCACGCCAGGGCCGAGCGCGGCGACCACGCCGCAGAACTCATGGCCGAGGGTCAGCGGCGCGCGGCAACCGGACAGCGGGTGCGCCTCGGCCTGGGGAATCGAGTGCGGGCCGCTCTGGTATTCGTGCAGGTCGCTGCCGCAGATGCCGCAGTAGGCGACTTCCAGTTCGACTTCGCCGGGCCGCGGCGCCTGGCGTTCCAGTTCGCTCAGGCGGAGGTCGCGGGCGGCGTGCCAGCGCAGTGCTTTCATGGTTGGTTTCCTTGCAGGACGGAGGTAGGCGCGCTGCGCTGGCGCGCCAGCACGGCGGGCGCGGTTTCGCGCAGGAACAGCGAGAGGAACGCGGCGAGCAGGGCGCCGCCGCAGGACATCCACATGACGATGGACAGGCCGAAGCGGTCGGCGGCGAAGCCGGCCACGGTCGGCGCGAGGAAACCGCCGACCAGTTCGCCGAGGCCCATGATCAGGCCGAGGGCGGTGGCGATGACGCTGCGCGAGACGGTCTCCGCCGGGATGGTCGCCATGAACAGGGTGAAGCAGCCGAGCCCGGTGTAGGTCAGCAGCAACAGCAGGCCGAGGCTGGTCGCGTTCGGCGCATAGAGCAGCGCCAGCGGGCAACACGCGGCGAGCAGGGAGAACGCCACCAGGGTCGGCCGACGGCCGATGCGATCGGATATCGCCGGTACGGCGAAGCCCCAGACCACCCAGGCGACGCCCAGGCAGCTCATCAGCCTGCCCATGGTCGCCGGGCTGAAGCCGCGGGCGTTGACCAGGAAGGTCGGGGTAAAGGAAATCAGCACGATGAACCAGGTGACGAATACGCAACTGATCAGGGTGCAGAGCAGGATGTTGCGGCTCTTCAGCAGTGCCAGGCGCTTGCCTTTCGCGTCCTCCGCGCGCGGCGCCGGGCGCTGCGCACGGGGCGGGTCGGGACGCACATGGCGCCAGATCAGCCAGGCGATCAGCAGGCCCGGCAGCAACGAGACGATGAAGGCGTGACGCCAGCCGAGGGCTTCGGCCAGGGCCACCAGCAGCGGCGGGCCGATCACCGCGCCGAGCAGGCCGGCCGCCGAGCCCTGTAGCAGGCCCATGTTGAGGCCGCGGCGATGCGGCGAGGAGGCCTCGACCATCAGCGATTGCGAGAGCGGCAGGATCGGCCCCTCGGCCAGGCCCATGATGCCACGGAACAGCAGCAGGCTGAGGAAGCCGCCGACCAGCCCGGACAGCGCCGAGCACAGCGAGAACAGGATCACCGCCACGATCAGCAGCGGCTTGCGCTGGCCGCGGCGGTCGGACCAGGCGCCGACCAGCGCGCCGGATACCGCCCAGGCCAGGGCCAGCACCGAGGAGAGCATGCCCAGGTGGCTGTTGCTCAGTTGCAGCTCCTGTTCCATGAAGGGAAACAGGAAGGACAGCGCCAGGCGGTCGAAGAAGACGAAGCCGAAGGTCAGGAACAGCACGCAGAGCAGGACGTTTTCGTAACTGGCGGAATTGTTGTTATGCGCCATGTCGGTCTCCAGGCCGGGCGGGCCGGCCGGCGGGGAGGCGCGCATCCGCCGGGGCGGCGCGCGCCCGGGGTCAGCGGAACAGGGAGTCGATGTAGGCAGCGCCGACGCCGATCTTGTCGTAGTGCGCGCGGCACATCGCGATGTAGTCGTGGACGTCGAAGATGCCGTCCGCGTTGCCCTTCTCGTCGAGCCAGACCAGCGGCCCCTTGACGATGAAGAACGCACGCATCGGCTGCTCGTGCTCGTAGGCCACCAGGGTGTGGCCCTCGCCGGGCGTCTCGTAGACGAAGTCGCCGGCGGTGGCGGTCCAATCGTGCTCCAGGTAGCCCCACTTGCCGCTGATGGTGTAGGCGAACACCTCGTGCGGGTGGTAGTGGCGGTTGACCAGGCCGGCGCTCGTCGCCATCAGGATGTCGCACCAGCGGTTTTCGCTTGGCGAGATCCACAGCGGACGCGACTTCACGGTCTCGGTGAAGGGCACGTAGAGGCGCTCGTCCTCGGTCGGCGCGTTGCGCAGATAGACCTCGGGCTTGGCGTCCGGCTTGAAGCAGTCGGGAATCGGTTGCAGGTCTTTCCAGAATTCACGGGTGGCGAGTTCGGGCATGGGGCGGCCTCTGTCGTTGTTATCGTCGGGCCGACTCTAGCCATGGGCGGGCCTCCGGGTTTGACCCTGGCGGCCAGGAAACTTGCGCTTTTCGGACATGGCCTGGCGCGACCCGCGACGCGCCGCCAAGCTGGCCTGCCCAGCGTCGGAGCCGGCTGGAGGGCGATTGACGGAGGAAAGGATTCAGATGTTAATGACGGGGTGCCAGGCGCCTCGCCGACCGACCGCGACAGGTCGGCGGAGCGGCCCGGCGCCTGGCCCCGGAGGCCTTGCCTGAGGTCCGGGAGGTCCACGCAGCGTTCGACGAGAAGAATAAAAATGCCCGCACATGCCTTGCTCGAAACCCGGCGGGCCAGCACCCAGGACATTCCCCTGGAGCAGCGGCTGGCGTTCTGGGAGGACTACAACGCTTCCATCCTGGTTGGCCTGAAATGTTCGTCGTATTCCCAGGCCGGCTTCGCCGCGACCCAGGACAACCTCTGCCTCGAACGCCTGCGGCTGGCCCGCATCGGCGGCAACGAGCACGTGGTGGAGCGCGACCGCTCGATGATCCGCGCAGTGCCCAAGGAGTCGATCTTCGTCTCCCTGGTGCAGGGCAGCCAGTCGTTCTTCTACCAGGACAACGGCTGCAACCTCCTGCAACCGGGCGAGCTGGTTATCTACCGGACCGACAAGCCCTACCTGTTCGGTTTTTCCGGACCGATGCGGCAGTTCATCTTCGACATTCCCCAGGACGATTTCGCCGAGCGCTGCCTGCGCGACTTCAAGGGACCGCTGAAGATCGGCGCGGAAAGCCCGGTGCAGCGCCTGCTGGTGCGGACCCTCGGCGAGCGTACCCGGGATTTCCTCGACAGCCCCCATGGCGAGGATGCCGAGCGCTACCAGGAGGAAGCCTACGACCTGCTGGCGAGCATCATCAGCGACCATGCCGGCGAGCACCGTGCCAGCGCCCTGGGCGCGTCCTACCTGCTGGCGGCCAAGCAGTACATCCAGCAGCACCTCGACGAACCCGCCCTGAGCTGCGAGCGGGTGGCCGCCGCCACTGGCGTCTCCAGCCGGCACCTGGCGCGGCTGTTCGCCCAGGAAGGCAGCTCGCCCGGGCGCTACCTGCAGGAGCGGCGCCTGGAGCGGGCCCGCCAGTTGCTCGCTTCGCCCCAGGGCCGGCGCCTGGATGTCGCCGAGGTCGCCTATCGCCACGGCTTCTCCAGCCAGGCGCATTTCGCCCGGGCCTTCAAGGCGCGCTACGGGATGACGCCGAGCGAGGCGCGTGGCCGTTAGACCCGACTACCGTACCTTTCCTCCTCCTACTGCCAAGGACCCGTTCCGTGACCGACAAGAAAGAGCAGATCGCCCGTTTCATCCAGCGCGAATTTCCCCAGACCCGGGTCGTGGTCGAAGCCGTCGGCGAGCGTAGCGCCACGGTCTGGCAGGCGGTCGACGCCAGCGACCTGCGCCCCGGCGGCACGGTCTCCGGGCCGACCCTGATGGCCATCGCCGATGTCGCGCTGTACGTGGCGGTACTGGGCGAGATCGGCATCGTCCCGCTGGCGGTGACCACCAGCCTGACCATCAACTTCCTGCGGCGTCCGGCGGCGGACCGCCGGGTGGTCGCCGAGTGCCGCCTGATGAAGGTCGGCAAGACCCTGGCGATGGGCGAGGTCTCGCTGTTCTCCGAAGGCGACGCGGAACCGGTCGCCCATGTGGTCGGCACCTACTCGATCCCACCGGCGCACCGCCGCTGAGGGCGGTGCTCAGGCCACCCGGTGCGCCGCGCGCTGGCGCGCTTCCTCATCGGCGCGGCGCTTGAGGTAGGTGCGGGTGGCCACCGCCGGCGCGTCGCTGGCGACGGAGATCTCGTAGCTATCCTCATCGGCCTCCGCGAGTACCTTTTCCAGCGCGCCGAGGCCTTCCACGTCCTCGACGAAGGCGGCGAACAGTTGCTCGTGCATGAAAGCGCCGACGGTCTCGTCGTCCTGGGCGAAATCGCGTCCGTGGACGATGAAGTAGTGCATGCTGCCGTGGGTCTCCGGGGTGAGGATGTGCGCCGTGCGGATGTGGAATTCCGGTCGCCGCTCGGCGGGCAGGGCTGTGTCGTAGAAGGTCGCGCTGACCTGGTGCAGGCCTGGCGAGAGAAACTCCGAGGTGGTGATGCGCGCCGCCGTGGGACAGCCGTCGAGGCCGGTGGTGCGGCCCCAGACCGGCGACAGGGTGGTCGGAAGCACGTGCCGTACCAGCCGGTAGTGGCCTTCCTTCAGGTCCAGCTCATAGGGCGCCCCGGCGTAATCCGGGGTGCCGATGGTATAGGCGTGGAGGTAGGTGAGATGGGTCAGGTCCATCAGGTTCTCGTGCATGCTCACGTAGTTGCCCGGGTGTAGGAAGTAGCCCTTGGAGCAGGCCCAGCCCGGATCCTCCAGCCAGGGCCGCTGCGGCAGTCGCTTCGGGTCGGCCAGTCGCGGGTCGCCGAGCCAAATCCAGACCAGCGGGCCGCGCTCCAGAAGCGGGTAGTGACGGATGCCGACGCCGCGCGGACAGGCTTTCTGCGACGGTGTCTCGATCAACTCGCCCTGGCTGTCGTAGCGGAAACCGTGATAGCCGCAGACGATCCCGTCCCCCTCCAGGCGACTGCGCGATAGCGGGAAGGAGCGATGCGCGCAGCGGTCTTCCAGGGCTACCGCCTGGCCGGCGAGGGTGCGATAGAGCACCACGCGCTTGCCGAGCAGAGTGCGCGCGAGCAGTTCGCGGCCGACATCCTCGGCGAAGGCGGCGACGTACCACTCGTTGAAGATGAACGACGTGTCGCGCGTGGCCATCTGCGCGGCGGCCTTGCGTGAACTGGCGATGAGATTGGCGTTGGGCAGGCTCATGAGGCGTCTCCGTGGTTGTTCTTCGGGGTCAGAGATCGAGTTCCAGGTAGTTGCCGCGGCAGCGTGATACGCAGATCAGCAAGGTTTCCCCGCTGGCCCGCTCGGTGTCGGAAAGCACATGGTCGAAGTGCTCCGGCTCGCCGGCGCAGACGCGTGTCTCGCAGGTCCTGCATATCCCGGCGCGGCAGGCGTAGGGAGGCTCCAGGCCCTGTTCCTCGAGGACTTCGAGGATGCTCTGGTGGCTTTCGACGCGCAGGCTCAGGGCGCTGCGGCGCAACTCCAGGCGGAAGGCGTCGGTGCCGCCGGACGAGGACGCCGGCGCTACTGGAGCGTCGAAGCGTTCGAAGTGCAGGCGTTCCGCGCAGCCGCTCCCGGCGTCGCGGATGGCCTGCATCAACCCGTCGGGTCCGCAGCAATAGAGTTCTTCGTCGGCACCTAGGCCGGCGATCAGCGCGGTACTGTCGAGTGGGTCACCTTCGTCGCTGCAATGCAGCCGCGTCCGTTCGCCACCGAGCGTCATCAGTTCGGCGAGGAAGGCTGCGCGCTGGCGTTCGCGGACCGCATACAGTAGGCGCCAGTCCTTGCCCTGCGCCTGGCACCAGCGAACCATCGAGAGAATCGGGGTGATGCCGATGCCGCCAGCGACGAAACAGTAGCGCGCGGCGTCTTCGCGCAGCATGAAGTGGTTGCGCGGTGCCGCCGCGTGCAGGCGGTCGCCCGTGCGCAGTTGGCGGTGGATGAAGCGGGCGCCGCCACGGCTGTCGTCGCCAAGGCCTATCGCCAGTTGGTAGCGCTGGCGTTCGCGGCAGTCGTTGAGCAGGGAGTAGTGGCGGATCAGGCCGTTGCCCAGGTGAAGCTCCAGATGCGCGCCGGGGGTGAAGGCCGGCAGCTCGGTGTCGTCCACGGCGGCCAGCTCGACCAGCACCACGTCGCGCGCAACAGCGCGGAAATCGGTGACTTGCAGGTGCAGGCGGGAGGAAGGCGATGCGCTCATTGTCGGGGGTTCCTTCGGCAGACATGCAGCGAGGCTAGCGCTCCTCCAGTGCCGGCCTGTCCCCCCAGAGGTGGACAGCGGGTTTACCGGCGTCCGTCGCGGTTGCTAACGTGTCGGTCGAGGCCTGGACAGGACCTGCCCTTCCTCACCCATTACAACAAGAACAACGATGCGTGCCCGCCACCATGATCAGCTTCTGGAATGCCCCGCCGGGGTCGCCGTCGGCGGACCTGCGCCCCTTCGTCGAGCTGGCCTGCGCCTTGGGTGGCGAAGGCTTCCCCGCCGCTCTGCTGGAAACCCTTGGCCATTGGGTTGCCGCCCGTCATTTCAACGTGCTGCGCATCGGTGCACCGCGCCCCGAACTGCTCCTGGCCGGCACTCGCCATCGCGACGCGCAACTAGTGTGGCGCTGCTGGCAGGCCTATTCGCGGTACTACCACAGCCATGACCCGCTGTTCCTGCGCATGCAGCGCCAGCGCCGCGGCCCGGTGCCGCTGCTGGGCCACCTGCTGGCCGAGGACATCGAGTTCGATGCTTACCGCGAGGCGATCTATCGGGACAATGGCCTGAGCGAGCGGCTGTCGAGCCTGCATTGGGACGAGGAAGGCCGGCCGCTGCTGTTCAATCTCTACCGGCACCGCGAGGACGGCTATTTCAGCGAGCGCGAGATCGCCGCCTTCGAGCAGTGGGTGCCGGCCCTGCTGCAACTGCTGAGGGGGCACCTGGCCTTGCGCCGGGGACGCAGCGCGACCGACGAGTGGCGGCTGGCGCTGTTGCACCGGGCGACGGACCTGACACCCCAGGAGCTGGCGGTCTGCCTGCACCTGCTGCGCGGGTTGAGCCATGCCGGTATCGCCGCCGAGCTGGGGCTCAAGGAAAGCACGGTGAAAACCTACCGCAACCGCGCCTTTGCCCGCCTGGACATCCATTTTCGCAGCCAGCTTTTCGCCCTGGTGCAGGGCTGAGGAGGGCCGGACGCCGCCTGTGGGGCGGTTCCGGAGAGAGGGGTCAGGCGGCTCGGCAGGCTCGCTGCAGGCGATGGAAGCTGCGGCTGAAGTAGACCAGGCCGTCGCCCTGTTCGAGGACCTGGATGTCCTCCAGCTCCAGCAACAGCACCGAGTGGGTGCCGATCTCCTGGACCTCGGCGATGCGTCCCTGCAGGTTGGCCAGGGCGCCGTGCAGCACCGGCAACCCGGCGAGGCCCTCGCGCCAGTCATGGAGGGCGAAGCGGCGTTCCATCGGGACCTCGGTCATGCCGGCGAAGTGGCGGGCCACCTCTTCGTGTTCGCCGCTGAGGACGTTCACGCAGAGTCGACCGTTGGCCTTGAACACCGTGTTCATCTCGCTGTTGCGGTTGATGCAGAGCATCAGCGTCGGCGGGCTGTCGGTGACCGAGCAGACCGCGGTGGCGGTGATCCCGCAGCGTCCGGCTGGGCCGTTGCTGGTGATCACGTTGACCGCCGCCGAAAGATGCGCCATGGCGTTGCGGAAGGCTTGCTGCCTGGGTTCGAGCTGGGACATGGGAATAACCTCCGGACGCGACGCGGGCGTCATTGGCGGATGCGATCGAGTACGTTGATGTCGTCCGGGTTGTGCAGGTGCGGCACGGTCCAGCCGTTCTCGTCGTAGTCGCCCATGCACTGCTCGACCATGCCGAGCATGCCCTTCATCGCGCCGCTGCCGACCGCCTGGCGCAGGGCCTGCATGCGGATCTCGTCCTGGCTGCCGGCGTAGTTGATCTCGTACAGCTCGTGGCGGCCGCCGAACTCGCTGCCGATGGCGTCCCAGAGCAGCTTGAGGATCTTGATCCGCTCCCGGTGGCCCATGCCGCCGGAGCCGCGGCAATAGGTGGAGAGGTACTTGTCGAGCTGCGGATTGTGCAGGTCGCGAACGCCGGAGGGCAGGTAGATCAGGCCGCTGGCGACCACCTGCTCGATGGTCTTCTTGATCTCCGGGTAGGCCTGCGGCGCCAGCACGCGGTAGGCCTGCAGGGCCTCGGCGCTGGGCAGGAAGGCGCCGCTGTGCCATTCGCTGGCGTTGCCGTACATGGCGTCGGTCAGCGACCAGAACAGGTTGCGCCAGGCCACCACTTCGCCGACCTGCGCCTGCACGCCGCGGAACTCCAGGGAGCCGGTGCATTGCAGGGCCTTGTAGAGGGCGCCGGTGATGAAGTCGAGCTTGACCGCCAGGCGGGTGCAGCCCTGCATCGGGAACAGCCGGCCGAAGCCGCCCTGGGGGAACCACTGCTTGCAGCGTTCGAAGTCGCGGTAGATCAGTACGTTCTCCCAGGGGATGAACACCTTGTCCATCACCAGGATCGCGTCGTTCTCGTCGAAACGGCTGGACAGCGGGTAGTCGAACGGCGATCCGGCGATGCCTGCCACCAGTTCGTAGGAGGGGCGGCAGATCAGCTTCATGCCGGGGGTGTTCATCGGCGCGATGAACATCAGGGCGAAGTCGGTGTTGTCGCCGAGCAGTTGCGCCGAACCCTGGCCGACGAAGTTGTAGTGGGTCAGCGCGGAATTCGTGGCGACCACCTTGGCGCCGCTGACGACGATGCCGCCGTCGACTTCCTCGTCCACCGAGATGAACACGTCCTTGACCTGGTCCACCGGCTTGTCGCGGTCGATCGGCGGGTTGACGATGGCATGGTTGAGGTACAGGCAGGCTTCCTGGATGCGCTTGTACCAGGTTTTCGCGTTGTCCTCGAAACGCCCGTAGAAGCCCGGGTTGGCGCCGAGGGCGCTGCCGAAGGCGGCCTTGTAGTCCGGGGTGCGGCCCATCCAGCCGTAGGTCAGCCGCGACCACTCGGCGATGGCGTCGCGCTGCTGGCGCAGTTCGTCGGCGCTGCGCGCGTAGCGGAAGAACTTGTGGGTATAGCCGCCGTTGCCGGTATCGGTCTCCCAGCAGAGCTTTTCCTTGCTCTGCGGATCGTGCAGGGCGTCGTAGAGCCGGGCCATGGAGGCGGCCGCGTTGCGGAAGGCGGGGTGGCTGGTGACGTCCTTGACGCGGTCGCCGTAGATGTAGATCTCACGGTCGTCGCGCAGGCTGGCGAGGTACTCCTCGCCGGTGAACGGACGGGTGGCAGAGGCACGGAAATCTTCGGGTTTCATCATCGTCTCCAGTCATTGTTGTTATCTGCGCGAGAGCGCCTGGAGGGGATGATGGGACGGGGGCGGAGCGAGCTGAATGGCTTTTCCGGGGAATGAATTGCACTTTCCATGGCCCCGCGTGACGCCCGGCGCCCGGCCGCGAAGGGCGGCCGGGTGGCGGCGCGTTCAGCTTTCGGCGGGCTGCCAGGCAATCTCCAGGCTTTCGCTGTTGGCCATGCGTTGCAGGTGATCGGCGACCACGTTCTGCATGTGGGCGAGGCTGTCCTCGTCGGGGCTGTTGAGAATCATCAGGACATGGTCGGGGTGGGCGAGCAGCTCGCAGTTGGAGTCGCCGAAGTCGATGAAGCCGCGCTCGGGAGTGAGTTCGACTTCGAACTTGTGGCCCCAGTGCTTGCACAGGCGATTGACGTAGCGTGCCGCCGATTCGGTACGGACATGGGAGGTGGAGCGGAACATGAAGCGAATCCTCTCGGTTGGGGATTTCCGATACTAACCTGCTGAGAGTCATTCTTATTCATCCATTTTGCAGGGGCTTTCGATAATCGCCCGGCAAATGGTCGGCCCTTGTCCGTGGGACAGGGCGAGCGCCCTACCGGAGCCGTCGGAAGTGTTTGCCGGATACGTCGGAAGGCGCTCTCTCTGGAGGGAGAGGGCGAACGCCAGCGGCTTCAGGCCAGCCCGCCGTTCTCCGGCAGCAACGCGCCGCCATCCACAACCAGGGTCTGCCCGGTGATGTAGCTCGCCTCGTCGGATGCGAGGAAGAGCATGGCTTGGGCGATGTCCAGCGGCTGGCCGACACGCCCGAGGGGGATGTGCGCGGCCAGCGCGGCGGCGTCGCCGAGGCTGCCCAGCGCCGGAGTCGCGACCAGGCCAGGCTCGACGCCGTTGACGGTGATGCCGTCGCCGGCCAGCTCCAGCGCGGCGGCGCGGATGAAACCGTTGACCCCGGCCTTGCTCGCCGCATAGTGCGAGAGCCCAGGGATCGCCGTGCGCGGGCCGGTCACCGAGGAGGTCACCAGGACGCGCCCGGCCACGCTGCGGCGCAGGGCGGGAAGGGCGGCCTGGGTCAGCCGGAAGCAGCTTTTCAGGTTCACCGCCAGGGTCCGTTCCAGGGTGCCTTCGTCCAGTTCCGCGAGGGCGCACTGGGGAAAGGCAGCGGCGTTGTGCAGGAGGATGTCCAACTGGCCGAAGCGCTCCAGGGTCGCGCTCACCGCTCGTCTCGCGGCGTCGTGCTCGCTCAGGTCGACGGCCAGCAGTTCGGCCGTGCCTCCGCCCAGGCGGATCGCCTCCAGGACGGCCTGGCCGCGGCTGGCGGTACGCGTCGCCAGCAGCACCCTGGCGCCTTCGGCGGCGAAGCATTCGGCGATGGCCCGGCCGATGCCCTGGCCGGCGCCGGTGACCAGCGCGACGCGGTTCTCCAAGCGCCTCACGATGGGCGCTCCAACAGTTCGCCCAGGCAATCGCGGAGCAGGCGGTTGTGCAGTTCGACGTCCTCCGCGCGGGTCGCCGGGCAGGTCAGCGCCATGTTGTGGAATGGCGTCAAGAGCACGCCGCGGTTGAGCAGGTAGAGATGCAGGCAGGCCTCGACCAGGCCGTTGCGTGCGTGGTGGGCCTCGCCGCCGTTGCGTGGGGCGTGGGTCATGAACAGGTACTCGACGCGCGCGCCGATGCGCGTCACGTGCCAGGGCAGGCGCAGTTCCTCGAGCGTCGCGCGGACGCCTGCCTCGAGCTGCGCGGCGAGCTGGAACATGTGCCGATAGGCGTCCTCCGTCATCACTTCGGCGAAGGTCGCGCGCATCGCCGCCAGTTGCAGCGCGTTGCCGGCCAGGGTGCCGCCAAAGCCGAAATGGTTGATCGCCTGCCCCGGTCGGAAGTGCGGCAGTACCGCCCAGATCCGCTCCGCCTGCGCCTGGCTGCATCCCCAGACGGCGCTGGGAATGCCGCCGGCGATGCATTTGCCGAGGACGAAGAAGTCCGGCTCGAGGCCATGCGTGCCGCTATAGCCGGCGGGACCGCAGGAGATGGTGTGGGTCTCGTCGATGATCAGCGCCACGTCGTGGCGGCGGGTCAGTTCGCGCAGGCCGGCGTGGAAGCCTTCGGCCGGCGGGACCATGCCGACGTTGGTCATGAAGGGTTCGGTGAGCACCGCGGCGACGTCGCCATGGGCGAGGGCGGCCTCCAGCGCGTCGAGGTCGTTGAATTCCACCAGGCGGGTGGTGGTGGCGTGGCGTACGCCATTGGGGTGAACGCCCGCGCGCGGAACCATGCGCCCGGCGGCGTCGAATTCCACCTGCGATTCGTCGACGCTGCCGTGGTAGTTGCAGTTGAACACCACCACCTTGTCGCGTCCGCTGAGCATCCGGCACAGGCGCAGGACGAAACGGTTGGCGTCGGTGGCCGAGGTGGTCACCTGCCAATAGGGCAGGCCGAAGCGCCGCGCCAGTTCGGCGCCGACCCACAGGCTGTCCTCGGTCGGCAGCATCAGGGTCGAGCCGCGCCGCGCCTGGCGGGCGATGGCGTCGGCCACCGCCGGTTGGGCGTGGCCGAACATGGCGCCGCTATCGCCGAGGGCGAAGTCGACGTACTGCTGGCCGTCGATGTCGGTGACGCGCGCGCCCTGGGCCTCCTTCACCAGCAGCGGGCAGTTGCCCGGCCACTGTTGCATCCAGTGCAACGGTGCGCCGTACAGCCAGTGGCGGCGGTTTTCCCGGTAGGCCTGGGCGGAGCGCGGATGCAGTTCATCGAAGCGTCGCAGCTCGTGCTTGAACAGCGCTTCGACGCGGGCCAGGTCGAGGCCGAAGGTGGTATCCATGGGCGTCCTCACAGGTCGTGGCGGGTCTGGTTGAGCACCTGGGCCAGGGCGCCGACCGGGAAGTTAACCGGGGTGGCGAAGTCGTCGTCCTGGTAGCCGAAGATCTTGCCGTCGGTGCGCCCGGCTTCCAGGTCGATCAGCAGCACGCCGAGAGTCGGCACGATCTTCTCGCGCCAGACGAACAGGTACAGGCGTTCGGCCAGTCGGTAGCAGTGGCAGCGGTCGGTATCGGCCAGCCCTCGCTCGGCGCCGCGCAGGCATTGCCAGGTGTAGAAGTCGGGATTGAGGTAGACGTGTTCGTAGGCCTCGCTGGCGCTGTAGACGTAGCGGTTGCGCAGGCCGACCAACTCGTCGCTGGGGACGTGCGGGCAGGCGCCGGGCTGCCACGGGCGGTCGAGGCTGCCATGCAGGAACTCGGCCTCGACGCCGGTCAGTTCCCGGCCGGCCAGGGCCCGGGAGAACAGACCCTGTTCGCAGGCCGTGCGGTCGGGCAGATGGCCGAGCACCGCGGTGAACGCCTGGTTGTCGAAGTCCAGCACCAGGCTGACCGAGACCGGCCGGCCGTTTTCCTGCTTGAGGAAATCCACCAGGTAAAGGTTCTCCCGCAGTGAACTGGCGCGGTAGTCCGACTCGCCGCTGGCACTGCCGTCGGCCAGGCGCCAGCGCAGGCGCTGCGAGTCGAAGGCATGTTCGATGACCCAGCCGTTGGCGAAGTGCAGGACCCGTTCGAGCCCGGCGAGATCGCCGCAGGCGGGAAGGACGTGGTTGTCCGGAGCGAAGCCGTCGGCCAGGGCGCCGACGGTGATCCATCCGGAATGCGAGTGGGCGGACATAGGGTTCTCCTCGTCGTGGGAAACCCATGCTGGCCTGTCTTCGAGTATCCCGATATCGACCGGATGGTTGATAGGTCGATATGCCACGGAAATAGCACGGAGCGGCGAAGGGAAAGTTATCGAAGATGAAGTATTAGATGGGTTTTCGTTTCTTCTTTTTTGGTTTTTTAGTTAATGGGTTCCTGTTCTTCTATAAGTATTTTCTGAATGTATTCTTATGTACCTATTGGTTGTTATCGGAAATGGACTACATATGTTTTCGTATGATTATTATTTTTAAATCCTGTCTTTCTTTCTAGTATTTGGGTCTGCGTTTATCAGGGCGCAATCTTCGGCTGTCGCGTAATGGTCGGAGGCGCTCTAGGCGGCCGTCCCGGTTGCGCGCAAAGGCTTGGCTACCTTGGCCGGTTCGTACTGCATCGGCTCTCCAGGGAGCAGCCAGGATGTTCCACAACTCCAAAGGAAATCAGATGAACAAGTTCAAACGTGCAATTCTTGCGCCCCTCGTTGCGTCGGGCACCCTTCTCGCGCTGATGTCCCCCGCGGCCCATGCGGTCGATGGGATCGTCAACTTCTCGGGCAACATCACCGACGTCGCGTGCGATATCAACGGCCAGGCGCCGGGTGCGGGCAACGTCACCAACGTCGACCTGGGTATCGTGGCGCCGACCCATTTCACCGCCGTCGGAACCAACTCCACTTTCCAGGAGTTCGACCTGGTCCTCTCCGGTGCCGGCTGCACCAATGACAAGAAGGTTTCCATCGCCTTCGACCCGGTCACCAACGTCGACCGCATCAGCGGCAACCTGATGCTGATGGGGCCGTCGAAAGCCAAGGGCGTGCAGATCCAGATCTTCAACAATTCGGCGGCCAACACCACGAAGATCCCGCTGGGCTTGGTCGAGGCCGCCCCGCAGAAGGCAACCATCGACAAGAACACGGCCACCCTGAAGTACAAGGCCTCCTATGTGTCCACCGAGAAGACCGTGATCGCGGGTACCGGCCTGTCCCATATCCGCTACCTCCTGGCGTACGAGTAAGCGGCGGTCGACGGACGAAGAGGTGAGGCCATGGCGCCGCTAATGCATCGTTTTCATTCTTTCGTGGCGGCAAGCGCCGTGGCCATCGCCCTGTGCGCCGGAACGGCTCATGCCGGGCTGATCGCACAGGGCACTCGTGTCGTCTTTCCGGCCAGCGAGCGCGAGGTCACCTTGCGGGTCAGCAATACGTCCGGCACTCCCGTGCTGGCGCAAGCCTGGATCGACGATGGCCGGCAGGACGTTCCCCCCGAGGAACTGCAGGTCCCCTTCAGCGTCACGCCGGCCGTGACGCGAGTGGACCCCAATGGCGGCGCCGTATTGCGCATCGCCTACCTGAAGGCCCCGTTGCCGACGGATCGCGAATCGCTGTTCTGGCTGAATATCCTGGAAGTTCCGCCCAGGGACGAAGACGAAAACAATGCATTGCAGTTTTCCTTTCGTTCGCGCTTCAAACTCTTCTTTCGACCCAGCCAGTTGAAGAGTGTCGATTCGGCTGCCGGGAAACTTCAATGGAAGTTTCTGGAGTCAGGGGGAGCAGGAAAAAAGACCGTAGTACAGGTAAATAATCCGACGCCTTACTACGTTTCGTTCGCCAGCGTCGAATTGATTGTCGATGGCCGTGTCATGTCCGTGGGAAAGGGAATGGTCGCGCCATTCTCGACGAAGGAGTTCGACTGGCAGGGAAATCCGAAGAACATGGAAGCCGCTTCCGTCAGATACGAAGTCATCAACGATTACGGTGGCCGCAATACCCTCGATAGGGCACTCGGCAAATAACCCCTCCGTTTCCCCGCTTTTTACTTACGGCCCGACATATGAGTGGCGATTTTAAAATCGCTGCAGGGATTACATATGCCCAAAGTTTCTCTTCATAGGTGCTTGTCCGCTCCCGCTTACGGTGGGCAGGTCGCCCTGTTGCGAATGGCGATACAGGGAGGGATCGCCGTTCGTTCCCTGCGATTCGCCTGTCTGCTGGCACTGTTTCCTTCGCTGTCCTCCTGCCAGTCCTGGTCCTCCGTCGGCGCCGCCGGCGTAGCCGGGGCGAAAGCGAAGGAGGCCAGGGCGGGAGCACCGGTGAAACAGCCGCAGGCGCCCGCGGTGGCCGTTGCGTCACCGGCCGGCGGGTTGGACGCACCGTCGCGGCGGATCGTCTTCGACGCGCAGATGCTGGCCCTGGGGCCGGGCGGACGCTCGATCGATACGTCGCGTTTCGAGCGCGGCGACGTCATCGAGCCAGGCCGCTATCGCCTCGACCTGCTGCTCAACAGCCGATGGCGCGGTGTCGAGGAAGTCGAGCTGCGCCGCCAGCCGGGGCGGGAAAGCGCGGTCTTCTGCTACGACCGGGGCCTGCTGGAGCGGGCGGGCATCGACCTGGAGAAGAGCGCGCGTGGCCAGGACCGTTCCTCGGCTCGCGATCCTCTGCCCGAAGGTTTGCACTGCGACCCGCTCGAGCGCTATGTGCCGGGGGCCCGGGTCAAGCTCGATATCGCCGAGCAGTCGGTCTATGTCTCGGTGCCCAGCTATTACCTGAGCCTGGATTCTTCGAAGACCTATGTCGATCCGGCGAGCTGGGACAGCGGCATTTCCGCCGCCTTGCTCAACTACAACAGCAATCTCCACGTCAGGGAAAACCACGGCAGGAGCGCCACCAGCGGCTATGCCGGGATGAACGCCGGCTTCAATTTCGGGCGGGCGCGCCTGCGCCACAACGGCACGGCCACCTGGTCGCGCCGCATGGGCAGCCATTACCAGCGCAGCGCAACCTATGTGCAGACCGACCTGCCGGCCTGGCGTGCGCAGTTATTGCTGGGGGAAAACTCCACCAGCAGCGAGTTCTTCGATGCGGTGTCCTTCCGTGGCGTGCAGCTTTCCAGCGATGACCGGATGCTGCCGGATTCGCTGCGCTACTACGCTCCGGTGGTCCGTGGGACCGCCAGTACCAATGCGCGGGTCTCGGTCTACCAGCGCGGCTACCTCATCTACGAAACCACGGTGGCACCCGGGGCGTTCGCTCTCGACGAACTGCAGACCGCCAGCTATGGCGGGGACCTGGAAGTGCGGGTGACCGAAGCCAGCGGGGAAGTCCGCAGTTTCATCGTGCCGTTCGCCACCACCGTACAACTGCTGCGCCCCGGGACCACGCGCTACAGCCTGACGGCCGGGCGGCTCAACGATCCCAGCCTGGAGCGTCGGCCGAACATGCTGCAGGGCGTCTACCAGCGCGGCCTGGGCAACGACGTCACCGCATACGCGGGCGGGGCCTTCACCGGCAGCTACATGTCCGGGTTGATGGGCGCGGCGCTGAACACGCCGGTGGGCGGATTCTCCGGTGACGTGACGCTGGCGCGTACCGAGGTTCCCGGCGACGACCGCCTTAGCGGCTCCAGCTACCGTCTCGCCTACAGCAAGAACCTGCCGAACACCGGCACCAACTTTTCGCTGCTCGCCTATCGTTACTCCACCGGTGGCTATCTCGGCCTGCGCGACGCGGCCTTCATGCAGGACCGGGTAGAGCGAGGCGAGCCGCTGGAGTCGTTCTCGCGCTTGCGCAACCGTCTCGACGCCAACATCAGCCAGCAACTGGGCAACGGCGGCAACCTGTACCTGAACGGCTCCTCGCAGCGCTACTGGAGCGGCGGCGGGCGGGCGGTCAACTTCTCGGTCGGCTACAGCAACCAGTGGCGCGACGTCAGCTACTCCATTTCCGCGCAACGCCTGCGCAGCCACTACGAAGGCTTTTCCAGCGGTGACAGGCGCGGCGAGACCAGCACGCTGTTCAGCCTGAACCTGTCCATTCCGCTCGGCGGCGCGGGACGCGGGTCGCCGACCCTGAGCAGCTACCTGACCCGCGACAGCAACAGCGGAACCCAGCTCACCAGCGGGGTTTCCGGCATGCTGGGCAAGCGTGGCGAGGCCTCCTACTCGCTGTCGGCCTCCCATGACCGCGACAGCCGGCAGACCTCGAAGAGCGCCAGCCTCGACTATCGACTGCCGCAGGTCGAACTCGGCTCCAGCCTCTCGCAGGGGCCGGGCTATCGGCAGTTGTCGCTCAAGGCCGCCGGCGGCCTGGTCGCGCACAGCGGCGGGATCACCGCGGCACAAACCCTGGGCGAGACGATCGGCCTGGTCCACGCGCCAAACGCCAGGGGCGCGGCTGCCGGCTACTCGGGAAGCCGGGTCGACCGCCACGGCTATGCGGTGATTCCCAACCTGCTGCCCTACCAGTTGAACAGCGTCGACCTCGACCCCAACGGCATGGCCGACGAGATCGAGCTGAGGTCCAGTTCGCGCAACGTGGCGCCCACCGCCGGAGCGGTGGTGCGCCTCGACTATCCGACGCGGGTAGCGAGGCCCTTGCTGGTGGATAGCCGGATGCCCAGCGGCGAGCCCCTGCCGTTCGCCGCGGAAGTGCTCGATGCCCACAGCGGGCAGTCGGTGGGCGCCGTCGGCCAGGGCAGCCGCCTGGTGCTGCGGGTCGAGCAGGATCGCGGCTCGGTTCGGGTGCGCTGGGGCAACGAGCCGCAGCAGCAGTGCCTGGTCGACTATGCGCTGGGCCCGCGCGAGACGACGCCTCCCGTCCTGCAACTGGCATGTCGCCCGGCGTCGGCCGCCGACCGGGAGCGCACGCTGTGACCGGCGTCGGCCTGGGCCGATGCGGCACGGCCTGGGTCCTGCTGGTGGCGCTGGTGGCCGATGCCTCCGCCTCGCTGTCCGTGATCGGGACCCGTTTCATCTATCCGGCGGGCGTTTCCGCGCTGACGATTCGCGTCGGTAACGTCGGGACGCGCCCGGCCCTGGTCCAGGCCTGGCTCGATCGCGGCGACGAGACGGCGGACCCGAGCGCTGTCACGGTGCCGTTCATCCTGTCGCCGCCGCTGTTGCGTATGGACCCGCAGGAGACCCAGGCGCTCCAGCTTCGCCATACCGGCGAGCCGCTGCCGGACGACCGGGAATCGCTGTTCTGGGTCAACCTGCTGGAGGTGCCGGGGCGGGAGGACGGCAGCGGCAACCTGCTGCTGGTGAGCTACCGCCTGCGGATGAAGCTCCTGTTCCGTCCGCAGGGTCTGGCCGGCGATCCGCGAGCCGCCGCGCGCCAGGTCGTCTGGCGCCTGCGTCCGGCGGTACGGCCGGGGCAGCGGGCGCTGCTGGAGGCGGACAACCGCAGTCCCTATCACGTTTCCCTGGTGCGCCTGGAGCTGGGCGAGGGCGACCTCGCCATGTCCCTCGGCAGCGTCACCTTGCCGCCTTTCGCCGTTACCCCGTTGAGTCTGCCGGCCGTGCCCGGCGAGGCGGCGCGGGTCCATTTCGATGCGGTGGGGGATGACGGCCAGATCGAGCGCGGCGACGCGCCGGCAGAGAGATACCCGTAGGAGTTCGGCAGGGCCCGGGGAGTTGGGCTCCTGCCGTAGCACGGCCCTGCGAATAGGTCGCGGGGTTTCACTGGAGGAAGGAAGCACATGAACAAATGCTATGCACTGGTCTGGAACGTATCCCAGGGCTGCTGGAACGTCGTCAGCGAAGGCAGTCGCAGGCGCGGCAAGCCCGCCGGCGCCAAGGCGGCGATCGCCTCCGCCCTGGCCCTGCTGGGCGCCACGGCCCTGGCTCCGGCCTATGCGCTGCCAAGCGGGGGAACGGTGGTCGGCGGGAGCGCGAACGGGGAGATACACCTGTCGGGCGGCAACAGCCTGTCGGTCAACCAGAAGGTCGACAAGCTGATCGCCAACTGGGATTCCTTCAGCGTTGCCGCCGGCGAGCGGGTGATCTTTAACCAGCCGAGCAGTAGCTCGATCGCCCTGAATCGGGTGATCGGCACCAAGGCCAGCGATATCCAGGGCCGGATCGATGCCAACGGCCAGGTCTTCCTGGTCAACCCCAACGGCGTGCTCTTCGGTCGCGGCGCCCAGGTCAATGTCGGCGGTCTGGTGGCTTCCACGCTGGACATCACGGATGCCGAGTTCAACGGCAACTCCTCCAGATACCGTTTCACGGGTCCCTCTACCAACGGTGTCCTCAACCACGGGGGCGCCATCACCGCGGCAGAAGGCGGCAGCATCGCCCTGCTGGGCGCGCAGGTCGACAACCGCGGGACGGTCCTGGCGCAGATGGGCGGTGTCGGGCTCGGCGCGGGCAGCGACCTGACGCTGAATTTCGACGGCAACAAGCTGCTCGACATCCGCGTCGACGCCGGGGTCGCCAATGCGCTGGCAAGCAACGGCGGCCTGCTCAAGGCCGACGGGGGGCGAGTCCTGATGGCGGCCAGGACCGCCAATGCGCTGCTCAACACGGTGGTGAACACCCAGGGTGCCATCGAGGCCCGCTCGCTGCGCGGCAAGAACGGGCGGATCGTGCTCGATGGCGGCCCGGACGGCAAGGTCATGGTGGGAGGCGCCTTGTCCGCCAATGCGCTGAACGGACCGGGGCACGGCGGCACGGTCGAGGTCCGGGGGCAGGCGGTGGAGGTGGCCCTGGGCACCCAGGTGAACACGCTCGCCAGCAATGGCCTCAACGGCACCTGGAAGATTGCTGCCGACAAGATCGACGTGCGCCCATCGGCGGTGTCGGATGGCGTCACCGTTCATGCCGACACCCTGTCGCGGAACCTGGCGAGCACCAATATCGAACTGGTTTCGACCAAGGGCGACCTGGACCTCGACGGCTCGGTGAGCTGGGCATCGGGCAACCGGCTGGGGCTGGGCTCCGCGGCCGACCTGACGCTGAATGGCAGGCTGAATGCCAGTGGCGCCAAGGCTGGGCTGGAGCTGAAGGCCGAAGGCGCTATCGATATCAATGACAAGATCGTTCTCGGCGGGGCTGGCAGCGCGCTGGCCATGGATGCCGGCGAAGGCCACCGGGTGAACGGCACGGCGTCGGTCTCCCTGGCCGGGGCCAACGCGACCTACGTCTCCGGCGGCTATTACTACACGGTGGTGCAGAACCTGGCGCAGTTGCAAGCGATCAACAAGAACCTGGACGGCCTGTACGTGCTCGGCGGCAATATCCTGGGCGGCAGCTATTACTGCACGGCACTGCAGTCCATCGGCGGGCCCGCCGGCGTCTTCAGCGGCACCCTGGACGGTCTCGGCAACAGCATCGGCAATCTCTCGATCAGCAACACCGGGCCGAATGTCGGGCTGTTCGCCCGCTCCTCGGGCACCCTGAGCAACCTGAAACTGAACAACCTGCGGGTATCCGATAACACCTACGGCTCCGGTCCGTCTTCGCTCGGCGCCCTGGTCGGGATCAACAGCGGGCGTATCGCCAACGTCAGCGCCAGCGGGGTCTCGGTCGTCGGCAGCCGACTGCGCTCCAACGCACTGGGCGGCCTGGTCGGGCGCAATATCAACGGGCAGATCACGAACGCATCCGTCAGCGGCGGCGTCACCGCTTATGCGGCGAGCACGGCGGTCGGCGGTCTGGTGGGGGAGAACTTCACCACCGCCTGGGGGCCGGAGGCGGTCATCGAGAACGCCCACAGCAACGTCCATGTGGCTGCACAGTCCACCGAGCGCAACAGCCTGGGCGGCGTCGGCGGCCTGGTCGGACTGAATGCGAAGGCCACGATCAGGGCGTCCGGCAGCCAGGGGAAGGTCGAGACCTACCGGCCCGGCCTGAACGTCGGCGGCCTGGTCGGCTACAACATGTTCGGCCACGTCTCCGATAGTAGCGCCAGCGGCCAGGTGGAGGCCGGCGGCGCGGGGAATACCGGCGGGCTGGTCGGCCTGAGTTCCGGCGGCGAGATATTCCGCTCGCAGGCGAGCGGGTCGGTGTACAGCAAGGGCGGCCTGGCGACCGGCGGGCTGATCGGCAAGGCAGAAGGCAACGGCATGCTCGGAAACCTGAAAGCCAGCGGCAGCGTCACGGACCAGGGCGGCGCGGATCTGGGCGGGCTGGTCGGCAACAATAGCCAGAGCGCCATCGAGACCGCCGAGGCGACGGGCAAGGTCAGCGGCGGCAGCAACAGTCGCGTCGGCGGGCTGATTGGACACAACCTCGGCGGTTCCGTCGCCCATGCGATCTCGCGCGGCGACGTGAGCGGCGGGTTCAACAGTCTGGTGGGCGGGCTCGTCGGCCACAACGGCGGCGAACTGGTCAACGTGGATGCCAGCGGCAGGGTCAGCGCCGCTGCGAGTGCGTCGGTTGGCGGCCTGGTCGGCAGCAACGCCGGTTCGATCCTGTCGGCGCGCAGCAGCAGTACCGTCAACGGCAGCGGGCGCAGCCGCATCGGCGGCCTGGTCGGCGAGAACCAGATCCAGGGACGCATCGTTTCGTCCATGTCGGAAGGCACCGTCAGTGGCGACTACTACGTCTCCATGGGCGGGCTGGCCGGCGTCAACCTGGGATCGATCGAGTACTCCGGCGTCAGCGGCAAGATCGACTTCAAGCCTCAGTCCCATTACGGCCAGATCTACGGTGCGCAGGTCGGCGAGAACCATGGGGTCCTGGGCGGCAACTACGTGATCGGCGAGGCGGCGCTCCTGCCGCCTGCCGGTATCGACTACGGCAACATCTGGTAAGGCCGGCAGGGGAGGTCCCTGGCGGACCTCCCTTCCCGGCCGGGGCCGCTCTCGCCTGGAGTGTGGCCCTCTTCCGCAGGCGCAATCTTGGAGAGTTCCATGAGCATGAGGTTATTTCCCGGCCGCGTTTCCCTGCGCCGCCGGCCTGGCGCGCAGGCTCGGCAGGCGCTCGTTCTCGGCCTCTGCTGCCTGACCGGCGGCCAGGCCTGGGCCCTGAACGAGGTCGCCCTGAACTGCTCGTTCGACAATGGCAAAGGCTTGCCCTGGCGTGTGGTGAACGAGCTGACCAGCGGCACGGCGAAAGGCACGGTGCTGTTCGCCAGGCCGGTGAGCCTGTTCCTGAACTACAAGCCCCAGGCTTCCCAGGAGGCGCATGAGCTGGTCATCGGGGGGAACTGGTCCGGGGTGGGCTATCCGGGGCCCTACGGCACGGTGGCGTCCGACATCAAAGGCATCGGCTATCGGATCTCGGTGGATGCCCAGGACGGCGTCAAGCGGGTGATTCCGGTCGACAACCAGCCCCATGCGCTGGACAAGCGAGTCACGAGCTTTTCCGGAAGCACGACCAGCGACTACCTACAGGAACTGGTCCTGACGGTCGACCCCGGCGAGTTGCCTGCCGGCGACCTGAAGGTAACCAGCGTATCCGGCAGCGCCACCCTGAATCTCTGGGCGGTGGACAGGCTGAAGGGCGAAGCGTCCATCGGCAGCGTCCTGGCGGTGCCTGCGGACAACTACCCCACCGGGGTTTGCCGAAAGCCCTATTCGCTGATCGGCCCGGCCTCCATCGGGATCGGCGGCGGTCCCCCGCCGCCGCCGATCCCGAAGAAATGCAAGGTCGAGGTGGGACGGGAAATCAACGTCAAACTGGGTAGCGTCGCGTTGAAGAACTTCCCGCGGGTCAACGACACCTCCACGGAGCGTTCCTTCGATATTTCTCTCAGCGAGTGTGCGGCGCTGGCCAAGCCGGAAATCGCTTTCCGCGACAAGTATGTCTCGGCGCAGCAAGCGGACCCGACGATCCTCAGCTTGAAGAGCGGCGGCGCGGCGGGGTTCGGCATCGTCGTGAAGAACGGCCTGGACCAGCAGCGGATACGTTTCGACGGCACGCCCTACCCGATGCGGCGTGTCGGCGACAGCGCCGACCTCCCGCTGAGTGCCGCCTACATCCGTATCGGCGCGGAGGGCGAATTGAAGGCCGGGGTCGCCGACGGCGCCGCCGAGTTCACGTTTACCTTCCCCTGAGCGGCGCCGCCGTTCTTTCCCCGGCGTTTCCCGCCCCGCCTCGGGAAGCGCCGTCGGCCGCTTTCGCGCCAGCCCTCGCGAAGGCTCGGCCCCTCACCTCCAGTGGTTGCAGATCGCCGAAGGCGCTCTGCATATCGCTCCGCTGCTCGTCCTGGGTCTCGTGCGCACATGCCATTCCCGCACGCGGAATACCGATATTGCGTATGGGCGAAGGCTTTCTGAGGGATATGCAAGTTTCCTCGGTAGGATTTCGCGCAAATAAAAGAACGCTATTTTCCAGGCGATAGTTTCAGCTTGTCACGGAACTCTTTTTTCAAATTTTTTGCTGCTCTGGCTTGTCCGTTTCGTATTTCATCGTTTTTCATAAGTGTCTACGTATACGTTTTTCGGGGGCTGTTTCAAGTGTCTTTGTTGTTAGTTTGCGAGGCGAAAAAATAGTAGTTTTACTATATTAAATATCGTCGGTTTCACTAGAAAATACACATGTTCACTTTGAACCGGGGCAGTGGCGTCGGCGGATTCCGGACCGCGCTTTCCTCCTTGCCGGCCGAGCGGCGGCCGCCTGCCTGCGGCAGGCATGACCGAGACCACAGGTTTCCTGGTAACGCTTTCGCCTGCCGTGTACCGCTTAAGGAGACGCAAGGATGTCCCTACATCGCATTCGCGTAATGGTTGCGGATGATCATCCCGCCATTTCGCTGGGTATTTCCTACGAACTGAGTCAGTGCGGTTCTTTGGAGATGCTCGGTCAAGTTTCCAATTCTACCGAGTTGATCGGCCGGCTCGACGAAGGCGACTGCGATGTCGTTATCGTCGACTATACGATGCCGGGCGGGAAATATGGCGATGGACTGGCATTGTTGTCATTGCTGCGACGACGTTATCCGCATCTGCAATTGGTCGTCTTTACCATGCTGAACAATCCGGGTCTTATCCGGGCCATTCTCAAGCAGGGTATCAATTGCATCCTCAGCAAGTCCGACTCGACCAGTCACCTGCTGGCGGCGGTGAGCGCGGCCTATTCGCGAAACCAGTATTTCTCGCCGTCGATCAGGGACATCTTCGTCAACCAGGTGCTTTCCTCGCACAACGAACGGCTGACGCCCCGGGAGGCGGAAATCGTCCGTCTGTTCGGCTCCGGACTGACCATCACCGAAATCGCCGAGCGCTCGCATCGCAGCGTGCAGACCATCAGTACGCAGAAGGTCAGTGCCATGAAGAAGCTCGGCATCAAGCGCGATGCCGACCTCATCAGGTATGCGGCCGAGGGCTATTGCCGGATGCCCTGACGGATCGGCCCGCTTCACCAGGGCAGCGGCTGGTTCCGATAATCGACGAAGCGACAGGCATTCACGCCCGCGGCATCCTCCACCGCCGCGACCAGTCCGGCGGCGCTTTCCTCGACGCTCAGCGGCGCGCTGTCGCCGCCCATTTCGGTACGCACCCAGCCGGGATGCAGGAGCAACAGGCTGAACGGCAACTCCTCGAACTCGCCCTCCCAGCTGCGTACCAGGCTGTTCAGCGCCGCCTTGCTGGCGCCGTAGAGCGGCATTGTGGCCGACAGGCCCAGCGCCAGGCTGGCCATCTGCGAACTCATGAACGCCACCACGCCACCCCGGCTAACCCGCCCGGACAGTGCCCTGGCCAGGCGCAGCGGCGCGATGGCGTTGGTCAGGAACAGCTGGGCGGTCTGCTCGGCGTCGATTTCCGCCACATCCTGTTGCTGCGGGCCGTAGATGCCGGCGTTGACGATCAGGCGATCGATCCGCCGCTCGCCCAGCGCCTCGCCGATGCGTTCGGCGCAGTCGCGTTGGTTGAGGTCGCCGGTCACCGCTTGCAAGCGCTCCCCGGCTCGCTCCGCCAGTGCCTGCAGCCCGGGAGAGCCTTGCGGTCGCCGGGCGACGGCGAATACCTGTGCGCCGCGTTGCAGGAAGGCATCCGCCAGTCCTAGGCCGATGCCGCGCGAGGCGCCGACGATCAGAACGTTGTGCATGAGGTTCTCCGGGCGATAAAGCGGACAGGATACCCAAGCGCGTCCCGCTGCGGTAACCGCCGCGGCGACCGGCCGCGGCGGCCTCGACCTTACCGCATGGCGCTGCCGCCCAGGCCGGCGAGGTACAGGTCGAGCAGGCGGTCGTCGAACTCCGGCTCGCGCACGGCGCTCCCGCGCAGGTGTTCCTCGACGTTGGTGCAGTCCCAGAGATAGGTATCCTGGTACAACTCGACGGTGCTGCGGCCGGCGTACATGTTGTCGCGGAACATACTCAGCAGGGGATAGAGCGGGGCGTCGCGATTGTCTTCCCAGAGACTTACCCAGTCGTCGAACGGCATCTGCCGGAGGGGACGCCCGGCGCGTCGCCCGAGACGGTCGAAGAACTCGTCCAGGGTCAGGCAGCGCGGAATGCTCGGCACCAGGTTGAATTTCTTGCCCAGCGCCGAAGGCTGGCGGGCGATGACGCTGATCGCCTCTACCATGTAGTCCACCGTGGTCAGGCCCTCGCGCAGCTCGCGCAGGAGCGGCACGGCCCGGTACTCCAGGCAGGTCCGCGCCAGCCGGCTCCACCACTGGTAGTCGGCATGGGCGCCGGTACGGCTGTGGCAGGTGGCGTAGCCGAGGCGGAAGGTCATCAGCGGCAGGCCGCGTTCGGCGGCGAGGTCGGCGATCTTTTCCATCACCCATTTGCTGCGCACGTAGCCCATGTCGGTGACCACCGCCGGCAGGTTCTGGTCGATGTCGTCGTCCTCGCGCATCAGGCGCTTGCCGGTATGCAGGTGGCCCCAGCTGTACACCGAGATGCTCGACAGCAGCATCAGCGGCTTGCAGCGGCCGCTGGCGCAGAAGCGCAGGACCTGGCCGAGCCCCTCGACGTTGTCGCGCTTCATGTAGCTGTATGGCTGGATGAAGTTCACCGCGCTGGCGGAATGGAAGACCTGGTCGACGCTGCCGGCCAGCTCGCGGTAGGTTTCCGCCGGTAGTCCGAAACCTGGTTCTGCGAGGTCGGCGGCGTAGGCCCTGACCCGTCGCCAGTCCGACTCGGCGAGTTCGATGCGGTGCTGCCGGGCGGCCTGGCGCAGGCGTTCGAGGGCGTGGGCGTCGTTTTGCGCACGGACCGGACAATGCAGGTCGGCCTCGCGGCTGGCCAGCAGCTCGGCGAGCAGGTGGGCGCCCATCAGCCCGCTGGCGCCGGTGAGCAGGATGTGCCGTGGCGCGAGCAATTGGGCGGTGTCCATGGGCCGGCTGAAATCCACGTCGGCGGGCAGGCGCACGTCCCGTTGCAGCTCCTGGGCCGGTTCGCTGTCCAGCGCCGGCGGCGCTTCGCCGGCGCGCCGCGCCAGGCTGGCCGCCAGTTGGCGCACGCTCGGGGTGCGGTAGATGTCGTGGATGTAGGCACGGTTGCCGAAGCGTCGGCTCAGTTCGCGCACCAGGGCGGCGGCCAGCAGGGAATGGCCGCCGACCTCGAAGAAGCTGTCGTCCAGGCCGAAGTCGGTATGCCCCAGCACTTCCTGCCAGGCCAGAGCCACTTGCAGTTCGCCGGGAGTGCCGAAGCGTTGCTCGTCGAGTCGTTCCTGGCATTGTTCCTCCAGGCGTCGACGCAGGGCCTGGCGGTCGATCTTGCCGTTGACCGTGGTCGGCAGGCTGTCCAGCGACAGATAGCGGCTGGGCAGCATGTAGTCGGGCAGTTCCTGGCGCAGGGCGGTCTTGATGGCGGCGAGCACGGCCCTGGCATCGCCGCCCCGCTGGCGGGGGACCACGAAGGCGCTCAATTGCTGGCTACCGCAGCGTGGGTCGGCATGCGCCAGCACCACCGCGCCATGGATCGCCGGCTGGCGCAGCAGCGCGGCTTCGACGTCGCCGAGTTCGACGCGGTGGCCGCGGATCTTCACCTGATCGTCCAGCCGACCGAGGAACTGCAGGCTGCCGTCGGCCAGCCAGCGGGCCTTGTCGCCGGTACGATAGAGCCGGCGCCGCAGTGCCTGCGAGTAGTGGAAGCGCCTGGCGGTCATGTCCGGGTCGCGCAGGTATTCGCGCGCCAGGCAGACGCCCGCCAGGTTCAGCTCGCCGGGCCGGTCGCCATGGCAAGGCCGGTCGTCGGCGTCGAGAATGAATGCCTCGCAACCGTCGATGGGCGTGCCGATCGAGGCGGGCCGCCGATGAGCTTCGGCGTCGACGATGCGGCAGGTGGCGAAGACCGTGGCTTCGGTCGGGCCGTAGTAATCCACCACGGTATAGGGCAGCCCGCCGGTTGCGACCGGCGGCAGTTTTTCCCCGGCGCAGAACAGGTAGCGCAGCGCCAGCGACGGCGGAGCGGGTTGCTCCACCAGCGCAGGGACCATCACGGTAGGCGCGAAGGCATGGCTGATCCGCTGCTCGGCGAAGAATGCCAGCAGCGCCGCCGGGGCCGGGCGCACCTCGTCGGGCACCAGGTGGAGGCAGGCGCCTGCGCACAGGGTGGACCAGATTTCCCATTGGCAAACGTCGAAGCCGACGCCGGCCATCAGGGTGGTGCGGCTCCGTTGGTCCATCTCGAAGCGCCGGTTGTGCCAGTCCACGAGGTTGCTCAGGGAGCGGCTCTCGATCACCACGCCCTTGGGTTCGCCGGTGGTGCCCGAGGTGAATATCACATACAGCGCTTCGCTGCCGTCGAGCGCCGGCCTCGGCGCGGCACCCGCCGCGCTCGTCGCGAGCACCTGTGCGATGACCTCCACCGGTTGCCCCGGCAGGTCCTCGGCCTGGGTGGCGAGGGCCACGGGGGCCTGGCACTGGCGGAGGATTTCCTGCTTGCGCCTGTCGGGTTGCCGACGGTCCACCGGTACGTAGGCCGCTGCGCACTTGGCGGCCGCCAGGATGGCGATGACCAGTTCGGCCGAGCGTTCGGCCAGCAGGGGCAGCCGCTCGCCCCGGGCGACGCCGCGCCTGGCCAGGTGGGCGGCCAGCCGGTCGCTGAGTCGGTCGAGTTCGCGGTAGCTGAACGAGCGCTCGCGATCGACGAGGGCGGGGCGTTCGGGATGGGTATCTGCGTGTTGCCTGAATAAGCCAAGAACAGAATCTTTCGACATGGCTGAGACTCCTGTCTTGCCGGTTGAAAAGACGTTATCCGTGGTTTTTCAGCGTATCGAGCGGGGACCAGGGGGAAGGCTGGCGATAGGCCTGGTCCAAGGCTAGCCCCGAGGGGAAATGCGGCAACTGCCATTTGGTACAGGGTAAGGGGGGCTCGCCGCCGGGGTCGCCAGGGGGCGCCCCGGACATTTTCGGCAGCGGGACCGGACTCAGTCCAGCTGGCCTTCCCGGTCGTCGAAGATCGCTTCTATCGCCAGTCCGAACACCCGGGCGAGCTTGAAGGCCAAGGGCAGGCTTGGGTCGTAGCGGCCGGTTTCGATGGCGTTCACCGTCTGCCGCGATACCTCCAGCTTTCCGGCCAGCTCCGCCTGTGACCAGCCGCGCTCCGCGCGCAACTCGCGAACCCGGTTCCTCATGCGTAGCGCCTCAGTCCCAGGACGCAGCCGATGGCCCAGAACGCGCCCATCAGGGGCCAGACGAAGAACATCGAGAGTTTCGGAAAGCCGGTGGTTTCGAGGAAACCGTAGGCGAAGGTGAGCAGGGCGGTGCCGACGAAGGCCAGGGCGAGGGCTTCGAGATGGATGCGCCGGGCCATTTCGTCGAGGCGCCGCAGGTAACGGATCACCACCAGCGCCAGGGCGACCATCGGTGGCACCGGCAGCAGGGCGAGGAAGACCCGGCCGGCGCCCGGTTCCGTGCCTGCCAGCAACTGGCCGCTGATCAGAACGGCAGCGGCATAGCCGACCAGCGCGAGAAGCAGTTCGAGGAAGAAACGTTTGTGGGTCATGGTTGAACCGTCCATGTAAAGGGGGCTTTACATTGGCCGGAATGCTCTTCTTTGTCAAGCAAGCTTTACATTCTCCATGGGCTTGCCTTGGCGAGGAGACTCGGGGATGGTAGCGGGCGGTCTCTGGGAGAACGGCGAAATGGCGACGGGCGACGAATTCGACGCGCTGCTGGTGGAAGCCGGCCGCACACCGATGCGCGGCTGGGAATACGACTATGGCGGACGCATCCGCCTGGAACCGCCGCCATGGGATTTCCCGGGGCGCATGCTGGAGCGCTGCCGGGCCGCCGCCAGCCTGCTGGACATGGGCACCGGCGGCGGCGAATGGTTGAGCCGGCTGCCGTATCGTCCGCCGCTCACCGTGGCTACCGAGGGCTGGGCGCCCAACCTGGAGATTGCCCGGGGTCGCCTGGAGCCCCTGGGCATCCGCGTGGTCGAGGTGGAGGGCGCGCCGGACAACCATCGCCAGGGCCGGGAGGGCGATGGCGGCGGGGCGTTGCCGTTCGCCGATGGCACCTTCGACCTGGTCGGCAACCGCCACGAGTCCTATCTGCCATCGGAGGTCCGGCGGGTGCTGGCGCCCGGCGGCTGTTTCCTCACCCAGCAGGTGGCCGGCGACTTCAACCGCGAGTTCTACGCGTTGCTCGGCGAACCGGCGCCGACGCCGGAGGCGCCGCATTGGAACCTGGGTTTCGCCCGGGCCCAGCTGGAGGCCGCGGAGTTGCCGCCGGTGGCAGGCGGCGAAGGTTGGGAGGTGTTGCACTTCGCCGATGTCGGCGCCCTGGCCTGGTACCTGTTGAACCTGCCCTGGGTATTTCCCGGTTTTTCCTTCAGGCGCCACCGCGAGCGCCTGCGCGGCCTGCACGAGAGCGGCAAGCCGCTGGCGGTGCGGCAGTTCCTCTTCTGGCTGGAGGCGCGCAGCCCCCAGGCCGCGCGCGGCTAGAGGAAGAGTCGCTTCACCAGCTCGGTGCGGCTGCGCGCGCCGGTCTTGCGGAACAGGTTGAGCAGGTGGGTCTTCACCGTCGGCAGGCCGAGTCCGAGGCACTGAGCCAGGCATTTGTTGCTGACGCCGTCGCGCAGCAGCAGGGCGATCTCCCGTTCCCTCGGTGTCAGGCCTTGCAGGCGCTCGGCGCTGGCCGTTGGCGTGGCGCATGCCTGCGCCGCCAGCTCCATCAGGCCATGCAGGGCGCGCAACTGTCGCAGCTCCTGGTCGGAGAAGGCCCCTAGGCGGGCGTCGCGCAGCAACGACAGGGCCGCCACCGGACGCTGATGCGCATGCGCCAGCACCTCGACCACGTCGCAGATCCCGTGGCGTCGCAGGAAGCCCTGGTACAGCGCGCTGTCCTCCGCGGGCTGGCGGGCGATGCCCTGGCGCAGCGGCACCACCGGCGAAACGCTGGCCAGGCAGTGGCGCGGCTGCAGCGGATCGTAGTCGCGGTAGTGGCGCAGGTAGTCGCGGTGCATGCCGGCCGGCATCCGCAGGAGCTGGAAATCGTGTGCGCGGCAGTCCTCGTCGATGCGATAGAACACGCACAGGCTGGCCGGTACCACCTGGGTGAAGGCCTGCATGCAGCGCGGGCCGAGGTCGGGCGACAGGGTCGAAGGCATGGCGCGGGACTCCCGTGGGACGAGGCGGCGGGACGTCCACTGTCCCGCCTGCCGGGCAGAATGTCCATGCCCCGGCGTGCCGTCTTGTCTCTCTCTGCCTGGCTTGGCAGGCAGCGGCAAGAAACCCGGCAGGCTGGAGCAAGCGAGCGGGGGAGCGGCGGGTCCAGAGTATTCCCGGGTAGTAGGCGCATGCATGACGCAGCGCCGTCGCCAAGCCGAGGAGCACACATGAGTATTGCCATCGACCCGTCCGTCAGCGCTTTCTTGCGCAGTCCCCATGGCCTGCTGATCGACGGTGAGTCCGGGCCGGCGCGTTCCGGCGCCGACATGCCGCTGTACGACCCGGCGACCGGTGCCGAGCTGGCGCGCGTGGCCCGCGCCGGCGCCGAAGACGTCGATCGGGCGGTCGCCGCCGCGCGGCGTGCGTTCGAAGGCAACTGGGCAGGCCAGCGCCCGGCCGATCGCGAGCGCCTGCTGCTGCGACTGGCGGAACGGATCGAGGCGCATGGCGAGCAACTGGCGCAGCTGGAGACCCTGAACAACGGCAAGTCGATCAACCTGTCGCGGGCCCTGGAGGTCGGCGCCTCGGTCGAGTTCATCCGCTACATGGCCGGCTGGGCGACCAAGATCGAGGGCCGCAGCCTCGACCTGTCGATCGCCGCGGTCCCAGGCGCGCGCTACCGGGCCTACACGGTGCCGGAGCCGGTGGGCGTGGTCGGAGCCATCGTGCCGTGGAATTTCCCCTTGCTGATGGCGATCTGGAAGATCGTCCCGGCCCTGGCCTGCGGCTGCACCGTAGTCCTCAAACCGGCCGACGAAACCCCGCTGACCGCCCTGCGCCTCGGCCAGTTGTGCCTGGAGGCGGGGATTCCACCAGGAGTGGTGAACATCGTCACCGGCACGGGCGCCGAGGCCGGCGCGGCACTGGCGGCGCACCCGGGCATTGACAAGCTGGCGTTCACCGGCTCGACCCCGGTGGGCAAGCTGATCGGGCATGCGGCGGTGGAGAACATGACGCGTTTTTCCCTCGAACTCGGCGGCAAATCCCCGGTGATCATCCTCGATGACACCAGCCTGGACATGGCTGCCGCCGGTTCCGCCGGCGCGATCTTCTTCAACCAGGGGCAGGTCTGCACCGCTGGCTCGCGCCTCTATGTGCAGCGCAAGCGTTTCGACCAGGTGCTGGAGCGCCTGGCGGCCATCGCCGGCGACCTGAGCATCGGCCCCGGCCTGGATCCGACCACGCAGATCAACCCGCTGGTCTCGGCCAGGCAGCAGGAGCGGGTGCTGGGGATGATCGAAAGCGGGGTGGCCGAGGGCGCCAGCGTGGTCTGCGGCGGGGCGCGCCAGGGCGAGACGGGGTTCTACGTGCAGCCGACGATCCTTGCCGACGTTACCCCGGGGATGCAGGTGGTGCGCGAGGAAATCTTCGGGCCGGTGCTGGTGGCGACGCCCTTCGACGATCTCGACGAAGCGGTGCGTCTGGCCAACGACAGCATCTACGGGCTCGGTGCGAGCATCTGGTCCAACGACCTGCGCCAGGTCATGGACCTGGTGCCCAGGATCAAGGCCGGCACGGTATGGGTGAACGCCCACAACCTGCTCGACCCGTCGATGCCGTTCGGCGGCTTCAAGCAGTCCGGCATCGGTCGCGAGATGGGCCATGCGGCGATCGAGGCGTACACCGAGAACAAGTCGGTGTGCATCGCCTACTGATATCGATGAAATCGGGGTGAGCCGATTCGTTCGGCTCTTTCGCTGCCCTCCGCGGCAGCCTTTTGTTCGACACGCTTCGCCTGCCGGCGGAGCGTACGGGACGCCGGCGCGTCCCGCAGGGCGCCTGGCGCGCCCTGGCAGGGCCTGACGCAAGAACAACAACAGCAACGCTGCCGTCGAGGATACGTCGATGTCCAACTCCAGACTCACCCAGCACCTGCTCCGCGGGCGGGTTGGTTTCCCCACCGCCCTGGCCAGTTCGGTCGGGTTGATCATGGCCAGCCCGGTGATCCTCACCGCCACCACCGGCTTCGGCCTGGGCGGCGGAACCTTCGCCGTGGCGATGCTGGTGGCGCTGCTGCTGATGCTGGCGCAGTCCACCACCTTCGCCGAGGCCGCCTGCCTGCTGCCGACCCGTGGCTCGGTCTACGACTACCTGTCGTGCGGCCTCGGGCGCTTCTTCGCGATCACCGGCACGCTGTCGGCCTACCTGATCGTCCATGTGTTCGCCGGCACCGCCGAAACCATGCTCAGCGGCACCATGGCGCTGGTCAACTTCGAGTCGCTGAATACCCTCACCGAGCCGGGCGGCGGCGCCTGGCTGGTGGGTGTCGGCATGGTGCTCTGCTTCGGCCTGCTGAATGCGCTGGGGATCACCGCCTTCGGTCGCGCCGAAGTGATCCTCACCTTCGGCATGTGGAGCACCCTGATGATCTTCGCCGTGGCCGGTCTGCTGCGCCTGCCCGCGGTGGAGTTGCAGGGCTGGTTCGGGGCCTCGATGGTCGGCGACGACCTGCCGACCCTGCTGTCGCTGGTGGGCATGGCGATGTTCATGTTCGTCGGTTGCGAATTCGTCACGCCGCTGGCGCCGGAGGTGCGCCACGCTTCGCGGACCCTGCCGCGGGCGATGGCCCTGGGGTTGGTCGGGGTGGCCTGCTGCATGTTCCTCTATGGCGCGGCGATGCGCCGGCAGGTGGAAAACCTCGACCTCGGCGGCGGCCTGCACCTGCTGGAGACGCCGATGGCGATCCCGCGATTCGCCGAGCAGGTGATGGGACCGTTCGGACGCATCTGGCTGGGCGTGGGCCTGCTGTTCGCCGGGGCCGCCACCATCAACACCCTGATGGCCGGCCTGCCGCGGATTCTCTACGGGATGGCGCTGGATGGCGCCTTGCCGAAGGCCTTCACCTACCTGCACCCGCGCTTCAAGACACCGTTGCTGTGCATCGCCGTGGCAGCGGCGATTCCCTGCCTGCACGCCTGGTGGCTGGGCGGCGACAGCGAAGGGATCATCCACCTGGTCCTGGCGGCGGTCTGCGCCTGGGGCACCGCCTACCTGCTGGTGACCCTCTCCGTGGTGCTGCTGCGCATCCGTCGCCCGGACCTGCCGCGCGCCTACCGCTCGCCGCTGTTCCCGTTGCCGCAGCTGTTCTCCAGCGCCGGAATCCTGCTGGGGATGTTCTACATCACGCCGCCGGGTATGAACCCCGCCGACATCTACCTGCCGTTCGCCCTGATGCTCGGCCTGGCGGCCGCCTACGCCCTGTTCTGGACCCTGTGCGTACAGCGGGTGAATCCGTTCCGTCCGCTGGCGGTGGAAGAGGTGCTGGAGAAGGAATTCGCCGAAGAGGACCAGCAGCAGCGGGAGAAGGCGCATGTCCGCCTGGGCGCGCTGGTATGAGCGCCACTGGCGCGACTGGCGGCCAGCCGCCTATCGCCCCGGAGCCACCCTGGCCCTGGTGCGGCGCAACCTGGCTGCGTGCGACGGCGAGGCGCAGGACGGCAGGCTGTTGCTGCGTACGAAAGAGCTGAGCCTCGAGGTTCGCGAGCGGGTCCAGGCGCACCTGTTCATGCATATCGTCAGCACCGAGTTCAGCCTGTTCGTGGCGGCGCCCGGGGGGCCGCCGGCCAGCCTGGAGCTGCGTCACGCCGGTTGCTTGCGGCGTCGCGGCATCCTTTGCAAGGTGCGCAGCGGGAGCGGGCTCGAGCCGTTGCGGGAGGCCTTGCAGGGGGGCGACCGGGCCTTGCTGGAGCAACTCATGCCGCTGGACTTCCGGAGCTTGCGCCTCTGCCGCGACGACAGGGGCTGGACCGTGAGCCTGGAACACCTGGGGGCGTGCGAGGTGGTCAACCGCTTCCCCGCCTATCGCCGCTACATCCCTCTGGTCGCCGAGCAGCGCCTGGCCCTGCTGGGCGCCTTCGCCCAATTGCAACGCCTGCTTTCTCCCGCCTGAACGGCCCTTGCCGGCTCTCCCGGATGCGTATCCGCCGGTCCATTTGCGCTAGCTTGTGGGTATATCGATAACATGTTAATCATATCGGCAGCGCTGCGTGGCTCGGTAATTGCCGCGCCATACAACAATAACGATGGCCGTTGCCGTCAGGAGGTGCCCGGTGCATACCCTGTCTTCCGCACACAACAGCTTCGAAGCCTGGAACCAGGCGTTGCGCCAGGTCTGCGGGCGCTTCGAGTCGCAGCCCGCGCTGAACCGGACGCTGTTCATCGGCGATATCTCGCGGCAGGACCTCGGCGGCCTGGAGCTGGCGCAGATCCGCACCAACGCAGGGCGCATCGCCCGCCAGGCCACCCATGCCGATCATGACGACGACCGCCACTGCTTCCTGGTCGTCCAGCGCAGCGGCCATGCGCAACTGCGCCAGGGTGGGGACAGCATAGAGCTGGCGCCAGGGGAAATGGCGCTGATGGACTCCGCGGGCGGCTGCGAGATCATTCCCCACGGACTCATCGAACACACCTCGTTCCATCTCTCCCGCGACCAGGTATGCCGGCACCTGCCGCCCAGCCAGCGGGCCTTCGGCAAACTCTCGCCGAACTGCGCCAGCGGTCGCCTGCTCGGCCTGCTGGTGCAGCAGGTGTGCGCCGGAGAACTGCAGCCGTGGGCGGTGGCGGACGAGGGCGGGGCGTTGCAGGAGGCGCTGATCGCCCTGCTCGGGCCGGCGCTACAGCACGCCGGCGAGGAATTGGAGGGACCGCTGGCCGGGCTCTATGGCTACAGTCTGCGCCGGCACGCGGAGCGTCTGATCGAGCAATCCCTGCAGGAGCCGCGCCTGAGTCCGGACATGCTCGCCGGCCGCCTGCGCATCTCGGTGCGCCAGTTGTACCGGTTGTTCGAGGAGCAGGGCGACAGCGTCTGCCGCTACATTCTCCGCCAGCGCCTCAGCCGCAGCGCCGCCGACCTCGGCAACCCACGGCTGCGCGGCGAATCGATCACCTCCATCGCCTTCAAGTGGGGTTTCAGCGACTCGGCGCATTTCAGCCGGGCGTTCAAGAAGCAGTTCGAGGTTTCGCCCAAGGACTATCGGGCCGGCGCGCTACCGGCCTGACGCCGCCGCGCGCTGCCATTCGTCCCGCCGATCCGCGCCGCAGGCGGAGCTGGCCCGGTGAATGCTTGACGCTTCACCGGAGGCACAGCAAGAATGCGGCGTGTCAGGTTGCATGAAAATAACGGCGGCGCTGTCCGGGGTACCTGCCGCGACAAGCAGCACCCGATGCCCGCACCTTTCATGTCGCCAGCGAGGCGCAGGATGTCATTGCCTTGGGGCGTGCGCCGCGTCGCTATTCACTATCAGATTTCGAGTGCCCCCCTACACCATGCGAATGCGCCTGATGCTTTTGGGCGGCGGTAATGCCCTTGGACAGGCGCTGATCCGCCTAGGGGCGGAGGAAGACATCGGTTTCCTCGCGCCCAGACCACCCGAGCAGGGCTGGGATGCCGCCAGCCTCACCACCCTGCTGGACGAAACGCGCCCCGACGCGGTGATCAACCTCGCCTTCTACCACGACTGGTTCCAGGCCGAGCAGGTCGAGGCGGAGCGCCTGGGCGCCCAGGAGCGCGCCGTCGAGCGCCTCGCGGAGCTCTGCCAGCACTACGAGATCCTGCTGGTCCAGCCGTCCAGCTACCGGGTCTTCGACGGCGCCCGCGCCACCGCCTACAGCGAGAAGGACGAGACCCTTCCGCTGGGCCTGCGTGGCCAGGCGCTCTGGCGCATGGAGCAGAGCGTGCGCGCGGCCTGCCCGCGACATGTGCTGATCCGCTTCGGCTGGCTGCTGGACGAAAGCCCGAACGGCTTGCTGGGACGTTTCCTCAGCCGCGCCGAACAACCGCAGCCGCTGTTCCTCGCCGACGACCGGCGCGGCAACCCGACGCCGGTGGACGACGCCGCGCGGGTGGTGCTCTCGGTGCTCAAGCAGCTCGACTGCCAGGCGCCGCTGTGGGGCACCTACCACTACGGCGGACTGGAAGCGACCACCACCCTGGCGCTGGGACAGGTGATCCTCAACGAGGCGCGTACCTATCGCTCCAACCTGATCCAGGAGCCTTCGGCGGAGGCCCATGCCGCGCGCCCGGACGCGCTCGACGAGCCGCAGCACGCGGTGATGGTCTGCAAGAAGATCCTCCACACCTTCGGCATCAAGCCGCGCGCCTGGCGCGCAGGTTTGCCGGCTCTATTGGACAGGTACTACAGGCATGTTTGAACGCCCCATCCTGATCACCGGCGGCGCCGGTTTCATCGGCTCCCACCTGACCGACGCGCTGCTGGCGCGCGGCTACCGCGTGCGTGTGCTGGACAACCTGTCCACCGGCAAGCGCGACAACCTGCCCCTGGACGACGAACGGGTAGAGCTGCTCGAAGGCGACGCCGCCGACGCGGCGACCCTGGCGGCCGCCCTGAAGGGCTGCGCGGCGGTCGCCCACCTGGCCGCGGTCGCCTCGGTACAGGCCTCGGTGGACGACCCGGTCGCCACCCACCAGAGCAATTTCATCGCCACCCTGAACCTCTGCGAAGCGATGCGCGAGCAGGGCGTGAAGCGCGTGGTGTTCGCTTCCAGCGCAGCGGTCTACGGGCAGAACGGCGAAGGCACGGCGATCGACGAAGACACCCCGAAGTCGCCGCTGACGCCCTACGCGTCGGACAAGCTGGCCAGCGAGTACTACCTCGATTTCTATCGCCACCAGCATGGGCTGGAGCCGGCGATCTTCCGCTTCTTCAACGTCTACGGGCCGCGCCAGGACCCGTCCTCGCCCTATTCCGGGGTGATCAGCATATTCACCGAGCGCGCCCTGAAGGGGACGCCGATCACCGTGTTCGGCGACGGCGAGCAGACCCGCGACTTCATCTACGTCGCCGACCTGGTCGATTTCCTGGTCCAGGCGCTGGAGGCGACGGCGGTGGAACCCGGGGCGGTGAACGTCGGCCTGAATCGCAGCATCAGCCTGAAGCAGTTGCTGGCGGAGATCGGCCAGGTACTCGGTGGCCTGCCGCCGGTGACCCACGCCGACGCGCGAGCCGGTGACATCAGGCATTCGCGGGCGAACAACGAGCGCCTGCTGCGGCGTTTCCGCTTCGACCAGCCGACGCCGATGGGCGTGGGCCTGGCGCGCCTGCTCGGCCGCTGATCACCACCAGGGCTTGTTCAGCGCCAGGTAGAAGATCCCGCCCAGCAGGGTGAGGCTGAGGACGCTGAGCAGGCCCTTGCCGGGGCCCCGCGCCATCCGCAGGGCGAACGCCGCGCAGACGATGTAGCCCAGCAACAGCCCCAGCTTCGCCAGCAGCCAGAGCGGCAGCGGCCAGGGCATCGCCAGGTGCACCAGGCCGAGCGCGCTGAGCAGCAGCAGGGTGTCCACCAGGTGCGGTCCCCAGCGGCGGATGCCGCTGGCCTTGCGCCCCGACCAGTTCCAGGCCAGGCGCCAGACGAACAGGGCGGCGCTGCTGAGGGCGAAGGTGATGTGCAGGGTCTTCAGCCAGAGGTACATGGGGTCCGTTTCCACAGGATGAAAAAAGGCGCCCGAAGGCGCCTTTTCCCGTTGGGGGCGCAAGCCCCGCGACAGTCTACGACTCAGAACTTGTAGCCGAAACCGATCATGTAGACCCACGGATCGACGTCCACGTCGACCTTGGTCTTGTTCACGCCCAGGGCGCTCGGGCCGTTGATGCTGGCCTTGGTATCGATGTCCATGTACCAGACGGCCATGTTGAACAGCGCGTGCTCGTTGAGCATGTAGTCGAAGCCCAGTTCGCCGGCCAGGCCCCAGGAGTCCTGCAGCTTCATGCTGCTGAAACCCTGCGCCTTGCGGTTGCTGGCGAGGTCTTCGTCGAAGAAGGTGGTGTAGTTCACGCCCAGGCCGCCGTAGGGCTGGAAGGCGCTGTTGGTACCGCCCATGGGGTAGTACTGGAGCAGCAGGGTCGGCGGCAGTTGCTTGATGTCGGCCAGCTTGCCGTCCAGGCCCGGGCCGAGGCCCTTGACGTCGACCTGGTGGTTGAACGGAGTGGCGGCGACCAGTTCCACGCCCCACTTGTCGGCGAACATGTAGGTGAAGGTCAGGCCGAGCTGGGTGTCGCTGTCGACAGTCGCCTTGGTACCGCGCTGCTTGGCGCCGTCCAGCTTGATGTCGGAACTGCTGTCGTCGGGATCGACGGTGGCGAAGCCGCCACGGATGATGAAGTCACCGGCCTTGTGTCCTTGAATATCCGCAGCGGCGAACGGGGAGGCGACGGTGAGGGCCAGCAGGGAAGCGGTAAGCCAAGACTTACGCATGATGAGCTCCATTCCTTGTATTAGAAAGTGTTGGTGCTGCTAATGGTCAGCCAGCTAACAGTTGCCTTCCTTGACACAGCTCAATCAATCCTAGGAGCAAATGTGACCGCCGCAACGTAAATGGCGCGGCGGATTGTCGCATGTCGTTCAGCCACCTTCGTATTCGTAGGGCGTCACCTTGCTCGCCTGCATGCGGTAGCCGGCCGCCGCCAGCTCGCTGCTGGCGTTCTCCACCTTGAAGGTGCCCTCGACCCAGAATGGCTGATACAACTCGTCCATCTGCACGCCCTTGGCGGTCTTCACGTAGACGATCTGGTTCGACGGCGGCGGCGGTACGTGGATGCAGGCGCCGTAGTAGGGGACCAGGAGGAACTCGGTGACCAGCCCGGCCTCGCTGATTTCCAGCGGCACGATGTAGCCCGGCAGCTTGGCCTCGATGCCGTCCAGTGCCTTCACCACCGGGGCGTTGGGGCTCTGCTGGCTGGCCGCCGGACCGGCTTCGCTGAGGGCGTTGGCGAGGTCGTGGATCGGCAGCGGCGCCGGGGCGGGCGGGGCGCCGGCCGGGATCAGTTGCGACCAGGTCAGTTCGCGCGGCGCGGCGCGCGCCACGGCACTGCCCAGGAGCAGGGCGAAAGCCAGCAGGAGGACGGTCAGGGAGCGCAGCATCGGGGAATATCTCCGGGTCATAGGCGGATCGACAGGCCATCGGCCAGGGACTGGCGGTAGGCGCGCCAGGCCGGCACGCAGCCGATCAGCACGGCGGCCGCCAGGATAGCCCCGAGCAGGCTCCACTCATAGTCGCTCGGCCAGGCCAGCGGCAGGTAGATGCCGTAGTTGGCCTGGACGTAGCCCTGGCTGGCGGCGATGCCGAGGTAGAGCAGGCCGAGGCCGAGGGCGACGCCGGCCAGCGCCAGGCTGAAGGCCTCGGCCAGCAGCAGGCCGAAGATGTGCCAGGGGCGCGCGCCCACCGAGCGCAGGATGGCCATCTCCCGGCGGCGCTCGTTGAGGCTGGTGAGGATCGCCGTGAGCATGCCGATCAGGCCGGTGAGGACGACGAACAGCGAGACCACGAACAGTGCCTTCTCGGCGGTGCCCATCAGGCCCCACAGTTCCTGCAGGGCGACACCGGGGAGGATCGCCATCAGCGGTTCGCCGGGATAGTCGTTGACCTCGCGTTGCAGGGCGAAGGTCGCCACCTTGCTCTTCAGGCCGACCAGGAACGCGGTGATCGCCTGTGGTTGCAGGTCCATGTGCCGCGCCTGCTCGGCACTGACGCGCCCGGCGCCCATCGCCGGCACCCCGTTGCGCCAGTCGACGTGCAGCGCCTCCATGCCGGCGAGGGATATGTGCAGGGTGCGGTCCACCGGGGTACCGGTGCGCTGGAGGATGCCGACCACGGTGAACGGCTTGTCGTCGTGCTTGACCAGGCTCACCGTGCTCACCCCATGGGCCAGCACGATCTTCTCGCCGAGCCTGTAGTGCAGGGCTTCGGCCACCTCGGCGCCGAGCACCACGTCGAACAGGTCCTGGCCGAAGGCGCGGCCCTCGGCCAGTTGCAGTTCCTGGCCGCGGCCGTAGCGGTAGTGCTCGAAATAGCCGGCATCGGTGCCCATTACCCGGTAGCCGCGGTGCGAGTCGCCGAGGGAGATCGGGATCGCCCACTTCACCCGCGGGTTTTCGGCGAAGTGCCGGTAGCTGTCCCAGCGGATGTTGTTGGTCGCGTTGCCGATGCGGAATACCGAGTAGAGCAGCAGGTTCACCGAGCCGGAGCGCGCGCCGACGATCAGGTCGGTTCCGGAAATGGTACTGGCGAAGCTGGCCTTGGCCTCGGTGCGGACCCGCTCCACCGCCAGCAGCAGGCAGGCGGAGAGGGCGATGGCGAAGATCGTCAGCAGGGCGGTGAAACGGCGGTTGGCCAGGCTGGCCAGTGCCAGTCGGAAGAGATACATGCTCAGAGTCCTGCCGGCCGGGCGGCGCGGTTGAGATCGGAAAGGGACAGGCTGCGGTCGAACAGCCCGGCCAGGCTCTGGTCGTGGCTGACGAACAGCAGGCTGGCGCCGGCCTCGCGGCATTCGGCGAAGAGCAACTGGAGAAACGCCTCGCGGCTGTCGGCGTCGAGCGCCGAGGTCGGCTCGTCGGCGATCACCAGCTCCGGCTGGCCGATCAGCGCGCGGGCGGCGGCGACCCGCTGCTGCTGGCCGATGGACAGGCTGTCGGCGCGGCGTTCGTGCAGTTCGCCGCCGAGGCCGAGCTGGCCGAGCAGATGGCTGGCGGCCTGCGCCGGGCTACCGTGGCGTTCGCGGGCGCGCTGACGGCGCAACGCGGAAAAGTGACAGGGCAGCTCGACGTTCTCGCGTACCGAGAGGAATGGCAGCAGGTTGAACTGCTGGAAGATGTAGCCGGTGTGGTCGACGCGGAAATGGTCGCGGCGCGCGGCGGACAGCTTTTCCAGGTCCTCGCCGAGCAGGCGGATGCTGCCGCGGCCGGGCTTCTGCACGCCGCCGAGGAGGCCGAGCAGGGTGGTCTTGCCGCTGCCGGAAGGCCCCTTGAGGAACAGGCTCTCGCCGCGTTCGAGATGGAAGCTGGGAATGTCCAGCAACTCCGCCTGGCCGGGCCAGGCGAAGCCGAGGTTGGTCAGGGTGATCAGTGCGCTCATGGGGGTAGGGGCGGAACGCTCCGCCGGAGCCTCGAGAATGGATGGAGGGGCGCCGCGCCGAATCCCTCGCGGCGCCTCCGGAACGATCCTACAGCTTCAGCTCGGCGCTGGCCGGAGCCAGGTCGGCGCCTTTCTGGCCGTCGGGACCGATCAGTTGTACCTGAATTTTCTGGGTGGCGGGGAAGCGCTTGAAGAACTCGGCGAGGGTCAGCAGCTTGAGCAGCTCGGGCTTCTCGCAACTGAGTTGGTAATGGGCGTGGATATCGGCATGACCGTGTTCGTGTTCGTGGCCTGCCTTCTCCTTGTGCGCGTGGGCCGGCGCCTTGTCGCCGAACAGCGGACTCCGCAGTTCCTGGCTGGCCACCGAGCAGCCGGCGGTGACCGGCAGGGCGAACAGCTCCAGCGGTTTTTCCAGCTGCGCGCGGGCCTTGGCCACGGCGGCCTTGTCCGCGTCGGTGCTGGCGGCGTGTTCGAAACCGACCAGGTTCATCGCCGGGCTGTCCAGCTCCAGTTCGAGGGTCTTGCCGTCCAGCGCCACGTTCAACTGGGCGACGCCGTGCTCGTGCTTGCCCAGGCTGCCGTGGGCGTGGTCATGGTCGTGGTCGTCATGGGCCTGGGCGGCGAACGGCAGCAAGACGAGGGCTAACAGCAGTGGGCGCATGAACGGGACTCCGGCAAGGAAGGAAAAGAGTTTGTTACGTTATAACGAATTTTTCCGCCTGCCTAGCCTGGCCGATTTGGCCCCTACGCGCCGACGTGGGAGCATGGCGCGATTCGCTTGTGGAGAAACGAGATGGTGCGGATTCGCGGAAGCATCGGCGACTGGCCGGTGGACCTGACCCTGGAACTGGACGCCGAGGATTGGCGCCAGCTGGCGCAACACGTGCCCCCGCCGCCGCTGGGCGAGCCGCAGGTCGCGGCGGCCAGGGCGCCGGCGCCGGCAGCGCCGGTGGATCGCCTATGGCAGACCGCCCAGGACCTGCTGCGCGGCAGCGGGCGGATCGAGGGGCCGCAGTTGCTGGCGGAGTTGGAGGGGTTCAGCGGCAATGCCGGCGCCGCCAAGCAACTGCTGGTGCGCCTGCGGCACGACGCCCGGGTCAAGGTCGAGGTGGTCGACGGCACCCAGGTGTTCGTCTGGCTGGAGGACTGAGCCCCGCGGACGGGGCTCGGCGACTCAGTAGAGCGCCTGGTACAGCTTGCGGCGGTAGGCGGTGACCAGCGGGTGGTCGTTGCCAAGCAGGTCGAAGACCTGCACCAGGGTCTTGCGCGGCAGGTCGTCCTGGTAGCCGCGGTTGCGCAGGAACAGCTTGAGCAGTCCGTCCAGGGCCGCCTCGTACTGCTGCCGGGCGAGCTGCTGGACGGCCAACTGGTAGGCTGCCTCGTCGTCGCCGGCATCGGCCGCCAGGCGGCTCTTCAGCTCTGCGCTGTCGGGCAGGTCGGCAGCCTGGCGCAGGAAGGTCAGCTGCGCGCGGGCGCCGGCCAGGGCCTGCTTGTGCTCGTCGCTCTTCACCGCGTCGAGGATGGCCTGCGCCTCTTCCAGTTCGCCGCGCTCGGCCAGGCAGCGGGCGTAGAGGATCAGCGCCGCGGCGTTCTCGTTGTTCTCCGCCAGCAGGGCTTTCAGGGTCGCTTCGGCGTCGCCGATGCGGCCTTCGGCGAACAGCGCCTGGGCCACTTCCAGCGGGTCTTCGTCGGGCAGCGCCGGTGCTTTCACATGGGGTTCGAGCAGGGCGCGGATCTGCGATTCGGGCTGGGCGCCGGCGAAACCGTCGACCGGCTGGCCATCCTTGAACAGGACCACGGTCGGCAGGCTGCGGATGCCGAAGCGCATCACGATGTCCTGCTCGACGTCGCAGTTGACCTTGGCCAGCAGCAATTCGCCCTGGTAGGATTCGGCGATCTGCGCCAGCAGTGGCATCAGCGCCTTGCACGGGGCGCACCAGTCGGCCCAGAAGTCCACCAGGACCGGCTTGTGGAACGAGTTCTCGATGACCAGCTGCTCGAAGTTGGCGCCGGTGACGTCGAAGATGTAGGGCGTATCGCTCATGTCGATTCTCGGAAACGCAAGGTGGTGACCACTATAAGTGGGGGCGCGCCGCGCGCAAACAAGCCCGTGCCTCAGGCTTGCCCGCGTTCGGCGTGATACAGGCTGACCAGGCGGAATTCGGCGGGCTCGGCGAGGTCCGGCCAGGTACAGGCTTCGAGCACGTCCAGGCGTCGGTACAGCGGATGACGGAAGTCACGGACCCGCGAGTCGGCGACCAGCGCCTGGCGGCCGCGGCTGAGGAACTGGTCGAGCAGCGGCAGGTTGGCGCGGTCGTAGAGCACGTCAGCCACCAGGATCAGGTCGAAGCGATCGTCCTCGGCGAAGAAGTCCGCCGAATAGCTCAGCTCCACTCCGTTCAGTTCGGCGTTCGCCCGGCTCGCTGCCAGCGCCAGGGGATCCAGGTCGCAAGCCACCACCTCGGCGGCGCCGGCGCGGGCCGCGGCGATCGCCGCCACCCCGGAGCCGCTGCCGAAGTCCAGCACGCGCTTGCCGCGGACCCACTGCGGGCGCTCCGCCAGCCAGCGCGCCAGGACCAGCCCGCTGGCCCAGCAGAAGCACCAGTACGGCGGCTCTTCGAGGATGCGGCGGGTTTCCTCCGGGCTGAACTGGCGGTCCATGTTCTGCGCGTCGATCAGCCACAGGCGCAGGTCGGTGCCGGGCAGCGCGGTGGCGCTGAGCCGGGCGTCGCCGAGCAGCTCGCCCAGCGCCTGGGTCAGGGCTTGGGGTGCCGTCACGGCGCGCGTACCAGGCGCAGTTCGCCGAGGGACTGGGTGGTCGGCTGGGCGATCCGCAACGGATGCAGGCGCCAGGCCAACTGGCCGGACTGGATCACCCGCGCGTGCAGTTCGACGCGCAGCGCGCCACCGGCCGGCGGGAAGGACTCGGGGTTGAACGGCAGGCGGAAGGGCATGAGTTCGCCGGTGGCCAGCACCGTCTCGCTGGCCAGCAGCCGCTGTGGACGGTCGCGCTCGTCGATCACCAGCAGTGCCATCTGCACCTCGCTGCCGCGTGGCAGGCTGCCCTGGATGCTGCTCAGCGTTCCGCTCAGCTCGCGCAGGTGGGCCGGCAGCACCGGCTCGACCATGGTCACGCTGCGCGAAGCTTGCGGCGTTGGCGCAGGCTTCGGCTTGTCGCTGGAACAAGCGGCGAGGAGAAGGACGGCCAGCAGGGCGATCGAGCGCAGGGTCATGGGCTGCTCCATAGCGGTGGAATCCGGGCGGCGCTTGTATAGCGCAAAGTGTGATTCTTGTCGCGCTTCGCGTAGGCCGCAACGTCCGATTCTTCCCGCCTCTCCCATCGTGCCGGCGCCGGTCGATTCTGCGGGTGCTCGGCCGGGCGCGGATGCGCTACCATGCGGCTTCCTTCAGCTACGCCTGTATCAGCACCATGCATTGTCCCTTCTGCGGTGCCCATGACACCAAAGTGATTGACTCGCGACTGGTCGCCGAGGGCGATCAGGTGCGCCGGCGCCGCGAGTGCCTGGCCTGCGGCGAACGCTTCACCACCTTCGAGACCGCCGAGCTGGTCATGCCGCGCCTGATCAAGCAGGACGGCAGCCGCCAGCCGTTCGACGAGGACAAGCTGCGCGCCGGCATGCAGCGTGCCCTGGAGAAGCGTCCGGTCAGCGTCGAGCGCCTGGAAGCGGCCATCGGCCACATCAAGCATCAGTTGCGCGCCACCGGCGAGCGCGAGATCAAGTCGCGGGTGCTGGGCGAACTGGTGATGGCCGAGCTGCAGAAGCTCGACGAAGTCGCCTACATCCGCTTCGCCTCGGTCTACCGGCGCTTCCAGGACCTCAACGAATTCCGCGAGGAGATCGAACGCCTCGCCCGCGAGCCGGCCAAGGAATGAACGCCGCCGACCCGCTGTACATGGCCCGCGCCCTGGAACTGGCGCGCCAGGGGCTGTACTCCACCCATCCGAATCCGCGCGTCGGCTGCGTGCTGGTCAAGGACGGCCAGGTGGTCGGCGAGGGCTGGCACGTCCGCGCCGGCGAGCCGCACGCCGAGGTCCATGCCCTGCGCCAGGCCGGCGAGAATGCACGCGGCGCCACCGCCTACGTGACCCTCGAGCCCTGCAGTCATTTCGGCCGCACCCCGCCGTGCGCCGACGCGCTGGTGGGTGCCGGGGTGGCGCGGGTGGTCGCGGCGATGCAGGATCCCAACCCCGAGGTCGCCGGTCGCGGCCTGCTGCGTCTGATGCAGGCCGGTATCGCGGTGCAGAGCGGGGTCCTCGAGGCCGAGGCGCGGGAACTCAACATCGGTTTCATCAAGCGCATGGAGCATGGCCTGCCGTTCGTCCGGGTCAAGCTGGCGATGAGCCTGGACGGGCGCACCGCCATGGCCAGCGGGGAAAGCCAGTGGATCACCGGCCCCGCCGCGCGTTCGGCGGTGCAGCGCTTGCGCGCTCGCTCCAGCGTGGTGCTGTCCGGCGCCGATACGCTGCTGGCGGACGATGCGCGGCTCAACGTTCGCCCCGACGAACTGGGCCTGAACGCCGAGCTTACCGCGCTCGCCGCGGCTCGCCAGCCGTTGCGGGTGCTGGTCGACGGGCGCCTGCGGGTGCCGCTGGAATCGGCGTTCTACCAGGCCGGTCCGGCACTGGTGGCGACCTGCGCCGCCGCCTCGGCGCGCGAACGCTTCCAGGACGCCGGTCACGAACTGCTGGCGCTGCCCTCCGCCGAGGGGCATGTCGACCTGCACAAGCTGCTCGTGGAACTGGCGGCGCGCGGCGCCAACGAAGTGCTGGTGGAGGCCGGCCCCCGCCTGGCCGGCGCCTTCGCCCGGCTGGGGCTGGTGGATGAGTACCGGCTGTTCGTCGCGCCGAAGTTCCTCGGCTCCAGCGCCCGTCCTTTGCTCGATTGGCCGCTGGCGCGGATGGCCGATGCGGCGCAGTTGCGGATCGACGACATCCGCGCGGTGGGCGACGACTGGCTGGTCACCGCGCGGCCCCATCCGCGGGACGCTTGAACTTCGCTGCGCGGCGACGCGGCGGACGATGCACAAGCGGCGCAACTGTGGTAAAACGCCACACGGCCATCTCGATGGCCGTAACGTTCTCAGGGCGGGGTGAAAGTCCCCACCGGCGGTAATGGCGCGCAAGGCGCCTAGCCCGCGAGCGCTTGCCGGACCGGCCACCGCCGGACGACAAGGTCAGCAGACCCGGTGCGATTCCGGGGCCGACGGTCATAGTCCGGATAAAGAGAGAACGGGATTGCCTGCCTGGGCGTACCCTGTGCGCCCGCAAGATCCCCTTCGATCCAAAAAGCCCTGTTTTTCACGAAACAGGAGTTCGTCATATGTCTTCATCTTGGAATACCCGCGCTATGGCACGCAGGCCGCTCGGCGTCGCGCCGGCCATGCTGCGCGCCTGTGCGGCGGAAAAACGGGAGGTCGCATGTTCACCGGCATAATCGAATCGATCGGCAGCGTCCGCGCGATGACGCCCAAGGGCGGCGACCTGCGGGTCTACATCGCCACCGGCAAGCTCGACCTGGGCGACGTCAAGCTTGGCGACAGCATCGCGGTCAACGGCGTCTGCCTGACCGCGGTGGAACTGCCCGGCGATGGCTTCTGGGCCGACGTCAGCCGCGAGAGCCTGGCGCGCACCGCCTTCCAGCACCTGAAGGTGGGCAGCCGGGTGAACCTGGAAAAGGCCCTGACGCCGACCACCCGCCTCGGCGGACACCTGGTGAGCGGCCACGTCGACGGCGTCGGCGAGGTGCTCAAGCGCGAGGAGAACGCCCGCGCCATCCAGTTCACCGTACGCGCCCCGCGCGAACTGGCCAGGTACATCGCGCACAAGGGCTCGATCACCGTCGACGGCACCAGCCTCACGGTGAACGCGGTGAACGGCGCGGAGTTCGAGCTGACCATCGTCCCGCATACGCTCAGCGAAACCATCATGGCCGAGTACCAGCCCGGACGCCGGGTCAACCTCGAGGTCGACCTGCTGGCCCGTTACCTGGAGCGCCTGCTGCTTGGCGACAAGGCCGCCGAGCCCAGCGCCTCCGGCATCAGCGAAGCGTTTCTCGCCGAGAACGGTTTTCTCAAGTAACCCACGAATTGCATAAGGGGGTGCCCATGGCACTCAACACGATCGACGAACTGATCGAAGACATCCGCCAAGGCAAGATGGTCATCCTGATGGATGACGAGGACCGCGAGAACGAAGGCGACCTGATCATGGCCGCCGAATGCGTCCGCACCGAAGACATCAACTTCATGGTCAAGCATGCCCGCGGCCTGGTCTGCATGCCGATGACCCGCGAGCGTTGCGAGCGCCTCGGCCTGCCGCTGATGGTGCAGCGCAATGGCTCCGGCTTCGGCACCAAGTTCACTGTCTCCATCGAGGCCGCCGAGGGCGTCACCACCGGCATCTCCGCCGCGGACCGCGCCCGCACCGTGCAGGCTGCGGCGGCGAAGAACGCCGTGGCCGCCGACATCGTCAGCCCCGGCCACATCTTCCCGCTGATGGCCCAGCCAGGCGGTACCCTGGCTCGCGCCGGGCACACCGAGGCGGCCTGCGACCTGGCGCGGATGGCCGGGTTCGAACCGTCCGGGGTGATCTGCGAGGTGATGAACGACGACGGCAGCATGGCTCGCCGGCCCGAACTGGAGGCGTTCGCCGCCGAGCACGGGATCAAGATCGGCACCATCGCCGACCTGATCCACTACCGGCTGATCCACGAGCGCACCGTCGAGCGCATCGCCGAGCAGCCGCTGGACAGCGAACTGGGCCACTTCAACCTGATCACCTACCGCGACTCGGTGGAGGGCGACGTGCACCTGGCGCTGACCCTCGGCAAGGTCTGCGCGGAAGAGCCGACCCTGGTCCGCGTGCACAACATGGACCCGCTGCGCGACCTGCTGCAGGTCAACCAGCCGGGCCGCTGGAGCCTGCGCGCGGCGATGACCAAGGTCGCCGAGGCGGGCAGCGGCGTGGTGCTGCTGCTCGGCCACCAGATCGGCGGCGACGACCTGCTCGCCCATGTCCGCGAGATCGCTTCGGCGCCGGCCCCGGCGCCCAAGGCCACCACCACCTACAGCACCGTCGGTGCCGGCTCGCAGATCCTGCGCGACCTCGGCGTGCGCAAGATGCGCCTGCTGAGTGCGCCGATGCGCTTCAATGCGATATCCGGTTTCGACCTGGAAGTTGTAGAATACCTGCCCGCCGAATAAGGCCTGTCCCGCCCGCCGCGTGCAAGATCGCGGCGGGCGCTATGCTGGACCGACCTTTCGACCCTTTTCGCTCGGGGCGCAACGGCGCCCCGGCTCTTTAACAGATGAGACCTGCTCATGACCCTGAAGACCATCGAAGGTACCTTCATTGCTCCCAAAGGCCGCTACGCCCTGGTGGTCGGCCGCTTCAACAGCTTCGTCGTGGAAAGCCTGGTCAGCGGCGCCGTCGACGCCCTGGTCCGCCACGGCGTGGCTGAAAGCGAGATCACCATCATCCGCGCCCCGGGTGCCTTCGAGATCCCGCTGGTGACCCAGAAGGTCGCCCAGCAAGGCGGCTTCGACGCCATCATCGCCCTCGGCGCGGTGATCCGTGGCGGCACCCCGCACTTCGAATACGTGGCCGGCGAGTGCACCAAGGGCCTGGCCCAGGTGTCCCTGCAGTTCGGCATCCCGGTCGCCTTCGGCGTCCTCACCGTCGACTCCATCGAGCAGGCCATCGAGCGCTCCGGCACCAAGGCCGGCAACAAGGGCGCCGAAGCCGCGCTGTCGGCCCTGGAAATGGTCAGCCTGCTGGCGCAGTTGGAGGCCAAGTGAGCAATCAAGACAGCGGCAACCCGGCAGCCAAGCCGCCGAAAGGCAAGACCGCCGCTCGCCGCAAGGCCCGCAGCCTGGCCGTCCAGGCCCTGTACTCCTGGCAGATCGCCGGCCAGCCCCTGCACGAGATCGAGGCGCAGTTCCGCACCGACAACGACTTCTCCGAGGTCGACGGCGCCTACTTCCACGAGATCCTGCACGGCGTGCCGCGACAGAAGAGCGAGCTGGACTCCACCTTCGAGCCCTGCCTGGACCGCCCGCTGGCCGAGATCGACCCGGTCGAGCTGGCCATCCTGCGGCTGTCCACCTACGAGCTGCGCAACCGCATCGACGTGCCCTACAAGGTAGTGATCAACGAGGGCATCGAGCTGGCCAAGACCTTCGGCGCCACCGACGGCCACAAGTTCGTCAACGGCGTGCTCGACAAGCTGGCGCCGCGCCTGCGCGCCGCCGAGCTGCGCGGCGGCAAGCGCTGATCCCGCGCCGGCGGCGTCATGGGTGAGTTCGAGCTGATCCGCCGCTTCTTCGCCGCGGCCGCCTGCGCGGCGCCGGCGACGGAGGTGGCCCTCGGCATCGGCGACGACTGTGCCCTGCTGGCGCCGCCTGCCGGCGAACAGCTGGCGGTCTCCACCGACACCCTGGTGGAAGGTGTGCATTTTCCCGCCGGTTGCGACCCTTTCCTTCTTGCCCAGCGCGCCCTGGCGGTCTCCGCCAGCGACCTGGCGGCGATGGGCGCCGCGCCCCTGGCCTTCACCCTGGCCCTGACCTTGCCGAAGGCCGACGCCGAGTGGTTGCAGGGCTTCGCCCGCGGCCTCGACGCCATGGCCCGGCAGTGCGGCCTGGCCCTGGTCGGCGGCGACACCACGCGCGGCCCGCTGAGCATGACCCTGACCGTATTCGGCAGGGTGCCGGCCGGCCAGGCGCTGACCCGCGCCGGTGCGCGCCCGGGCGACCTGCTCTGCGTCGGGGGCCCGCTCGGCGAGGCTGGAGCGGCGCTGGAACTGGTGCTGGAGCGAAGATCGGCGCCCGCCGAGGTGGCCGAACCGCTGCTGGCGCGCTACTGGACGCCGGCCCCGCAATTCGGTCTGGGCCTCGCCCTGCGCGGCAAGGCCAGCGCCGCCCTGGACATCTCCGACGGGCTGCTCGCCGACTGCGGGCATATCGCCCGCGCTTCCGGCGTCGCCCTGCTGGTCGAATGCCAGCGCTTGCAGGCAAGCGCCGCGTTGAGCGGCCTGCTCGCCGGCGAGGAAGCCTTGCGCCAGCAACTGGCCGCCGGCGACGACTACGTGCTGGTCTTCACCCTGCCGTCTGCGTACCTTGGCGAGATTCGCGCCGCGTGGCCGGCCATGGCCGTCATCGGCCGGGTCGAGGCGGGGCAGGGGGTGCACCTGCTCGACGCCGACGGAAAGGAACTCATACCGGCCGTGGCCGGCTACCAACATTTCGGAACCCAACGTGACTGAGCATCCTGATCAGGCGCCGGCGCAGCCGGTGCCGCCGTCGGTCTGGCGCAATCCCTGGCATTTCCTCGCCTTCGGCTTCGGCTCCGGCACCCTGCCCAAGGCGCCGGGCACCTGGGGGTCGCTGGTGGCCATCCCGTTCATCCCGCTGTGGCAGATGCTGCCGGACTGGGGCTACTGGCTGATGCTGGGAGTGACCATGCTGTTCGGCTTCTGGCTGTGCGGCAAGGTCGCCGACGACCTGCGCGTGCACGACCACGAAGGCATCGTCTGGGACGAGATGGTCGGCATGTGGATAACCCTCTGGCTGGTGCCGGAGGGCTGGTGGTGGCTGCTGATCGGCTTCGTCGTGTTCCGCATCGTGGATATTCTCAAACCCTGGCCGATCAGTTGGGTGGACCGCAACGTGCACGGCGGCGTCGGGATCATGCTCGACGACGTCCTGGCCGGGGTATTCGCCTGGCTGGTCATGCAGGGTCTAGTCTGGGGATGGGTACACTGGCTGGTCTGAGGCCTCCCATGCGTCTGCTCGTCCTGTTCTGCTGCCTGTGGCTGCTGCCCGGCGTCGCTTCCGCCGAACCCTCCGTGGGCGAGATCCGCGTGGTCAGCGAAACCTGGACGCGCTACACCCAGGAGGACGGTCGCGGGGTGGCCTGGGACCTGCTGCGGGCCGTCTACGAGCCGGCCGGGGTACGCCTGCGGATCGCCAACGAGCCCTATACCCGGGCGGTCGGCCTGGTCCTGCGCGGCGAGGCCGACGCCTGGGTCGGCGCCTACCGCGGGGAAATCGACGAAGCGCTTTACCCTCGCTGGCCCTATGACGTCGATCCGATCGCCGTGCTTTCCCTGAAAGACAATCCGCCGCCGCCACTGGAGGGCCTGAGCCGGTTCCGCCTGTCATGGATGCGTGGCTACGCCTTCGCCCGCTATTTCCCTACCCTGACCCCGCACAGCGAGTTGCAGCGCCGCACCTCGGCGCTGCCGATGCTGCTCAACCACCGGGTCGACTATTTCATCGATTCGCGTCCGGAACTGGAGGAAATGCTCGCAGGGGCCGGAGCGCTGGCGGCTGAGTACCGCATCACCGACGTCACTCGCTTGCCGCTGTATCTTGGCTTCTCCGATTCCCCCAGGGGCCGTGAGCTGCTGGCGCTGTTCGACCGGCGCATGCGGCAGTTGCATGCCAGCGGCGAGCTGGAGCGGATCTTCGCCCGCTGGAACTGGCCCTATGCGCCGTTGAAGGCAATCCTGCCACCCAAGGAGTGATCATGCTGCGGCTGTGCGTCGCCCTGTTTTCCAGCGTTCTCGCGTTGTCCTCGCTGGCCGCGCCCCAGGTGTTCGTGGTCGGCCTGTTCCCCGGCGCGGCGGTACTCAACGTCGATGGCCAGCGCAAGCTGGTCAGGGTCGGCCAGACCGGCCCGCAGGGCGTCCAGGTGGTCAGCGCCGACAGCCGCAAGGCGGTGCTGCGGATCGACGGCGTCGAGCGCACCTACGAACTGAGCCGCGAATACAACGAGGCAGGCTATTCGGCGCCGCAGCGGCAAAGCTTCAGCATCGCCCGCGGTACGGGCGGGCACTATTGGGTGGCTGGCTCGGTGAACGGGCAGAACATGCAGTTCCTGGTGGATACCGGCGCTACCAGCATCGCCATGAACGAGAACGAGGCGCGCCGCCTGGGTATCGATTACCGGGTGGACGGCAAGCCGATGGTCGCCTCCACCGCCAGCGGCACCTCGCGCGGCTGGCGGGTGACCCTGGACCGGGTGAAGATCGGCGGTATCGAGTTGCTGGGCGTCGAGGCGGCGGTGATCGAGGGTGGCTATCCGACCGAAGCCCTGCTCGGCATGAGTTTCCTCAACCGGGTGCGTTGGCGCGAGGAACAGGGGATGCTGCTTATCGAGGCCAAGCATTGAATGTCGCTCGCTCATAACCCCGGGTTCTATTCATCGTCCATCTCGATAGGTATTTGCGGCATTTCGAGCTGACCGGGCGCCGGACGCTGCTGGTACAATGGCGGACTTCCGTTTCCCTAGGAGTTCCCCGGTGTCCGTCGTGTTCGTCGCCGCCTCCAAACTGCCGACTCCCTTCGGCGAATTCACCATGCATGGCTTCCTCGACGAGGAGAGCGGCAAGGAACATGTAGCCCTGAGCATGGGCGACATTGCCGATGGCGCGCCGGTGCTTGGCCGCCTGCATTCCGAATGCCTGACCGGCGACGCGCTGTTCAGCCTGCGCTGCGATTGCGGTTTCCAGCTGGAAGGCGCGCTTGCCGCCATCGCCGAGGAGGGCCGCGGCGTGCTCCTCTACCTGCGCCAGGAAGGTCGCGGCATCGGCCTGCTGAACAAGATCCGCGCCTACGAGCTGCAAGATGCCGGCGCCGATACCGTCGAGGCGAACCTGCAACTGGGTTTCGGCGCTGACCAGCGCGACTACGCCATGTGCCAGCCGATGCTCGCGCACCTGGGCGTCTCCTCCCTGCGCCTGATGACCAACAATCCGCGCAAGGTCAAGGCGCTGGAAAGCTACGCCATCACCGTGGCGGAGCGCGTGCCGCTGCAAAGGGGCCTGAACAAGCACAACAGGCGCTACCTGGCGACCAAGGCCGGCAAGCTCGGGCACATGCTCGGCAGCCTGCACCAGGGCGAGGCGGAAACCACGTGAGTCGCCAGCAAGCCCGCGGCGCGCTGGGACGTGCCTGGTGGTTGCAACTGGCGTTGGCGCTGTTGCCGCTGATCCTGGTCGAGTTCTTCCTCGGCGAACTGCAACCCCTTCCCCATGGCCTGGCGATGCCGCTGTTCATCGCCGCGCTGCTGTCGATGTTCGTCAACCTGCCGCTGTTCGGTGCCTACAAGCGTGGTCTCATCGCCACCCAGAAAGCGCTGGATACGGCGGAGGAAGCCGCCGCCTGGACCCGTCTGGCGCAGGTGCGCCGCAAGGCCCTGTTCGGCGCCAGCCTGCCGGCCTGGATCGGCGTGCCGGGTGTGTTCGCTGGGCTCAACGGCGTTGCGCTGATCCTGCTCGGGGTCACCAGCCTGGTGCTGTTCTGGCTCTACCGTATTCCGCGTCAACTCGGTTGATGCGCTCGTTCTGGCTGCTCGCCTGCCTGCTCCTCAGCCTTTCCGCCGGGGCGGCGCAGCGGGTGGTCAGCCTGGCGCCTTCGCTGACCGACAGCGTCCTCGAACTCGGCGCAGCGCGCCGCCTGGTCGGCGTGCTGGATGGCGGCGAGCGTCCGGCGGCGATTGGCGACCTGCCTTCCGTCGGCCGCTACGGCCAGGTCAATCTCGAACGCCTGCTGGAACTGCAGCCCGATCTGATCCTGGTCTGGCCCGGCAGCGTGCCCGAGGCGCAGTTGCAGCGTCTGCGGGACTTCGGCATCGCCCTCTTCATCGCCGAACCGCACAGCCTCGACGAACTGGCCCTGCAACTGGCTGCGCTGGGCGAGGCATTGGGCGAGGCCGAGGCCGGCCAGCGGCTGTCGACCAGGTTCCGCGAAGGCATGCGGCGCCTGGCCGAGCGCTACCGGCGGGACAAGCCGCTGAAGGTGTTCTACCAGGTCTGGGACCGGCCGCTGTACACCATTGGCGGACGCCAGGTGATCAGCGATGCGCTGCGCGTCTGCGGTGCCGAGAACCTGTTCGGCGACCTGCCGCAGCCGGCGCCGCAGGTCAGCGTCGAGGCGGTTCTGGCGCGGGACCCGGCGGTCATCGTCGCCGGCAGTCACGCCCAGCTCGAACTCTGGCGGCAATGGCCGGCGCTGGCGGCGACGCGGCGCGGACAGCTGTACCGGATCGAAGACAAGAACCTCGAGCGGCCGAGCTTCGCCATGCTGGCGGCGACCGAGAAACTCTGCCGCTCGCTCGCCGGGGCGCGCTGAACGCTTGCCGGTATCGCGCTGTACCGGCGGATAACGCCGGTGGCGTTATTCGTCCTACGGGCAATTGGGGGGTAGGGCGAATAACCGCAACGCGGTTATCCGCCGTTGTCGCTGGGTTTGGCGCTACTGCCGGTCGAGACGCTGGCGTACCGCCTTTTCGATGCCCGCGGCATCCAGGCCGCATTCGGCGAGCATCTCGCTGGGCTTGGCGTGTTCGACGTAGTAGTCGGGCAGGCCCAGTTGCAGCAGCGGGACTTCGAGGCCCTCGCTGGCGAGGAACTCGCCGACCGCCGAGCCGGCGCCGCCCATCACGGCGTTTTCCTCGATGGTCACCAGCAGTTCGTGGCTGCCCGCCAATTCGCGTACCAGGGCTTCGTCGAGGGGTTTGACGAAACGCATGTCGACGACTGTGGCGTCGAGGCTTTCGGCAACCTTCATCGCCTCCGCCAACTGCACGCCGAAGACCAGCAGTGCGACCCTGCCGCCGCGCCGACGGACCACGCCCTTGCCGATCTCCACCGGTTGCAGGTCCGGATCGATCGGATGGTTGGGGCCGCTGCCGCGTGGATAGCGCACCGCGGCCGGGCCATCGAACAGATAGCCGGTGGTGAGCAGCTTGCGCAGCTCGTCCTCGTCGCTGGGGGTCATCACCAGCATGCCGGGGATGCAGCGCAGGTAGGAGATGTCGAAGCTGCCGGCGTGGGTCGGGCCGTCCTCGCCGACCAGGCCGGCGCGGTCGATGGCGAACAGCACGTCGAGGTGCTGCACGGCGACGTCATGGATCAACTGGTCGTAGGCGCGCTGGAGGAAGGTCGAGTAGATCGCCACCACCGGCTTCATGCCCTCGCAGGCCATGCCGGCGGCCAGGGTCACGGCATGCTGTTCGGCGATGGCGACGTCGAAGTAGCGTTCCGGGTAGCGTTCGCTGAAGGCCACCAGGTCGGAACCTTCCTTCATCGCCGGGGTGATGCCGAGCAGGCGCGCGTCCTGGGCGGCCATGTCGCACAGCCACTGGCCGAAGACGCTGGAATACTTGGGTCCGCCGGTCTTCTTCGGCGCACTGCCGGGAGCTTCCAGCTTGGTGATCGCGTGGTAGCCGATCGGATCCAGTTCGGCCGGGGCGAAGCCCTTGCCTTTCTTGGTCACCACATGGAGGAACTGCGGGCCCTTCATGTCGCGCATGTTGCGCAGGGTAGCCACCAGGGTCGGCAGGTCGTGGCCGTCGATCGGGCCGATGTAGTTCCAGCCGAGTTCCTCGAACAGGGTGCCGGGGACCAGCATGCCCTTGGCGTATTCCTCGGTGCGCCGGGCGATCTCCCAGGCCCCGGGCAGGCGCGAGAGTACCTTCTTGCTGCCCTCGCGCATGCTGCTATAGGTGCGGCTGGAGAGGATCTTCGCCAGGTAGTTGGAGAGCCCGCCGACGTTGTGCGAGATCGACATGTCGTTGTCGTTGAGGATCACCAGCATGTCGGCATCGACTTCCGAGGCGTGGTTGAGTGCCTCGAAGGCCATGCCGGCGGTCAGCGCACCGTCGCCGATCACGGCCACCGACTTGCGCTCCTTGCCTTGCAGGCGGGCGGCGATGGCCATGCCCAGGGCGGCGCTGATGGAGGTGCTGGAGTGGCCGACGCCGAAGGTGTCGTACTCGCTCTCTGCGCGGCGCGGGAAGGCCGCCAGGCCGTTCTTCTGGCGCAGGGTGCCCATCAGCTCGCGGCGTTCGGTGAGGATCTTGTGCGGATAGGCCTGGTGGCCGACGTCCCAGACCAGGCGGTCGTCCGGAGTGTCGAAGACGTAGTGCAGGGCGATGGTCAGCTCGACCACGCCGAGGCCGGCGCCGAAATGACCGCCGGTCTGGCCGACGGTATACAGCAGGTACTGGCGCAGCTCGTCGGCCAGGGTTTCCAGGTCCGCCTCGCCCAGCCGGCGCAGTTCGGCCGGCGAAGAGGCGCGGTCGAGCAGGGGCGTGGCGGGGCGCTCGCGGGGAATCTCATGGAGCGTCTTGGGCATCAGGCTGTCGTTATGCAATCCGGAGAGGCCAGCAGTTTACCTGATGCACCGGCCGCGCCCAAGCAAGGGAGCCCCTACCTTTGCCGGGGACTTCCGACGACCCGTCGGTCAGTTGCGTCGCTCGACGATGTAGCGGGCCAGTTGGCGCAGCGGGTCGGCGCTCGGCGGAAAACCGTCGAGGGCGGCCAGGGCCTGGTCGCGCAGCTCCAGGGCATAGCCTTTGGCGGCCTCCAGGCCGAGCAGGGCGGGATAGGTCGGCTTGTTGTGCGCCTGGTCCTTGCCCTGGGTCTTGCCGAGGGTGGCGGTGTCGCTTTCCACGTCGAGGATGTCGTCCTGCACCTGGAAGGCCAGGCCGATCGCCTCGGCGTAGCGCTCCAGGGCGGCCAGCGCGGCGGGCTCGGCGCGACCGCTGGCGAGGGCGCCGAGGCGCACGCTGGCTTCGATCAGCGCGCCGGTCTTGTGCCGGTGCATGACTTCCAGGGCCGCCTGGTCGAGGGCTACGCCGACCGAGCCGAGGTCGATCGCCTGGCCGCCGACCATGCCGGCGGAGCCTGCGGCGCGCGCCAGGCGGGTGAGCATTTCCAGACAGACGGCATGTTCCTGCGGATTGCGCCGGGTGTCGGCGAGCACTTCGAAGGCCAGCGCCTGCAAGCCGTCGGCGGCGAGGATCGCGGTGGCCTCGTCGAAGGCCCGGTGGGTGGTCGGCTGGCCACGGCGCAGGTCGTCGTCGTCCATTGCCGGCAGGTCGTCGTGGACCAGCGAGTAGGCATGGATCAGCTCCACCGCGCAGGCCGCGGCGTCGGCGCGCTGCGGCGCACCGCCGAGGGCCTCGCAGGCGGCGTAGGCGAGCAGCGGGCGAACCCGCTTGCCACCGTTCATCACGCTGTAGCGCATGGCCTCGTAGAGGCGTTGCAGTTCTTCGCGGGGAGCGACGAACAGGGCGTCCAGGGCGGCATCGACGCGCGCCTGGCAGCGCGCCTGGTAGGCCGCGATCATGCCTCGTCGCCTTCCGCATCGAACGGCGCTTCGCTGAGCTCGCCGTCGCGTTCGAGGAGGATCTGTACCTTCTGTTCGGCCTGGCTCAGCGACGTCTGGCATTCGCGGGTCAGGCGGATGCCCTGCTCGAAGGCGCCCAGCGACTCTTCCAGCGACAGCTCGCCGCTTTCCAGGCGTTCCACCAGGGTTTGCAGCTCGGTGAGGGACTGTTCGAAATCGAGGGTTTTCTTGCGGGCCATCGGGGGAGTCTCGGCGAGGTGTACAAAACCCCGCGACACTAGCAGAGGGGCGGGGGCCGGGCAAATCGGCGGAAGGTCGCTACGACCGATCGGGACGACCATGGCGGCGGCCTTGGCTAAGGTGGAGAGAGGTCCAGCGAGGAGGAGCCGACAGGCGATGCGCATCCAGGAGGTCCGGGAACGCAGTATTCCCCTTTCCCGTTACGCCGGCGTGGCGGCTGCCACCGGTGGTTTGAGCACCAGCCTGGTGGCGGTGCTCACCGATGCCGTGCGTGACGGTCGGCGTGTGGTCGGCTACGGCCACGCCTCGGTAGGGCGCTACGCCCAGGGCGGGCTGATCCGCGAGCGTTTCGCCCCGCGCCTGCTGGGGGCTCCGGCGGACAGCCTGGCGAGCGACGACGGCAGTGGCATCGATCCGTTGCGTGCCTGGGACCTGATGATGCGCGACGAGAAGCCCGGCGGCCACGGCGAACGCTGCGTCGCGGTGGGCGCCCTGGACATGGCCCTGTGGGATGCCGCGGCCAAGGCCGCCGGCCTGCCGCTGCATCGCTTCCTGGCGCGACGCCTGGGGCTGGCGGAAGACTATCCGCAGCGCGTACCGGTCTACGCCGGCGGCGGCTACCCCTATCCGCACGACGACCTGGGACGCCTGGAGGAGGAGCTGCGGCGCTTCGTCGATCTCGGCTACACCCACGCCAAGATCAAGATCGGCGCGGCCGGGCTGGACCAGGACCGGCGCCGTATCGACAGGGCGCTGCGGGTTCTCGGCGACGCTTCGCGGCTGGCGGTCGACGCGATGAACCGCTACGACGCGGGGGGCGCCGTCGACGCAGCGAAAGCCCTGGCGCCGCTGGGGTTGTGGTGGTTCGAGGACATCTGCGACCCCCACGATTTCCCTACCCAGGCCGAAGTGGCGGATATCTATCCGGGGCCCATCGGTGCCGGCGAGGCCTTGTTCTCCCTGGCCGAGGCTCGCCTGCTGGACCTCTACGGCGGCTTGCGGCGGGAGCGCGACGTGCTGGTCTTCGACCCCGTGCATTGCTATGGCCTGCCGGGCTACCTGGCGATACTCGACTACCTGTGCGCCCGGGGTTGGCCGCGCGCGGCCTTCCGCCCGCACGCCGGCTACCTGTTCAGCCTGCACTTGGTGGCGGCCCTGCGCCTGGGCTGGGCCGAGGCTACGCCGTCGGCTTTCCGGCCATTCGACGATTTCGCCGGTGCCCTGCCGTTTTCCTCGGGACTGGCGGGGTTGCCACAATCGCCTGGTATCGGCTTCGAGCGCCAGGCGACACTTGCCGGGCTGTTCCGCAAGCTTCTGGAGGTCTAGCGAACGGCGGTTGGCTGGGGTTGTGCGGAGGCATTAAAAAAGCCGGCTTGTGGCCGGCTTTTCTGGGGTGGGGTTGGCTTACTTCTGATAAGCCGCGCCTGCCTTAGGAATTCTGCATCGACGAGCCGAGGGCTCGTGAAGGAGGCGCTACTCTAGCAAACTCGGCCGGTCCTGCCCAGCATCCCGCGGGGCTCTATTTCGCCGGCTGCGAGCGGCGCCTGGCGAGAGCGCTCAGCACTTGGGCGACGAGGGCTTGGCCGGCTTGCTTTTCTTCACCGGCGATGCCTTGGGTAGCTGGGGCGCGGGAGCGGTATCCGGACTCAGACCCTCCACGCGGTAGCGCCAACCCTTGATGGCTGAGACCTGCCCGTCGGCGAAGCCCTTGCTGTCGGTCAGTTGCAACCAGTACTGGCGCTCCAGTTCCAGAAGCTGGCCCTGCAGCGTGCCGCCGGCGAAACTCTTGAGCGTGAAGGTCAGCAGCGGTTTTTGCCGCGAGGCCTTGGCCGGCGCGACCTCCAGCAGCCTGAGCGCAGCGAACAGGCGTGCGGCCTGCTCGGCTTCCGCCTCGCCCATCAACTGTGGCCTGGATGGGAACTGTCGCAGGCGGATGCCATCGTCCTTTTCGCTGGCTCGGGAAATGTTCAGCCGTACACCGTTGCCATAGGACAGGGTCAGCTCGCGCAACTGTTCGAATGGCAGGTCGGTCAACCGAGGGTCGAGCAGGGCCAGGTCGTTGACCGGCAGGCCGACCGTTCGGTCGATCAGCCAGGCCCGCTCATCGTCGGCCTGCCTGACCAACTGCCCGCCCTGCGAGGTGCGCTTGCCCAGCAACAGAACCAGCGGCGGCGCGTCGCCGCGCTCCAGGGTGATCCGGCTGGCCTGGCCCTTGCCCTGGTCGGAGAGTCCCATGCGCTCGCGGTTTTCCGGCGAGGCGCTCTTTTCCTCCAGCAGGCGCGCGTCGGCCAGGCTGCGCAACAGCTGCCGGATGGTTTCCCCCGAGGCGGGATAGCCGTCCTTGCTGGCGAGCGTCCAGTCCTTGCCATCGCGCCTGGCACGGATCGTCGGTTGGCCGGGGGTGGCGATGCACAGCGCGGTCACCTGGTGCGGTTTCAGCCCTGGCAGCCAGGCGCGGCTCGCAGGCGGTTGCGCGGGTGGTTGCTGCCGTTCGTGGAGCCAGCCCAAGGTTCCGGCGAACAGCGCCAGGGCGAGAGCGAGTCCCGCTATGCTACCCAGGCGCATGTCAGCCCCTCCTCCGGCGCATGCTGCGCCAGGTCCAATGCAGCAGGAGGAGCAGGGTGAGGAGCGCCGGCAGCAGGACCGTATTGGCCAGTTTCACCTGTTCCGCCAGGCGCTCGACATCGGCATTCAGTTGGAACTGCAATTGACGCAGTTGCTGGCGGATGCGCAATTTGTCATCGATGAAGCGGCGCAGCGTCGCTTCCATTTCCGGAGTCACCTCCTGGCCGCCGTCGTCCATCGATTGCTGCAGGGCCCGCAGGTTCTTGTCGGTATCGTTGAGGCTCTGCTGCAGCGCGTTGAGCTGTTCCTGGGCGCGCATCCCGGCTTCGCGTCGGAGCGCTTCCACGCGGGTGAACGGGCGCTTCGTATGGCCTCGCGAGCGTAGGTCGATCAGCGCGTCCGAACCGGAGAGATAGTCGAGGGCATTGCCGACGAACAGGTCGTTGTCCGCCCATACCTGCGGCTCGTTGTGGCCGGGCTGTTCCTGGAGCCAGAGCGGATTGCTCAGCAGGTCCGTATCGGCGACCAACAGCACATGGATGTTCGCGCTGTCGCTCAGGCCTTCGCCTTGCTTCCCGCGGTCCGCGGGGAAGGCACTCGTCGCCGGCCCCTCGACCTTGGCGGCCAGCACGTAGCGTTCTCCGGTCGGGACCAGGGTGGCGTTGAGCTGCTCCGTCGAGGATTGGCGGAAGCGCTCCAGCGACAGCGGCATGCTGTGCGCCGAGCTGTGCAGCAACGGAATGAAGCGCGTCGAGGCTCCGCCGAGAGGTTCGAGCAGGCCGACGCTGGCGAGGTTGAGGCTTTCCAGGCCGGTGGTCAGCACGTTGTCGTGGGGGAACGTGTCGCCGGGGAGGTGCAGCCAGGTCGGATTGCGCTCCGGGCGACGTTCGGCGTTGGGTTTGATCATGGCGAACGAGGCATCCGCCAGCAGGGTATCCGGCCGCAACTGGACGCCCCAGGAACGCAGCAACGGGGCCAGGTCGGAGCCTTTCCCGCCGTCCGCATCGGCGAGACTCAGAGGATCGACGAAGGCCAGCAGCTTGCCGCCGCGCAGGACGAACTGGTCGATGGCGTATTGGGTCTGTTCGGACAATTGCCTGGGGTGCACCAGCATCAACACCGAGACTTCGGCGGGGATTTCCGTCGAAGCGAGCCCCAGGGTGCGGATGTCGAACTGTTGGTAGAGCTTGTCCATCATCGCCCAGGGCCTGCTGCCCGGCTGCCCGTCGGTGGGCGCCTGCCCGGTCATCGGCAGCGAGCTCATCAGGCCGACTACCGTGCGTTCCCGCTGTGCGAGTGCCTGGACCAGGCGGCTGAGATCGTATTCCAGAAGCGGCTCTTCTTCCGGCGAGAAGAACGGGATCACCTGGAGGCCGTCGGTCGGGTTGGTGGCCGCCAGGCCAAAGTAGATGGCTTCGCCATTCGGGCCGATGGGCGGCGCCTGCAGGCCGAAGCGCGCGGCACGGTCCTCGTCGTCGGAGAATGGCAGGGGATCGATCACGAACAATCGGACATTGCCATGGCTCCGCCGTGCATAGAGGTCCAGCACTTCCTCGACGCGGCGGGCGTAGTTGCGCAGGGCGGGTAGGTCACTGGCGCGGCTTTTCGAAAAGAACAGGTAGAGGTTGAGCGGTTCGTCGAGGCTGTCGAGGACTTCCTGGGTGCCGGCGCTGAAGGTGTAGAGCTTCTGCTGGGTGAGGTCGAACTGCTGGTCGCGCAGCAGCAGGCTGGACAGCAGGTTGAAAGCGAGGAACAGCAGGCCGACCAGCAGCAGGCCGACGCCCGAGTACAGGGTTCGTTTCATGGGTGTTTCCTACGCCGCCTTTTTCAGGTCGATGATGATGGTGGTGGCGACCAGCCAGGCGACGATCAGGCTGAAGAAGTAGGCCAGGTCGCGGACGTCGAGCACGCCCCGGCCGAGCGCCTCGAAACGGACCAGCACGCTCAGCGAGGCAATGCCGTCCAGCAACCATTGCGGAAGCCAGCCGGAGAGCGCCTGTTGCACGTGGGGAGTGCCGGCGCCGACGAACAGCAGGCAGACGAGAACGGTCAGGGCAAAGGCGATGATCTGATTCTTCGCCAGCGCCGACATGCAGGATCCGATGGCCAGGTAGCCGCCGGACAGCAGCCAGCCGGCCAGGTAGCCGGCGATGATCGCGCCGTTGTCGGGCGAGCCGAGGTAGTTCACCGTCAGCGGCATCGGGAAGGTCAGCAGCAACGCCAGCCCGGCGCAGAACCAGGCCGCCAGGAACTTGCCGGTGACCAGGGTGGCGCGGGAGACGGGCAGGGTCATCAGCATCTCGATGGAGCCGGACTTGCGCTCCTCGGCCCACAGGCGCATGGCCAGCGCGGGGATCAGCAGGAGGTAGAGCCAGGGCAGGCTGGAAAAGAACGGCGCCAGGTCGGCCTGGCCGCGCTCGAAGAAGTCGCCCAGGTAGAAGGTGGCCACGCCGGAGAGGACGAGGAAGATCAGGGTGAACACATAGGCGAGCGGCGTGGCGAAATAGCTGCCCAGCTCGCGTCTGAAAATGGTGCCGATGGCGGTCATGCGGGGGTTTCTCGGGTCAGTTGGCGGAACACTTCTTCCAGTTGGCCGTGTTCGGTACGCAACCCGGATACCCGCCAGCCGTTGCCGTGGATCAGGCGGTTGAGCGCGGGAAGGATCTGCGCGCCGGGGCGGGCCAGGATGGTCAGGGTGCCGGCCCGGTCGGGGCGTCCTTCGATACCGGCGACGCCGGGGAGCATGGCGATGGCCAGCGGGTCTACCGGTGCTTCGATGCTGAGGCTGACGGCATGGTGGTAGCGGCTGCGGGTCCTGAGTTCGCCCGGGGTGTTGTCGGCCAGCAGGCGGCCGCCGTTGATCACCAGGGCGCGGCTGCACATGAACGAGACTTCCTCAAGGATGTGCGTGGAAATCACCACGATCTTGCTTTCCGAGAGGTTCTTCACCAGTTGCCGGACCTGGTGCTTCTGATTCGGGTCGAGGCCGTCGGTGGGCTCGTCGAGCAGGAGCAGCTCGGGATCGTGGAGGATCGCCTGGGCCAGCGCGACGCGACGCTTGAAGCCCTTGGACAGGGTTTCGATGATGCTCCTGCGCTCATCCCGCAGCTCCATGCAGTCCATGGCGCTGTCGATGCGCCGACGTTTTTCCCGTCCGCTGTAGTCGCGGATGGACGCGACGAAGGCGAGAAAGCCCTCGACCGTCATTTCTCCGTAGCTGGGAGCGTTCTCCGGCAGGTAGCCGATCAGCTTCTGCGCCTGGCGCGCCTTGTCCTGCATGTCGAAGCCGAAGATGCGTATGCTGCCGGCGCTCGGCGCGAGGAAGCCGGAAAGCATCTTCAGGGTGGTCGACTTGCCCGCTCCGTTTGGGCCGAGGAGACCGACGATCTCTCCCCGGTCGATCCGGAAGCTCAAGTCGTTTACCACCGTCCGGCCGGAAAAGCGTTTGCTCAGTCTGTCTATGTCGATCATGGTTTCACTGGAAGTTGAGCCGTTTGCTGTTATGCGTAGGGGATCGCATGAGCGCGGTAGATTACCGGGAGTTATTGGCTGGTTTTTCCAGTGGGCTCTTTTTGAGATTAGTTACTTATATTGTTGGGAAACTTCCTACGAACTATCGTTAAAAGATGGAAGTTATCGAGACTTCCAGGGCAGCCCTGGAGCTGGCGCAGCGCCTTGGTTCCGCTGCGGGAACGCGGCCATGTCGCGCTCGCTGGTGCCTATGTTGGGGACGCGTCGATTCCCCCTGCGGAGTTTCACGAGGGAAGGCAGTTGCCGTTTCGATAGACGGGAAGCGGAATAGCCCGGCCGCCTGGATCTTCCGAACTTCGAGACCAATGCAAGTTGGAGGAAGACCCGACTTCCGCCAGTAGCGGTTATTCCTCGCCTTTCAGCAGCGGAAGGCGAATCTCGAAAGTGGTGCCCTGGCCAACCTGGCTCTGGCAACCGATCCTGCCGCCGTGCCGGTCGATCACCGTCTTGACCATGGCCAGCCCCAGGCCCAGGCCGGTGCTGCCCTCGGCGGAAGCGAAGCGCTGGTACTGGCTGAACAGGCGCGGTAGTTCGGCGGCCGCGATACCTTTGCCCTGGTCGACGATCCGGCAGCTCAGCCAGTCGCCTTCGAGGCGGATGCTCAGGCTGACGACGGTCCCCGCCGGGCTGTACTTGACCGCATTCTCCAGCAGGTTGAACAGCGCGCGCGTGAGCAGGCCGGGGTCGGCCCAGACCATCGGTTCCTGCTCGTCGTCCCAGTCGCGCCGCAGGTCGATGTCCTTCTGTTGCGCGAGGGGCCAGAGCTGGTCGGCGGCGTCCATCGCCAACATGGTGAACATGCACGCTTCGAAGCGGTAGGCGTCGGATTCGGCCTTGGCCAGTTGCACGAAGGCGTCGGTCAGGCCCAGGGCGCGACGGACCTGCTGCTCTATCTGTCGGTAGACCTGCTGGCCGGCTTCGTCCTCGGCGGGGCGGACGTCGAGCAGGGCGAGGATCGCCGAGTGCGGCGCGCGCAGGTCGTGGGAGAGGAAGCGCAGGAGGGTGGCGCGCTGGCGCTCGGCATCGCGTTCGGCGCTCAGGTCGATCAGGCTCACCAGCCAGCCGATGGCGGTTTCGCTTTCGACCGGCAGCAGGCGCGCCAGGTCGAGGCGCAGGTCGCGTTCCCGATGGTCGCGGAACTCGATGGCTTCCAGGGTTTCCAGCGTTGGGCGGGCGCCGCCGGCGAGGCTCGGATGGCCGAGTTCGGCCAGGCACTGGCGCAGTTCGTCGCCGCGCAGCTCGCCGCCGAACAGGTCGCGTGCCTTGCGGTTGGCCAGCAGGATCTGCCCCTGCGGGTCGCAGATCAGGGTCGCCACCGGCAGGCCTTCCAGGCCGTCGGCCATGAACCGCCGGCTGTCGCGGGTGCGGCTGACCGCCTGCTCCAGGGCGGCGATGCGGTTCTGCAATGGATCGTTGCCGGCGCGTGGGGGGCTGGCCCGCTCGGGCAGCACCTTGGGCTCGCGGTCGAGGCGCGCCAGTTCCCAGCCGAAGTAGGCGAGCACCGCGTTCAGCCGGCGCCAGCTCCAGATCAGGTAGGCCAGCAGCAGGCCGACCAGGCTGGCCAGCGGCGACCACCACCAGCCGTTGAGCAGCAGCGCCCAGGAAAGACCCAGGGCCAGGACCGCGCAGGCCAGGGTGAGGAGCAAGGCGTGGCGCGAGCGGAACAGCATCAGGCCGAGCAGCAGCGCTACGCTGGCGGCGGAGAGCAGGGCGGCGAGCCAGGGTTGCAGGTCGACGGCGGTGCGCTGCTGCAACAGCCCGTTGAGGATGTTGGCCTGGATCTCCACCCCCGGCGTGGTGCCGAGGCTGGCCGACAGCGGGGTGACATAGCGGTCGCCGAGGCCCGGCGCGGTGGCGCCGACCAGGACCAGGCGGTCGCGCAGCAGGCTGTCTGGCACCTCGCCGCGCAACACGCTGACGTAGGGCACGCTGGGGAAGCCCGCGTCGGCACCGATGAAGGGAATGCGGATGGCGTGGTCACGCTGCCAGCCGGGCAGGTTGCGCATGTCGTCGAGGCCGGGCATGGGCATGGCGCCGGCATCGGCGAATGCTTGCCAGGCGAGCAGCGGGCGCGGCTGGCCGAGCGGTCCTTCGCGCAGGTAGACGCTGCGCACCGTGCCGTCGCTGTCCGCTTCGACGTTGATATGCCCGATGCCGGCGGCGCAGCCGGCCAGCGGCGCGGTCGGCGGTATCTCCCGTGGCGGTTCGCCGTAGCGCGGCACGCTTTCGCGCAGCAGTGGCAGGAGGACGTTGCCGGCCCGGCACAGCGATCTTGCCAACTGGCGGTCGCTGTCCGGATTGGAGGAGGGTTCGCTGAAGATCACGTCGAGCAGTACGCTGCGTGCGCCGGCGGCGGCCAGGCGATCCAGCAGCTCGGCGTGGATGCTGCGCGGCCAGGGCCAGCGACCGAGGCTTTCCAGGCTACGGTCGTCGATGGCGACGACGAGGATGCGCGGATCGACGGCCAGCGGGGTGAGGTTGCGCAGGCGGTCGTAGAGCAGGTTGTTCAGCGGCAGGCCGCTGCTCAGCGAAAGCAGGGCGGTGAGCGGAAGGAGCAGCAGGCTGACCAGCAGCCATTCGCGCACCAGGCCGCGGAACAGCCGCTGCGCCTGGCTGGGCTCGTCCTGGCGGTCGAGCGCCTTCATCGGCGAGGCCCCGGCGCCCTATCGGGCACTGCCGCCTCGCGGGTAGTAGAGAATGTCGTAGACGCTGGTCTCGCCCTCCAGGCCGTCGTTGTCGAAGGCCGAGAGACGGACGTGGTAGAAGGCCGCCTTGAGCCCGCTGAAACTGACTTCCGGGGTGCTCGAGAAACGCTCCTGCTGGATGCGCAGGAAGTCCGGATCGCTGGCTACCTGCGCACGGTAGCGCTTGGCGCCGTGCAGCGGGGCAAGATAGAGCTTCCAAACCGGCGACTCGCCGTGCTCGCCGCCCTGGCCGCGCAATTGCGGGGCGGGTAGCAGGTCCACCGGCGTCAGCTTGCCCTGCGGCTTGACCTTCAGGCCGCGGCGGGCGTCGACCAGCACGTCCTCGTCCGGCTCGGCCTGCGCCGCCTTGCGGGCCGGGCGCCTGCCGTTGAGCGGCAGGTCGTCGCTGGTCAGCTCGCGGTTCACCGCGACGCGCCCGTCGAGCACTTCGGTCAGCGCCTGGCCGTCTTCGGTGCGGGCGCGGAAGTGGGTACCGCGCACGCCCAGTACGCCCACCGGGGTCAGCACCTGGAAGCGGTCGTGATCGCTCTTTCTCTTCAGGACATAGGACTCGACCTGCCCCGCGCGCAGGGCGATCTGCGGAATGCCGGTGTCCTCGTCGAGGTGCAGGGTGACTTCCGAGCTGGAGGGCAGGACGATGCGGCTGCCGTCGCCGAGCAGCAGGCTGACGAAGGCGGTCGGAGAGGTCTTGACGCCTTCCAGTTCGTCGATGTCCATGCCTTCTTCCAGGGGCGTCTGGTTGCCCTTGGCGTCGAGCTTCCAGGCGTCGCCGGCGAGATAGAGCACGCTGGCGGGGAGCGGCTGGGGCAGGCACGTTTCGCCCTGCTCGATGAACGGTGGCCGTTTCGTCTTGGCCGGCGCGGCCGCGACGGAGCCGGCGAGCAGCGTCAACAGTCCGCCCAGCGCCAGGGCGGCGCAAGCCGGAAAGAGGGATCGGGAAGTAAGGGCGAGGGCTGTCATAGGCTTCACTGGGCGGCGGGTCAGGTATCGCTGGCGGTCCGGTCAGGCTGCAATCTGCCTGATCGGGCGCCGGTTTCGCAATCCTTGCAACGACATCGGGAGCCCGCAGGCTCCCTTGTCGTTTCCTCGGCCGCAGCGCCTGGCGGTTGGGCCAGGCGCTTCGGTTCAGTCGTTCTTGTCGCCGATCAGGCGATAGGCCAGGGCGCCGAGTACCGCACCGAGAATCGGCGCGACCCAGAACAGCCACAGCTGGGAAACCGCCCAGTCGCCGACGTACAGGGCGACCGCGGTGCTGCGCGCCGGGTTCACCGAGGTGTTGGTGACCGGGATGCTGATCAGGTGGATCAGGGTCAGGGTCAGGCCGATGGCGATCGGCGCGAAGCCCTGCGGCGCGCGCTTGGAGGTGGCGCCGAGGATGATCAGCAGGAACATGCCGGTAAGTACCACTTCGCTGACCAGCGCGGCTTGCAACGAGTAGCCGCCCGGCGAGTGTTCGCCGTAGCCGTTGGAGGCGAAGCCGGCGGCCAGGTCGAAGCCGGCCTTGCCGCTGGCGATCAGGTACAGCACGCCGCCGGCGGCGAGGCCACCGAGGACCTGGGCGACGACATAGGGCAGCAGTTGGCTGGCCGGGAAGCGCCCGCCGACCCACAGGCCTACCGATACCGCGGGGTTCAGGTGGGCGCCGGAGATCGGGCCGATGGCATAGGCCATGGTCAGCACGCTGAGGCCGAACGCCAGGGCCACGCCGAGGTAGCCGATTCCCAGTTCCGGTACGCCGGCGGCGAGCACTGCGCTGCCGCAGCCGCCCAATACCAGCCAGAAGGTGCCGAAGAACTCTGCTCCGTATTGCTTCATGATGAGGTCCTTTTCAGATCCAGGATGGGACGCGGATCGAGGCGTCCGGATAGCGGGAGGGGATGATTCGAACAAGGAAGGGGAGATGACACATCCGTGTGTCGAAGCCAGCCCTGGGGGGATTGGCTCGGTTGCCTGGGGCGATCGTCCGTCACCGACCCCTGACTGTGGTTCGAGTGGTCTCGTCCCACGGCCCGCCGGAGCGGGTTTACACATCCCTGTGTCGGAGCAATCCATTTGCTCCTTGGCCTACTCAGCGGTTGGAAATCTACCAAGCGCGATTTGTCTGCTGTGAGATTTGCCATATTTCTTCAGATTCTTCCGCGCTATTTCAGATTCGTCGCGTTCAAAACACCCAGCGCAACTCGTCACGCACGCTGACGGCGCCGGACAGGCCGACGTTCCACATCTCGGCCCTGGCGCGGGCCGGGCCCTCGAGGCCGAGCGGAGTGGCGAAGGACGGGCTGGCGGTGCCCTGGCTGAACGATGGGGCCTGGACCGGACCGGCCGGATGGCTCACCGATTCCAGGCCGAGGACCAGGGCAAGGCAGGAAAACTTGCCGAGGGCCTGCAGGTTGATGTCACGCAAACGTTGGCTAACTGGCCGGAAACCCATGGCTACGACTCCTTGATAGGTCAGGCTGGCGCTGGCTCACGGGCTCTTCGTCCCGCTTAATGGCTATTTGGAATCAGGCTATCAAGGGCTGGTCGCGACCAGAGAGATTCGTCACAATTCTTCAGATTTGTACGTAATTCGCCGTTCCTGGAGCGAAAAAGGGGCGTTAGCCCGATTGAACAGGACCAGCTTTTATGCGTGTCGCGATACTGGACGACGAGTCGGCCGAACTGGACCGGGTCGAGCAGACCTTGCAGCAGATACCCGCGCAGGGCGAACAGGCCTGGACGGTGCACCGTTTCGCCCGTGGCGAGGACCTGCTCAAGCAGCTCAAGCGGGAAACCTTCGACCTGCTGATCCTCGACTGGCAGTTGCCGGACCTCAGCGGCCTGCAATTGCTGCGCTGGAGCCGTGAGCACCTGGATGCGCCGCCGCCGGCGATCATGCTGACCAGCCGTGACGCCGAACAGGACATCGTGCAGGCGTTGAACAGCGGCGCCGACGACTATGTCAGCAAGCCGTTCCGACCCAACGAACTGAAGGCGCGGGTAGCCGCCGTGCTGCGTCGCCACGGGGGAACGCGTCCCGCGCAGCATGAGGTGCAGACTTTCAACGACCTCAGCTTCGACGATGCCGAGCTGACCGTGACCCGGGCCGGCGCGCCGATCAGCCTGACCGAGCGCGAATACCGCCTGGCCCGCTGCCTGTTCGCCAACCTGGGACGGCCGTTATCGCGGGAATATCTCTACGAGCGCTTCTGGCCCCACGAGGAAGTGTTGTCCTCGCGGCCGCTGGATACCCACATCTATCGCCTGCGCAACAAGCTTGGCCTGACCGCCGAGCGCGGTTGGCAGTTGCTGACCATCTACGGCTACGGATATCGGTTGGAGAGCGTGGCGACGGTCGACTGAGCGGAGCGGGGTGGCGAGACCGACCTTGGCGGTCGGCGAGGGAGAATGAAAAAGCCCCGCGGCTGCGGGGCTTCTTTTCGGCGAGGCGCGCTTACTTCTGGAACGCGGCCACGGCCTTGGTGATCTCGGCGCGGGCGGCGTCGGCGTTGCCCCAGCCTTCGACCTTGACCCACTTGCCTTTCTCGAGATCCTTGTAGTTCTCGAAGAAGTGCTTGATCTGCTCCAGCAGCAGGGCCGGCAGGTCGGTGTATTCCTTCACGTCCTTGTACAGGACGCTCAGCTTGTCGTGCGGCACGGCGATCAGCTTGGCGTCGCCGCCTGCCTCGTCGGTCATGTGCAGGACGCCAACCGGACGCGCGCGGATCACAGAACCGGGAGCGACCGGATAGGGGGTCACCACCAGCACGTCCAGCGGGTCACCGTCGTCGGCCAGGGTGTTCGGGATGAAGCCGTAGTTGGCCGGGTAGAACATCGGGGTGGCCATGAAACGGTCGACGAACAGGCAGTCGGTGTCCTTGTCGATCTCGTACTTGATCGGCGCATGGTTGGCCGGAATCTCGATAGCGACGTAGATGTCGTTCGGCAGGTCCTTGCCGGCCGGGATCTTGCTGTAGCTCATGGGTGACTCCAGAGGTTTCTGGCCAAAAAAGAGGCCGCGATTATAGGCATATTCGGTTGTCGATGCCATGTACCGGCATTCAGCCGTTAGTCGTGTCGCCCGCCGCCTCGCGGTAGTCCGGATGCTCGGCCTGCAGGCGGCGCAGGCGTTGCAGCGGGTCCTGGCGGTAGAACAACTGGAGCTGCCGGTATACCGCCGGATAGGCCTCGTGGAGGAGATCCGGGGCGGTGAAGAAATACTCGCTGGTAACGGCGAAGAACTCCGCCGGATCTTCCGCCGCATAGGGATCGATGGCGGTCTGCGCGTCGGGATCGCGGTCGAGCAGGGCGTTCATCTCGTCGTAGGCGGCCTGCATGGCGCTCGCCCAGTCGCCGATGCGCATGCCGGCGTGCAGCGGCGGCAGGCCGTTGGCGTCGCCGTTGAGCATGTCCAGCTTGTGCGCCAGTTCGTGGATCACCAGGTTGTAGGCATCCCAGCCACCCCCGCCGACGACGCCGGGCCAGGCCAGGACCACCGGCCCTTGCAGGGAGGTCTCGCCGCTGCGTTCGTCGTCGAACTCATGGACTACGCCGCTGGCGTCGCGGTGTTTCTGCGGGCTGACGAAATCGTCGGGATACAGCACCAGCTCGTGGAAGCCCTGGTACCAGTTCAGCTCCGGCAGGTGCAACAGCGGCAGTTGCGCCTGCGCCGCCAGCAGCAGGCGGCCGAAGTCGTCGAGATCGACGCCGGCGAGTGCGGTCAGGTGCTTGTCGGCGAGAAACAGCACGGCCCGCTCGCGCAGGCGGCGGTCCTCGTCGGCGTCCAGGCCGTCGAGGATCGGCAGGTGCCGGCGTACCCGCTGCCAGAGCTCTTCGGCCACCGGGTGGCGCGCCAGCAGGCGCCGGCGCCGCCAGGCGCGGAACGACCACATGCTCAGTCGCTCTGGGCCTTGGCCTGTTTGGCGGCGCTCGCCTGCAGGCGATGGCGAATGAAGCCGAGGATCATCGGCAGCAGCGACAGCAGGATGATGCCGATCACCAGCAGCGACAGGTTCTTCTTGATGAACGGCACGTTGCCGAAGAAGTAGCCCAGGGTCACCAGGCCGCCGACCCAGGCCACGGTGCCGACCACGCTGAACATGACGAAGCGCGGATAGTGCATCTTCGCCATGCCGGCGACGAAGGGCGCGAAGGTCCGCACGATGGGCAGGAAGCGCGCCAGGGTCACGGTCTTGCCGCCGTGGCGTTCGTAGAACTCATGGGTGCGGTCGAGGTAGTCGCGGCGGAATACCTTCGAGTCCGGGTTGCTGAACAGCCGCTTGCCGAGGGTCCGGCCGATCACGTAGTTGGTGCTGTCGCCGGTGATCGCCGCGACCATCAGCAGCCCGCCGAGCAGCCATGGGTCCATGCCGCCGGTGGCGCAGATGGCGCCGGCGATGAACAGCAGCGAGTCGCCGGGGAGGAACGGAGTCACCACCAGGCCGGTTTCACAGAAGATCACCAGGAACAGGATGGCGTAGATCCAGACGCCATAGTTGCTGACCAGCATGGCCAGGTAGGTATCCAGGTGGAGAATCAGATCGATTGGGTTGAAGTCCATTGAGCAACCTGCGGAGACAACGCGTTGAGCGGCAGAGGGCCGCCATTATAGGGGGGCGTCCGGATGGGTGGGGGGCTGTTTGTCGCGATCCCGGCAAAACCACTGATTGCAGGATGTTTCGGTAATTTTTCCGAAATTGGTCGGCATAAAGTCTGCAAGAACAGGAGAAATTTCTAGCAGGGAAGGGCGTGCGATGACACTCCAGCCTTTTGCCCAGCCACCGCTCAGTCTCGCCCTGGGCGCCGGGCGCGACTTGCCGGGGCAGGCCGCGCGGGTTCGCGCCGAATGGCTCGCGCCTCGCCCCGGACGGGCTCCGGCGTTTCTCCTGGCGCTGCTCTGGGGACGCGGTTGCGCCAACGTGGTGCAGGCCATCGAAGGCCATCTCGACGCACTGTTCGCCGACTACGCCTGTACCCCCGAGGGTTGGCCGGAAGCGCAGGCGGCGCGGCAGGTCCTGGCTTCGCTGAACATGCAGCTGTATCGCCGGCGCCGCGAAGGCGAGCCGGGCGTGCTCGAGCTGGCGGCGGGGTTGCTGCTGGTCCATGCCGGGGGCGTGCACTTTCTCCAGTGCGGCGCCGTCGGCCTGCTGCGTTATCGCCAGGGCAGCCTGCAGCGCCTGGGAGGGAGCGGCCAGCCGCTGGGTAGCAGCGCGGAGCTGGCGCTGGTCCAGCACAACCTGACCCAGGTGGCCGGCGAGCCCTTGGTGCTGGCGCCCCAGCCGTTGCTCGAAGTGGCCGACCTGCGCGCCCTCGGAGAACGTTGTGCCGGGCTGACCACGGGGCGCCTGGAGGGCGTGCTGCAGCCGTTGCTGCATGCGCCGGGGGCGGTGGCGCTGGTCTTGCCGGGGGCGCTCGAGCGCGCCCCAGCGGCGCCACGGCATACCGGCTGGCCAGCGCTGGGCGCGGCGTGCCCCGGCGACTGCGTGGATGGCTGGACCTTGCAGGCGGCTTGCGCGTTCGGCCCGCCCGGGCGGCTGTTCCGCGCCTGCGACGAGCAAGGACGCGAGGCGTTGCTGCTGCTCGCGGCGGCCGATGCCGACGAAGCGTTCTGGCAGCGCGAATGGGCACTGCGGCGCTGCCGTGCGGAGAGCCTGCCGCGAGTATTGTCGTCGCTCCGGTTGCGTCGTCATGCCTTCCAGTTGTTCGCTCCGCCGCGCTGGCCGATGCGCAGCCTGCTGGATTGGGCGCCAGCGCACCTGCCGCTGGAACCGCAATGCGCGCTGGTCCTCCTGGAGCAACTTATCGATGCGGTTCGCGCCTTGCAGCGGCGCGGTGTACAGGGCTTGTGGCTGGCGCCGCGGCAGATCCTGCTGGACGAGGGCGGGCGCCTGCTGTTCCTCCCCGAGGCAGCGGCGATCCTGCCGGGGGTGGCGCGCCAGGCGCTGCCTGCGGACAGCGTGCCGCTGGCGCCGGAGTTGCGTCGCGGCGAGGCGCTCGATGGCCGGGCCGACCAGTTCGCCCTGGCGGCGCTGTTCTATTGGCTGCTCTGTGGTCGCTGGCCGTCGATCGCTTGCCCGGAGAGCGACGGCGGATGCCGCTACGAGCCGCTGGGCGAGCGTCAGGCGGACCTGCCGGTCGGCTGGGACGGTGTATTGGCGCGGGCCCTGGCGCCGCGTCCGGAGGCGCGCTTCGAAGCGTTGTCGGAATTCTGGCTGGCCTTGCAGAAGCCGCTAGCGCATCCCCAGCGGGTCTTTGCGCCACGCCGGTTGCAACGGGGCGTGCTGGCCCTGGTCCTGCTCCTGGCCGGGGCTGCGCTGCTGGTCGGCCTGGCCGGTTAACGGATCGACGGCCAGCGTGCGGGTCTGTCCGCTGCGTTCGAGGTGCGCTTCGGCGATCAGTTGTTCCAGCCGGCCGCTGCGACGCATCAGGCGCAGGTTGCGGTCGAGGCTGGCGGCAAGGGCGGCGCCGCGGGCGTGTCTTTTCGGCACCAGTACATAGAGCGGCTTGACCTCCAGCGGCGGTTCGATGAACACCAGGCGATCCTTCAGCGCCGGCACGTTGCGCGCCAGCAGGTGGTAGCCGGTGTAGCGATCGACCACGGCCAGGTCGATACGCCCGCGCAGGAGCTTCTCGAGGTTCTGCCAGTCGTTGGTCACCGCGTCCTTGGTCAGGCTGCGGTCGGCGTCGAAATCCTCCCGGTTGACGTAGCCGCGGACCACACCGATGCGGTACGGACGCAGGCTTTCCAGATGCGCGGGATTGACCGGCAGCAGGCGCTCGCGCTGGCGGAAGAAGCCCAGTTGCGAGTCGAGCAGGGGGATGGTGGCGTGGAACAGTTCGCGCCGCTCGGGCGACAGGTAGGCCGGCATGAGGGCGTCGAAGCGCCCCTCGGCGGCTTCCTTCAGAGCGCGTTGCCAGGGCAGGAACACCAGTTCGGCGCGGTGCCCGTCGAGGGCCAGGGCTTCGTCGAGGATGCGGCTGGCGAGGCCCTTGCCCGGCAGGTCGGGGCCGACGTAGGGCGCCCAGTCGAGGGTCGCCACGCGCAGGGTGTCGGCCTGCGCGCCGGCCGTGGCGAGGAGCAGGCCGAGCAGGACGCCGGGCCAGTGCCAGGTGCGCGAACCCATGGATGCCTCTGCTCTGAGCGATCGGTTGGGAAGTGCCGTGCCTTTGTCTTCAGCTTAGTTCGTCGCTGATCGGCAGGGTGTAGTTCTTGAACTCCTGGTCTTCGCGGAAGCCGATCGACTCGTAGACTTTCTGCGCTACCTCGTTGTCGACGCTGGTGGAGACACGCATGCGCACCGCATGGGTTTCCCGGGCCATCTGCTTGGCGTGTTGCAGCAGGTGGTCGGCGACCAGTTGCCGGCGCGCCTCCTCGGCGACGTAGATGTCGTTGAGGATCCAGACGCGCTTGAGCGACAGCGAGGAGAAGCTCGGATAGAGCTGGCAGAAACCGAGCAGCCGGTCTTCTTCGTCGGCCAGCGCCAGGTAGATCACCGACTCCTTGCGGCGCAGGCGTTTCTCGAGGAATTTCCGCGAGGACTCGGGGTAGGAGAGCATGCCGTAGAATTCGCGGTACTTGACGAACAGCGGCGCCAGCAGGTCGAGGTGTTCGAGGGTGGCTTGCACGATTCGCATGACGGGCCTCGCATTGCGGGAAGGGGCTGCCGGGACGATGCAGGCTGCATGCCAGCAACGCTTCGATGCTGCCCAATCTCCCTGGAAAGCGCAATCCAAGCGAACGTTTGAATCGGCCGAAGGAGGGGCGTCGCGCGCCGGCCCATCCTTCGGCCGGGAGGCTCAGTCCCTCGCCAGGAGGAAGTTGCCGGTGCGCGGAGCCTCGCCTTCCAGCGCCTGGACTTCCGCCTCGTCCTTCAGGTTGACCCCGGAAAGCTGCCGCCGGCAGGCCTCGCGCATCAGGTAGAGCAGGCGGTGCGCGGCCATGCCGTAGCTGAGGCCTTCCAGGCGGACGTTGGAGATGCAGTTGCGATAGGCGTCGGTGAGGCCGACCCGCGGGGCCCAGGTGAAGTACAGGCCGAGGCTGTCCGGCGAGCTGAGGCCGGGACGCTCGCCGATCAGGATCACGCTCATCTTCGCCCGCAGCAATTCACCGATCTCGTCGGCCACCGCCACCCGTCCCTGTTCCACCAGGACCACCGGCGACAGCGACCAGCCTTCGGCCAGCGCCTGTTCCTCCAGGCGTTCGAGGAAGGGCAGGGTGTGACGCTGCACGGCCAGCGCGGAGAGGCCGTCGGCGACCACGATGGCCAGGTCGATCTGCCCGTCGTAGCCGGCGGCGTGTTCGCGCAGGCGTTGCACCGAGGCCTCGTCGAGGCGCCGGCCGAGGTCCGGGCGTTGCAGGTAGACGTGGCGGTCGGCGGCGGCGCTGTGCAGCAGCAGGCTGTCGCGGCCGCGCTGGCGCAGGCCGTCGCTGATGGCCGCATGGTCGAAGGGCAGGTGCACGGCGTCGCGCGCCTGGGCGTGGGCGTACTGGAAGTCCAGTTGCGGGCGGGTCGGCAGGCTGGTGCCGGTGCGGCCCAGGGCGATCCGCGCGGGGGTCAGCTGGCGCAGCGGCAGCCAGGGGTTCTCGGCGCTGGCGTCGGGCAGGTGCTTGTCGTTCATCGGCATCTCCTCAGGCCAGTTGCGCCAGGGCCTGGCGGAACGCCGGCGGTAGCTCGTCGCCGAAGCGGATGCGCCCGTCGGCCTGGGTGAAGATTCCCATCCGCTGCAACCAGTCCTCGAATTCCGGCGCCGGCTTCAGGCCCAGCGTCTGGCGCGCATAGAGGGCGTCGTGGAAGGAGGTGGTCTGGTAGTTGAGCATCACGTCGTCGGAGCCGGGAATGCCCATGATGAAGTTGATCCCGGCGACGCCCAGCAGGGTCAGGAGCATGTCCATGTCGTCCTGGTCGGCCTCGGCATGGTTGGTGTAGCAGATGTCGCAACCCATCGGCACGCCGAGCAGCTTGCCGCAGAAGTGGTCTTCCAGGCCGGCGCGGATGATCTGCTTGCCGTTGTACAGGTACTCGGGACCGATGAAGCCGACCACGGTGTTCACCAGGAACGGCTTGAAGTGACGAGCCACCGCATAGGCGCGGGTCTCGCAGGTCTGCTGGTCGACGCCGTGATGGGCGTTGGCCGAGAGCGCGCTGCCCTGGCCGGTCTCGAAGTACATCAGGTTGTTACCGAGGGTGCCGCGCTTCTGGCTGAGCCCGGCCTCGTAGCCTTCCTGGAGGATCTTCAGGCTGATGCCGAAGCTGGCATTGGCCGCCTCGGTGCCGGCGATCGACTGGAACACCAGGTCCAGCGGCACGCCGCGGTTGATCGCCTCGATGGAGCTGGTGACGTGGGTCAGCACGCAGGCCTGGGTGGGAATCTCGTAGCGCTGGATGATCGCGTCGAGCATCTCCAGCAGGGCGCAGATCGAGGCCATGCTGTCGGTGGCAGGATTGATCCCGAGCATCGCGTCGCCATTGCCGAACAGCAGGCCGTCGAGGATGCTCGCGGCGATTCCGGCCGGGTCGTCGGTCGGGTGGTTCGGTTGCAGGCGGGTGGAGAGCCGGCCGCGAAGGCCGAGGGTGTTGCGGAAGCGGGTGACCACGCGGATCTTCTGCGCCACCAGGACCAGGTCCTGGACACGCATGATCTTCGATACCGCCGCTGCCATTTCCGGCGTCAGGCCCGGAGCCAGGGCGCGCAGGCTGGCCTCGTCGGCGGCGTCGCCGAGCAGCCAGTCGCGGAAGCCGCCGACGGTGAGATGGGACACCGGGGCGAAGGCGTCGCGCTGGTGGGTGTCGATGATCAGGCGGGTGACCTCGTCGTCCTCGTAGGGAATCAGCGCCTCGTCGAGGAAGTGTTTGAGCGGGATGTCGGCCAGGGCCATCTGCGCGGCGACCCGCTCGCCGTCGTTGCTCGCCGCGACGCCGGCGAGGAAATCGCCGGAGCGCGCGGGGCTGGCCTTGGCCATCACGTCCTTGAGGCTGTCGAAGCGGTAGGTCTCGCCGCCGACGCTATGGGTGAAACGTGCCATGTGTGTCTCCAGTGCCCGGCCTCGCCATGCGGCGGGCCGGGCTTTGTCGTTGTCGCTCTCAGCGCAGGTCCTGTTCCGCCGCCTGGATCGCGGCGAACTCCTCTTCCGGGGTGCCGGACACCAGGTGATGCCGACTGTACAGGGCGAAGTAGCCGATCAGTACAGCGTAGATCGCCACCGCGCCGACCACGACCCGCGGGTCGACCAGGAAGCCGGCGACCACCGCGACGCAGGCCAGCGCCAGGGCTACGCCGGAGGTGAGGATGCCGCCAGGGGTGCGGTAGGGGCGCTGCATGTCCGGGCGGCGGATGCGCAGGGTGATGTGCGCGGCCATCATCAGCACGTAGGAGATGGTCGCGCCGAACACCGCGACCAGGATCAGCAGGTCGCCCTGGCCGGTCAGCGACAGGCCGAAGCCGATCACCCCCGGCACCACCAGGGCCAGTACCGGCGCCTTCTTGCGGTTGGTCAGCGAGAGGCTGCGCGGCAGGTAGCCGGCGCGGGAGAGGGCGAAGATCTGCCGCGAGTAGGCATAGATGATCGAGAAGAAGCTGGCGATCAGCCCGGCCAGGCCGACCAGGTTGACGAACTGGCTCATCCAGGTCGAACCCTTGTAGGCCGACTCCAGCGCTTCCACCAGGGGATTGCCCGAGCCCATCAGCTCCTTGGCTCCGGCGGCCCCGGGACCGACGACCAGAATCAGTGCGGCGAAGGCGAGAAGCACCAACATGGCGCCGATCAGTCCGCGCGGCAGGTCGCGCTTGGGGTTCTTGGTTTCCTCGGCGGCCAGCGGCACGCCTTCGACGGCGAGGAAGAACCAGATCGCGTAGGGGATCGCCGCCCAGACCCCGACATAGCCGAACGGCAGGAAGCTGCTGGCGCCGGTCGCCGCGGTCTGCGGGATGTTGAACAGGTTGGCCGAGTCGAAGTGCGGAACCATCGCGACAATGAACACGCCGAGGGCGATGGCCGCCACCGCGGTGATGACGAACATCAGCTTCAGCGCCTCGCCGGCGCCGAGGATGTGGATGCCGATGAACACGATGTAGAACACCAGGTAGATCAGCCAGCCGCCGACGCCGAACAGCGACTCGCAGTAGGCGCCGATGAAGCAGGCGATGGCCGCCGGGGCGATGGCGTATTCGATGAGGATCGCGGTGCCGGTGAGGAAGCCGCCCCAGGGCCCGAAGGCGCTGCGGGCGAAGCCGTAGCCACCGCCGGCGGTAGGGATCATCGAAGACAGCTCGGCGAGCGAGAAGCACATGCACAGGTACATGGTGGCCATCAGCAGGGTGGCGAGGAACATCCCGCCCCAGCCGCCCTGGGCCAGGCCGAAGTTCCAGCCGGCGTAGTCGCCGGAGATCACGTAGGCGACGCCGAGCCCGACCAGCAGGACCCAGCCGGCGGCGCCTTTCTTCAGTTGACGGTGTTGGAAGTAGTCGGCGTCGACGCTTTCGAAGTCGACCCCGGAAGTTGCGGGCGCATGGCCGGTTTGTTCGAGGGACATGGGTTTTTCACCTCAATCTTGTTGTTATCGACCCCGGTTTTCCCGGTGGTGTGCTGTACGTGGTGAACGCAGGCAATAGCTATGCCAGCCGCTCTGCAATCGGCCTGGCGAGGAGGTGGAAGGGGCGCCGCCGTCAGCCTCGGCGGCGTGTTTCACGAGCCGGCGCGACCGCTCCGGGAAAGAGCGGTCGCGGCCGGTCCGGGGTCCTACTAGAAGAAGCCCAGCGGGTTGATGTCGTAGCTCACCAGCAGGTTCTTGGTCT
>NZ_KV813463.1:0-454 GCF_001813645.1 Pseudomonas sp. HMSC063H08
CAGCCTTCGGCTTGAGCGAAGGCCACCAGCCGGCGGACGCTTTCCCGGGCGCCGCGAAGGAAACTACGCATCAGTGGTCTCCTCGCTGTTGAGCTGCAGCCAGGTCTCCATCTCTGCCAGGGAGCGGGGAAGGCTGTCGGTGGCAGCAGCAGTCAGGAGGCGTTTCACCAGTTCCTGAAGGCAGCGACGATCGTTCTGTCGGCTGCAGGCCAGGTCGTCATGCGCGGAACGCAGCATGCGGACCTCTGTGCGCAGTTGAGCGAGCTCGTCAGCAACCGGCCGGTAAGCGGTGACGTCAGGCATCGCGCGCTACCTCCTTGGGATCTTTGCAGGACAGTTCCCAGCGACTCTCGATGCGCTTTTCGTGGTCGCCTGCCTGTGCCGGCATACGGGTGATGTAGGCGTTGTCCTCGCCGAATAGCCGTTCGGCAAGGCGGGAGGCTGCCACCTTGTC
>NZ_KV813464.1:0-556 GCF_001813645.1 Pseudomonas sp. HMSC063H08
CGTTCGGCAAGGCGGGAGGCTGCCACCTTGTCGCTCCAGGTGCAGGTCGCACGCTGCTTCTGAATGGTATTGGTCCAGAAGCCGGCGCCATCGAACTTGACGATGCACTGATAGGTCTGGGACGCCTTCATGATTCGGCCTCCTTACTGAGTGCATCACCGATCTGAACGGCCACCAGTTCGGGCAACTCCGGCTCATGCCCGGGATAGTTGTTGGCCAACTGATGCAGGAACTCGCGCGCGGCGTCCTTGCTGCCTGCAATGCGGAACACGGCGGTGAGGTGCTGGGAGTCCTGAGTGCCGCAGCAGAGGTGCGGCACCAGGCTCACTTTCAGCGAGCAACTGAACAGGTGTCGCGGGATCCATACCGACCAGAAGTAAGCCGAAAGCAGTTGCCCCGGAGCGCGCGTAGTGACCACCAGGGTCCCGGCCTGGGTGGTCGAGATTTCGATGTACCCCAGTTCCTCCAGCTCACGAAGCTCTCGCTCCATCGAACTGGGTGCGACCGTGCTCTCGTCCCGCGAAAGGCGCGAGATCACTTGGCTGAGGGCGTCCAG
>NZ_KV813465.1:0-8067 GCF_001813645.1 Pseudomonas sp. HMSC063H08
CTGAGCAAGGGTGGGGCGGCTGGACGCTTACTGAACAGCAGCCAGCCCCAGCGCTCTTTTTTCTGGATATGGCGCACCGCTGCAACCAAGTTGAAAGCGCCATTGACCAAGGAAAATGCGCCGAACATGATGGTCATGGCCAACAGAGCCGATTGTGGCATCCAGAACGCAAGGGCTGCAAAAATCAATGCCACGACACCGCGCAGCACAAAAAGCCACCAATTTTGGCTCAGCGAACACAGTGCTTTGGTGGGGTCATCCGCATTGGAATTAGCGATGGTGTCTGTGTTCATGCAATATCTCCTAAAGATCTAATGGGGTGAAAAAGCAAACACTCCTGAGCCAAGAGAGGGGCGCGACGCGCCCCTCTTACGCCCTATCCAGCGGTTTCAGAACAACTTGGACAGCTTTGCCTTGATTTCATCGAGCCAGCCTATTCCGCCGCCTCCCCCAGCCGTCTTTTGCTTGACTTTCTTGAGTTCAGTATACAGGGGCTCAAAGTCCTTCTTCTTTCCATAGCCCAGCAGTTCTGCCATTTCCAACTGCTGCCGCGCTTCGTTCAATAATGTCTCCAGGCGCTCATTGGACGCTTCGCTCCGCTGACCATCTTCTACCAAGGTCTCGGCGCGCTTCAGGAGCAGCCTGGCGCGCAGGGCGGGCAGCGGATGCACGCTGCGCGTCTCGACCAACGTGCTGAGCGCTGCCTGCAGCGCGGCTTTGGCTTCTTCGATCTTGCCCTGATCGATCAGCGGCACGACTGCCTTCACGGCTGCGGGATAGGACGCCAAAGGGATGTTGGTGACCGTGATCACGATTTCACTGGCCAGCAAAGCCAGCACGTGGCGAGCCTGTTGCACCTCGCCATGTTTGAGGGCATCCAGCGCCTCGTCGGTCATCGCCTCAATGGTTTCCGTGTTGGCGAACAAGTCGTGCACGATGGTGCGCACATCAACGGGGGCCAGGGCGAGCGTGGGTTCGCGCGCAACGATCAGCTCCAGCTTTCCCGTCACTTCGGCCAGCGTTGCCAATGCGCGTGCAGCGTCCTTGCCGTCAAGTGCGGCCAGCGCTGATTTGGTCAGCGCCAAGGCCGAGACGGCCTCATCGAGGACTTGTTTACGTTTGTCTGCCGCCTGCGAGTCCATTTCCTTCTGAACCTCAGGCTGTACCTCCGTGACGACTTCAGGCTTGGCCTCTGGACTGACAGGAAGGCTGCTTACCGCGGCCTGTTCGTTTATTCCTTCGTTCGTCGCATTGGGATTCGATGTTTGCTCATTCATGGTGATATGCCTCGTATGAGTTAGTGAAAATAGGCGAATCTATTGGGGCCGACTGCGAATATCGCGAGACTGACCGATGGAGCAGTCGGCCCCTTCATCACCTCAAAACAGCTTTTGGATGCGCGTCTTCAACTCGTCGAACCATCCATTGCCGCTTTTGCCACCAGCCGACTTTTGCTCAATGGACTTCACCTGATCGAAGATGGGTTTGAAGTCCTCCTTCTTGCCATAACCCAGGATTTGCGCCAGCTCGATCTCCGTGCGCACGGACGACAGCAAGGTGCTGAGCTCCTCGTTCTGCTTGGCATCGCGCTTGTCAGTCTCGGCCAGCTTTTCAGCTTTTGCTATCGCGGCTTCGGCCCGTAGCACGGGCAGAGGGAGTACAACTTGGGTGACCACCAGCGTGTTCAGTGCTCGGGCGAGCTCTGCTTTGGCTTCGTCGATCTTGCCGCTGTCGACGAGCCGTGCAGCCGACTTGATCGCTGCCGGGTACGTTGCCATGGGCAGGTTGTCGGTTTCGATCACGATTTCGCTGGCCAGATTGGCAACGATGGGCCGGGCCTTTTGCACCTCGCCATCACCCAACAACTCCCGAGACAACTTGACCGCTTTCTTTACCGATTCCACGTTGGCGTGGATATCATGGGTGATGACGCGTACATCGACCGGCGCCAAAGCAAGTTTGGCGTCGCGTGCCAATACCAGTTCCAGCTTTCCGGTGGCCAGTTCCAGCGCAGCGAGCGCCTCCTTGGTCTTATTTGCATCAAGGAGGGTCAAAGCCTCCTGGGTCTTGGTGAGCGCCGTGATGGCGTCCTGAGTGAGCTCGGAACGCTTTTTTTCGGCTTCCTGGGCGGCCTTGTCGTCTACTTGTGGCTGCGCCGCCTTGGGTGCGACAGAGGGCGCTGCAGCGCTTGGACTTGCCGCCGATTGGGCCAAAACCGGTCCACTCAGTCCGATGCAGACCGCCAGGGCAAGTGCGGAACGGATGTATTGGGGCTGTTTGATATTCATGATGTTGGACTCCAATTGAAGTTAATTGACTGAAATTTCAATCTGCTTCGGCTTGGCTTGCTCGGCCTTGACAAGCCGCACTTCCAGCACGCCGTCTTTCATCGAAGCCGTCACCTTGGTCGGATCAACGTTGTCAGGTAAGACAAAGCTGCGCACAAAGCGGCCATACGCACGTTCGATGCGGTGGAATTTCTTGCCCTGCTCCTCTTTTTCCAGTTTGCGCTCGCCGCTGATGGTGAGTACGCCGTTTTCCGCGCTGACGCGCACGGCATCCTTGGGGACCTCCGGCAGATCCAGCTTGAGGAGGAATGCGTTCTCATCCTCGCTGATGTCCACCATTGGTGCCCAGTCCGCCGTGGTCATGGCTTCGTTGCCGGTACGGGCGCCCTGTCGCTGGGGTGTCCGTCCCAACATCGTCGCCAGGCGGTTTTGCAATTCATCCAGTTCCCGGAAGGGGTCCCACGGAGTCAATGCAGACATATCGGTTCTCCTTGAACAATGCCGGCGAATTGGATGACGCACCGAACAGAGCCGCCGGCTCACTCTGAATAGCGCCTACTACTTTTCGTTTCCATCAAGAACAAGTCCTTGGGTCAATTGAAGGATGTCGTTCTCGTCGAGCGTTTCCCGCGCCAGCAGTTCGCGCGCACAACGCTCCAGCACCGCGCGGTTGGTGTCGAGGATCCGGTAGGCGCGCTCGAACACACCCATCACGATGTCACGGATGGCTTGGTCGATGCGTGTCTGAGTCGATTCGGCTACCCGGCAGCCACCCTGTACCAGTTCAGGCGCATCAAGAAAACGCGGCCTCTGTGCCTCAAAAGCAACGTACCCCAAGCCCTCATCCATGCCGAAGCGCGTAATCATGTCGCGGGCAACGTCGGTGGCCCGTGCGAGGTCATCGGCAGCCCCGGTGGACAGCTCGCCGAACACGAGCTTCTCGGCCGCACGACCGCCCAGCAGCACGGCGATCTTGTGTTCCAGATCGGCGCGCGTCATCAGGAAGCGGTCTTCGGTGGGGCGTTGCAGCGTGTAGCCCAGCGCGCCGATGCCGCGCGGGATGATCGAGATCTTGTGCACGGGGTCGGTGCCGGGCAGCGCCAGCGCCACCAGCGCATGGCCCATCTCGTGATAGGCCACGGTTTCCCGCTCCTTGGGACTGAGCACGCGGTTCTTCTTCTCCAGGCCCGCCACGATGCGCTCGATGGCGGCGGTGAAATCCTGCAACTCCACGGCGGATGCTTTGCGCCGGGTCGCGGCCAGCGCGGCCTCGTTGACCAGGTTCGCGAGGTCTGCACCCGAAAAGCCCGTGGTCAGCGCCGCCACCTGTTCCAGATCTACACCGTGGGCCAGGGTGATCTTCTTGACATGGACCTTCAGGATATCCAGGCGACCTTTCTTGTCGGGACGGTCCACCAGCACCTGACGGTCGAAGCGACCGGCGCGAAGCAAGGCCTGATCGAGGATCTCCGGCCGGTTGGTGGCTGCAAGGATGATCAGCCCGACCGAGCTGTCGAAGCCATCCATTTCGGTGAGCAGCTGGTTGAGGGTCTGCTCACGCTCGTCGTGTCCACCGATCGGTCCTCCGACACCGCGTGCGCGGCCCAAAGCATCCAGCTCATCAATGAAGATGATCGCCGGCGCCTGCCCGCGGGCCTGCTCGAACAGGTCGCGCACGCGCGCCGCCCCCACGCCGACGAACATCTCGACGAACTCCGAGCCGGAGATGGAGAAGAACGGCACCCCGGCCTCGCCCGCCACGGCCTTGGCCAGCAGGGTCTTGCCCGTGCCGGGCGGGCCCACCAGCAACACACCTTTCGGGATGCGCGCGCCGAGACGACCGTAGTCCTGCGGGTTCTTCAGAAAATCGACGATCTCGACCAGCTCGGTCTTGGCTTCATCCACACCCGCCACATCGGCAAAGGTGACGCCGGTGTTCTTCTCCATGAATACCTTGGCGCGGCTTTTGCCGATGCTCAGGAAGCCACCCATGCCCTGCTTCTCGGCGAAGCGGCGGAACAGGAAGAACCAGACGCCGAAGAAGGCCACCGCCGGCAGAATCCAGGAGAGCACATCACGCAGCCAGGTGCTTTCCACCACCCGCGCATAGGGCACGTCGTACTTGGACAGCCGCTCGGCCAGGTCGGGTTCGACCCGGGTGGCCACGATGGTGGTCTTGCCCCGGCTGTCCGGCGATTTCAGGCGCCCGGTCACCGTGCGGTCCGCCACCAGCACATCGGCGACGCGCCCCTCGGCCAACGCCTTCTCGAATTCGCTGTAGGGCACGGGCTCGACGGTCTTGGCCGCCTGCCAGTAGTTCTGCAGCGTCAGCAGCAACAGACCGGCGACGATCCAGTAGCCAATGTTCCATTGATCTTTCTTTTCCATGGGCAGGGTACCTCGCAAGCCGTGTCGCTAGAGAACGGGGGTGAACAGACGGGCCACCCCGTCGCGCAAGCGGATGGCCAGCGGGCGGGCGCGCAACGCCTTCGCCGATATCTCGCCCGACGCATCACGAGCGGCATCAAAAAGGGATGACAGCCGCCTAGACAACGCGGTGTCGTACACCTCCACATTGAACTCGAAGTTGAGGCGCAAACTGCGCGCATCCCAATTGGCCGAACCCAGGCAGCACCACGCTCCGTCTACCAGCATCAGCTTGCTGTGGTCGAACGGGCCAGGCCGTTCGAAGATGCGTACACCGTGCTCCAGCACCTGCCAGTAGTGGGCACGCGCGGCCCATTGCACCGTGGGATGGTCGCCGTTTGCGGGCGTCAGCACGTCGATACGCACGCCGCGCAACGCGGCCGTACTCAGCGCCGCGATCATCGGCTGATCGGGGACGAAGTAAGGTGTCCAGATGCGCACCGAATGCTTCGCCGCGCTCAAAGCGCCCATGAAGGTCCAGCGCATCCGGTCCAGGGCCTCGTCGGGACCGGCCTCGATGCCGCGCGCCCAAGAGGTTCCTTGCTCATCAGCCATTACGGGCGGTTCGCCCCAGTAACCCTTGCTGAGCCGCTCGCCCGTGGTATCGCACCAATCATCGGTGAAGCTCCGCATCAGATGCTCTACCACCGGCCCGCGCAGACGAAAGTGCAAATCGTGACAGGCCTGGCCCGGCGCATCGGGCCGCCAATACGAACCGAAGATGTTCATGCCGCCGGTGAAACCCGTCTCGCCATCGATCACCAGCAGCTTGCGGTGATTGCGCAGATGCGCGGCATGCAGGCGCGCGGGAATCAACGTCGGGTTGAACGTCGCCGCCGGAACGCCGGCGCGTTGCAAGGCGCGGTAGGCGCTGCGGGGCCTCCAGCGGGCATAGACGTCGTCGATCAGCACCCGCACTTGCACGCCGCGCTCATGAGCCCGGCGCAGCGCATCGACGAACTGCGCCCCGATGCCTTGGCTGTCGAAGATGTACGAAGCCAGCGCGACGCTGTGCCGCGCCGACTCGATGGCAGCGAGCATGGCCGGGTAGGCCTGCTCGCCATCGACGAGCGGCTCGATGCGGTTGCCGCTGGTCAGCGACTGGCCGGTGGCACGTCCCACCAGGTGGGCCAGACCGGCAAGCGGCGGCGATACAGCCTCGGGCATCGTGGGCGAGAGGTCCTGCCGAGCAGCAGGATCTGCCCCCGGGAAGAGCCGCCGCGCCCGCCGCTGGTAACGGTTGATGCCGAACAGCCCATACAGCAGCGAACCGCCCAGCGGCAACAAGGCGATCAGCAGTACCCACAGCGTGGCCGATCGAGGGTCACGCTTGTAGATGACCGCGTGCCCCGCTGTGGGAACAGCGACCGCCAGCGACACGAGGGTGGCTGCCCATGTCAGCCCATTGGGGTCGGACACGACAGCCTCCCATCGCTCAAGATCCGCCGCCCGCTGACTTCTTCTTGCGCGCAGGCTTGCTCTCGCCGTTCGGCGGTGCCTCGGCCACGTTCGCTGCATCGGGCTTTTCAGGCTCGGCCGGCTGCGCGGCTGGCTCCTGGCGCTCGAAGACCACCCGTTCGGCCTTGTCATCCCAGCGGGCGCTGGCGTGATCGGCCTTGCCGATGCCACCACCGAGCATCTCGCGTGCCAGCGCGGTTTCCAGCTCGCTGCGGATCAGCCGCTTGAGCTCGCGCGCGCCGAACTCGGGTTTGTAGCCTTCCTCCGCGAAGTGGTCGATCAAGGTCTGGTCGAAGGTCAACGTCACGCCCTGGCTGGCGGCGTTGCGGGCCACACGATCGAGCTGCAGGCCGACGATATGGCGGATCTCCTCCTTACCCAGCGCATGGAAGACGATGATCTCGTCGATGCGGTTGAGGAACTCGGGGCGGAAGTGTCCGCGCAGCACGTCCATCACCTCGGACTTGGTCTTCTCGTATTCCTCGCCGGCGGCGCCACGGGCCTTCAGCCGACGCTGGATGATGTCCGAGCCCAAGTTCGAGGTGGCGATGATGATGGTATTGGTGAAATCCACCACCCGGCCCTTGCCGTCGGTGAGCCGCCCGTCGTCGAATACCTGCAGCAGGATGTTGTAGACGTCGGGGTGCGCTTTTTCGATCTCATCGAGCAACAACACGCTGTAGGGTTTGCGACGCACCTTCTCGGTGAGCTGGCCGCCCTCGTCATAGCCCACATAACCCGGAGGCGCGCCCACCAAGCGTGCCACGGTATGGCGTTCACCGTACTCGGACATGTCGATGCGCAGCAGCGCGCCCTCATCGCCATAGATGGACTCGGCCAGTGCCTTGGCGAGTTCGGTCTTGCCCACACCCGTCGGCCCGAGGAACAGGAAGGTGGCCACTGGCTTGCCGCCTTCGCGCAGGCCCGCGCGCGACAGCCGCACGGCATCGGCCACGGCACGTACTGCTTCGTCCTGGCCCACCAGGCGCTCGTGCAGCCGCTGCTCCAGATGCAGCAGCTTCTCGCGTTCTTCCACCGTCAGCTCGTTGACCGGAATGCCGGTCAGGCGCGAGACGATCTGCGCGACATGCTCGGCCTTGACTTCGGCGCTGCCCGAGGCGCGCTCGCGTTCCCATTCCTCGACGAGCTTCTTGAGCTCGGCCTCCTTGGCTTCGATGCGCTTGCCGAGCTCGGCGGCCTGGTCGTACTGCTTGCGCGCGGCCACGTAATCCTGTTCACGCCGCAGCTGGTGCAGTTCGGACTCCAGCTCCTGCACGGCCACCGGCCGGGCCGTGGCCGACAGCTTGACGCGCGCGGCCGCCTGGTCGAGCAGGTCGATGGCCTTGTCAGGCAAAAAGCGCGCGGTGATGTAGCGGTCCGACAACTCGGCGGCGGCGATGATCGCATCCTCGGTGATGCTGACCTTGTGGTGCGCCTCGAAGGTGTCGCGCAGGCCGCGCAGGATCATCATGGTCTGCGCTACCGTCGGCTCGGGCACCATCACCGGCTGGAAGCGACGCTCCAGCGCGGCGTCCTTCTCGATGTACTTCTGATACTCGTTGAGCGTGGTGGCGCCGATCAGGTTCAGTTCGCCGCGCGCCATCATCGGCTTGAACACGTTGGCCACGTCCAGCCCGCCTTCGCCGCCACCCTGGCCTGCACCGACGATGGTGTGCACTTCGTCGATGAAGAGAATCAGCTCGCCCTGGTGCTCGGTCACTTCCTTGAGCACCTTCTGCACGCGCTCCTCGAACTCGCCGCGGTACTTGGCGCCGGCCACCATGGCATTGATGTTGAGTTCCACCAGGCGCTTGTCGCGCAGCGTCTCGGGCACTTCGCCGGCGACCATGCGCTGCGCCAGCCCTTCGACGATGGCGGTCTTGCCGACGCCGGG
>NZ_KV813465.1:8167-26740 GCF_001813645.1 Pseudomonas sp. HMSC063H08
ATCAGCACCGGGTTGTTCTTCTTGCGCCGGGCCAGCACTTCGATGGTCGTCTCGATCTCCTGCGCGCGGCCGATGACCGGATCGAGCTTGCCCTCGCGCGCCATCTTGGTGAGGTCGCGCGAATACTTGTCGAGTTCCGGCGTGTTGGTCGGCGTCTCGGCGCGGCCATCCTCGGCCCCTTTGCCGACCACCTTGCTTACCTGCTGGCGCAGCGCTTGCGGCGTGAGGCCGTAACGGCGCAGCAGGTTGGCCGCCAAACCTTCGCCTTCCTCGGCGAGCCCGATCAGGAAATGCTCCGGCCCGACATAAGAGTGGCCGAGTTCGTTGGAGGCCACGAAAGCACGGCTGAGCGCGTCCTTGACCCGGGGCGACACGCCGATCTCGCCCTCGAACGGCTTATCGCCGCGCTTGGCTTCGGATTCGATCTGGCGCTTGAGGTCATCGACCTTGATCTTGAACTGCCCCAGGATGGTCTTGACCACGTCGCTGTCGGATAGCGCCAGCAGCAGGTGTTCGGTATCGACTTCGGGGCGGCCAAATTCGGCGGCATGTTTGGCGGCCTCCTGCAATAGGGCCTCGGACTGTTCGCTGATACGGCTGGCGAGCCCACTGCCGCGACGGCGCGCGGTGCCCGTACCGGCCGGCGCGGGTTCGCCGAACGAGGCATCGACGACCTCGTCGGTATCGGCCGCCATGGACGGTGCGTCGTCACCGATGCGGAAGAAGTCGCTGCCAAGGAAGTCTTCGAACAGCCCGCTGCGCGAGCCGAACAAGGCTTCCAGCGGTGAGACGGTGCGCTTTTGCTGGCGCACCAGTTGGCGATAGTGATCGTCACACAACAGCATGGTGCTGTGGCGACCATTGAGATTGGCTTCCACCCGCACCGTGGCGGGCTGGCCGCAGACTTGGCATTGTTTTCTGGCCATGCTGATGCTCCTGTAAAGATTGATCTGACGAGGCACCGCCGATCACGGTGCCTCATCTCTTTGTGGTTTTTGAGAAAAACGCGCTGCCCCGCGTCAGCCGTTGATCGGGATCGAGCGCCCCTGCTGGGGCGTACTGGCCTCGCGCTTTTCCATCGTGATCGTGAGCACGCCGTTCTTGAAAGCGGCCTTGATCGTGTCCTGGTTGGCATCGGCCGGCAGGTTCAGAGCGCGCTGAAAGCTGCCGTAGGAGCGCTCCACCCGATGGAAACCGCCGTCTTTCGTTTCCTGCTCCTGACGCTTTTCACCGCGCACCAGCAGCACGTCGTTGTCGAGCGTGATCTGGATGTCTTTTTCCTCGATGCCGGGTACTTCCAGGGCGATCTTGTACTGCTTGTCGGTCTCCTGGATGTCCAGCGCCGGCTTCAGCAGGCCCGGCCAGTCCGACGGCCAGCGTGGCATGGCCAGCGTCGGGAAACCGAAGCCTCGAAACGCGTCGTCGAACAGGCGGTCGATCTCGCGATGCAATTGCAGGATGGGACTGACGGGCCCACCCGCCACCGGCAGGTCATTGCGCTGCACCGGGAGCGAGGCAGTGCTCTGTTGTTCTTCCTGCTCCTTCTTGAACCAGTTCCAGGGAGCCAATTTCTTGAAATCAATGTCCATGTCACACCTCCAGAAGAAAAATTGAAGACTCTCGCTCACTCCGTTTGCCTGCGGCGACGGACAGCGCGCCCAGACGACACGGAGTGTTCCGCTGACTTTGGCTGCTCATCTGTGCGTATCACCTCCTTCTTTCTGCCTGCTTGGATCTGATCATTGATCCATCGATCGATTTCACTTTGACGAAACCGCCACGTCCCGCCGACCTTGAAGGCCGGAATCTCCCCGTGCGAGGCGAGCCGGTAAAGCGTCCGCTTGCCGACTTTCAAGTAGGCAGCCAACTCGTCGAGTGTGAAGATCGCCTGCTGGCGCGCTGTCATACCACCCCCACAAGTTCCGTCGTCACGCGGCCTCGCCTGAGGAAGTTCTTGCAAGACTTTGCAAGATATTGCGCCTAACATGCCGAAAGTCAAGAGTCAACATCCAGCGATCTGCTGGCCGATTGATGTGACTCAATCGTAAGCAGCCAGGAAACAAATGTTGGCTGCCACCGCGATGGTGCTCCCCAAGTCATCAATCTGCAGCCATGTGAAAGGGGAAGTCCATGAACGAGATTGCCCGAGTCGGGGTGGATCTGGCCAAGCGGGTTATCTAGGTGCATGCGGTGGATGCGCGCGTGGTGGTTGCCAAGGCGCTGGCCGCTGACAAGTTTGCGGCCTGGTGCGCGGAGCTGCCTCCCGGCTGCCTGGTGGCCCTGGAGGCCTGCGGCGGTGCGCATCACTGGGCACGCAAGCTGCGCGGCTATGGGCTGGATGCGCGGCTGATTGCAGGCCACTTCGTCACGCCCTACCGCATGGCCGGCAAGGGACGCAAGAACGGTGCGGCCGATGCCGCAGCGATCTGCGAGGCGGCAACCCGCCCGCACATGCGCTTCGTGCCGGTGAAGCCGCCGGCGCAGACGCTGCTGGCCAGCCATCAGCTACGCAAACCTCCCGATTCACTCACGCAGCTTATTCCTGCTTGCCTAGGGACGACCATGTAAGCGGCAGATGGTCGGAGTCCTTTGCGACCAGCACCTACGCGAGCAGCCCGGAGGTGGGGATGCCCTTGGCGATGATCTCCGCCGGGACCGGCGCCTGGGTCAGCGTTCGGCACCTATGCGCAGGTCCACTTGCCGCGGATGTGGCACTCGACCGTGAACACGCCCGGCGTGTAGTCCAGCTTCTCGCTGATGCGCTTGAGCGCACAGCCGCACGCGCAGCGGGTGTTCTCGGGCTCGTGGTGGCAGTCCACGCGCGGCAGGTCCGCCGGCAAGGCGGTGCGCTTAGGCATCGCGTCAGGCGTAGCCGGCGGCTTCTTCTTGCCCAGCAGTTCCTAGAGCTGCGCCTCAGCCGCGGCAAGGTCGGCGTCCGTCTGGAAGTGTGTAGGCCTTGCCGGTGGCTTTGGCTTGGCGGACCACCAAGTCTGAGAGTGCCATGCTCTAGCTCCTGAACATGAGTCAGGAACCAGATGCTTAACCCATCGACCTCAGCGCCCTAGCAGGCTGGTGAGAAACCCTTGAATCCTTCCGGATCATGTCCTTCCGATCATTTTTTCCGGCACCGGAAGTGCGCCGTGGCGTGTGATTCAGGGTTCTCTCACCCTCGCATTCCGCTGTTCGCCGGGCAGCGGACGCATCTGTCCCTTCTACGCGGCAGCCGCTCGCATCAGGCTCAGCATTCGGGTCAGGTTGTACGCCGCGAACGCGAACAGTGCCTGGCCCGAGAGCTTTTCCAGCCCCTTGTGCCGCGTCTTGCGCAAACCACCCACCGTCTTGATCCAGCCGAAGGCCTCTTCGATCATCTTTCGCCTGCGCAGACTCATCGCGTAGCCTTTGCCACGCGCCGTGCGTCCATCGACGGCGCTGCCGCTGACCTTGCGCGCCACGTGTGCCTTGATGCCGCGCCGTTCGAGTGCGGCAACGAACTCGGCCGTGTCATAGCCCTTGTCCGCACCCACCGTCGCGCCCGGCTTGCGCACGCTGCGATCAATCATCCGGATCGCCGCCTCCCACTCGGCGCGTCCCGTGGCTTGCGTGCTCTCGACATCGACGACGAGCCCGTTGCGGTTCTCGGAGAGCGCGTGCGCCATGTAGCGCAGCTTCGCTTCCGCGAACTCGCCCTTCTTGTAGAGCCGCGCCTGCGGGTCGGTTGTGCTCTGGTGTGTGGCGTTGCTGCGCGTCTTGCCCTTGAAGTCCGCCTCCGGGTTGCGCCCGGCAGGCTTGTCCGGGCCACTGCCGTCCTTGGGAACGAAGCTCTTGTGGCTGGCCCAGGCCTCGATCATCGTGCCATCGACGCTGAAGTGCTCGTCGGAGACGAAGCCCTGCCACTCGGCAAGATGCAGTACGCGACGGAAGAACTGGCGTGCGACGTCGGTGCCGAGCAGACGGTCGCGATTGATGCTGAAGACGGTGCGGTCCCACACCGCGTCATCCATGCCCAGGCCAACGAACCATCGGAACAGCAGGTTGTAGTCGAGCTGCTCGACGAGCTGGCGCTCGCTGCGGATCGTGAAGAGGATCTGCACGAGCAGCGCACGCAGCAGCTGCTCGGGCGGAATCGACGGGCGCCCGGTGTGCGAGTAACGCTCATCGAACAGCGCACTCATGTTGGCGAGAATGCCGTCGACCAGCGCACGCAGAGTGCGCAGCGGGTGGTCCTTCGGCACGCGTTGCTCCAGGCTCACGTAGCTGAACATCGACGCTTGGGGATTCTCTTGGCCGCGCATGGGAAATCGGGAAAAGCAGAAAGACGATTCGAGGCAGGAGTCTGCCTCAAAACCCGCGCCCGGAGCAGCGGTCGGGGTTTCTCACCAGCCTGCTAGCAACAATCCGGAAGCCGTCGTGCCCGCAAAAATGGACACAAAAATGGACATAAACGTCGTGGCTTAAGGTGGATTTCCGTGGAGCCCACTGGAACATCGAGGTGTCGAAAACTCAACCAGAATCAACGACGTACGATGCTTCTTGGACATTCTCAGAATTCCCTGGAACGATGCAGTGGAGGTGAAGGGAACAGCACCCGGTCGCTAACAGGCCGTTGAAATACCTATCGACGCCTCACCTGCAAAGCAGGAAGATGAGGCCATCGATCGACGAACGGTGAGGCGACGATGCGAGGAGCGGACAGCTACAACGAGGCTCTGTTCAGCACGATACGGCTGGAGGACTTCGTGCCGGCCGAGCATCCGTTGCGGCCGATTCGCGTCTGGGTCAACGACGCGCTGGGCAAGATGGGCGATACGTTCGCGGCCATGTACGCAGCCGACGTCAAGGGCGGTCGCCCGAGCATCGCGCCCGAGAAGCTCATCCGCGCGATGCTGCTGCAGGTGCTCTACAGCGTGCGCAGCGAACGCCAGCTCGTCGAGCAGATTCGCTACAACCTGCTGTTCCGCTGGTTCGTCGGGCTGTCCATCGACGACGAGGTGTGGAACCACTCGGTGTTCAGCAAGAACCGCGACCGGCTGATCGAGCACGATGTGGTGACCGAGCTTTTCAACGCCACGGTGGAGATGGCGCACCAGCGCGGGCTGCTGTCGGGCGAACACTTCAGCGTGGACGGGACCTTGATCCAGGCCTGGGCCAGCCACAAGAGCATGCGGCGCAAGGACGGTTCGGACGACGGGCGCCCACCCGAGGACTGGAAAGGCCAGCCCCGCAGCAACGACACGCACGAATCGACGTCGGATCCCGACGCGCGGCTGTACCACAAGAGCAACGCCGCACCTGCGCTGCCGAGCTACCTGGGGCATGTGCTGACCGACAACCGCCATGGCCTGGTGGTCAACGTGCAGGCCAGCACCGCGGACGGCACGGCCGAGCGCGAGGTCGCCGCGCAGATGCTGGGCGACGTTGCAAGACCGGGCAAGCGCGTGACGGTGGGTGCCGACAAGGCATATGACACCAAGGGGTTCGTCAAGGTGTGCCGGGAGATCGGAGTGACGCCGCACGTTGCGCAGAACACGAGCCGCAATGGCGGCAGCGCCATTGACGGGCGCACCACGAGACATTCTGGCTACGCTGTCAGCCAGCGCAAGAGGAAGCGCATCGAGCAGTGCTTCGGGTGGGGCAAGCTCATCGGGCCGATCCGTCAGGTGATGGTGCAAGGACTGGACAAGGTGGACCAGCTTCTGACCCTGACGATGACAGCCTACAACCTCACACGACTGCGCAACCTGGCGCAGCCATGCCCGGGGTGCGTCCAATGAGCTGCGAAGAGGTCGAAATGCCCTCTTGCGGATGCATGAATGCCGGTGAAACACACGCGCCGCGGCCTTCCGGGTGGAACCCGAGGACTGTATGAACTTGCCAGAACATCCAGCGATGGCGGAACGCGCGTTCATTCAGGGTTCTTCAACGGCCTGCTAACTCATTTATTACGAACGTTTTTTCCGATCCAGGCGTCACGGAATGGACTCGATTGTGGACTCAAGTCTTCGGCCTGGTCAACGCAGGCCGTTGCGGGTGATCCAAAGCGAGCCAAGCACATCCATCAACAGCCAGAGCATCGGATTTCATTCCGAAGTCTATCTGTCCACCGGCACATAACGCCACAGGCCGCAACGGACAGGCGAGCTGCGTCCTCAAAGGACCGGCTCATCATCGACCGGCGCGGCCCCGTCTTTCACCCGCTCGATGAACCGCCTCATGGGCTCCGAGGGTTCGCCCCGGCGGCGCAGCAGGTAGGTGGAGAGCATCGGTGGGATGCCGGCCAGGGGACGAATGGAGATGTCCGGGCGCTGTAGCGTCTGCACCTGCGAGGCGATGGCGAAGCCGATGCCGTAGCCGGCGCCGACCAGGGTCAGCATCACGCCCAGGCTGGTCACTTCGTCCACCAGCTTGAGCGGCATGTTCGTGTCCTGCAGCACCGCCTGAATCTGGTGGCGGCAACCGGAGCCCGCCTCGGGGTGGCACAGAACCAGCGGAAACTTCAAGGCTTCGGGCAGCGGCACCTGCACGTGTGCCAGCAAGGGGTGGCGTGCGGGCACGATCACCGACAGCGGATCGGTCCACACCGGCTCGGCGACGAGGCCATCATGCACCGCGTTTGACAAGCCAAAGCCGATGTCCAGCAGATCGTTGTGCAGCATCTTGAGCTGCTGCGCGAACGGCAGCTCGAAGACGCGAATCTCCAGCTCGGGCTCATCCTCGCGGCTGCGTGCCAGCAAGGTGGCGATGCGGGGTTGCGCCAGGCTGTCGCAGATCGCGATGCGCAGATGGCCCTGGTAGCCCTGTGCCGCCGCCTTGGCGCTCTTGACTGCCTGCTCCACGGTGGCCTGCACGCGCCGGCATTCGCCGAGGAACACCTGGCCGGCCCAGGTCAGCCGCGTCAGGCGTGTGCTGCGGTCGAACAACTGCACGCCAAGCTGGCTTTCCAGGTCGCGCATCGCACGCGACACAGGCGATTGCTCGATGCCCAGACGCTCGGCTGCATGGGCCAGATGCAGTTCTTCCGCAACTGCGATGAAGTAACGCAGCAATCTGAAATCCAAGGCCACCTCCTGTTTGTCTTCTACTGGTTCGGCCTCTCGGGCGCCAGCATCTACATCCGCATCCCGTCAGCACCTCCTTCGATGGCATCGCGTCGAAGCACCCATGCCTGTCGGGAGCAGGCCCGTCGCCGACACGCGCGGAGCAGGCCGGCGCACAGCCCGGGCTGAATGCTGATGGTCAGCGCCTGCTGCTGCCATGCCAGGGCGGGCAGCGGTGCGCCGGGCACCGCGCGCAGGTGCGCGCGTGTGGCTCGTGTCCGCGATCAGTGCAGCCGACGACGACACGCCGGCGTCAGGGCGGGCGTGCCGATGCAGTTTCATAAGGGTGTCTTTCGGCTCACCCCGGTCGCTGCCCGGGTCGGTCACGAAGCTCAGTTTCAACACCCGGACTTCTGCGTAGCCGCCAACACCTGGGCGACGCGCTGGCGGGCCCACCAAGCGGTCGCCGCGGATGAAGTCCTCGGGCTGCGGTTGACGCGGCGCGGAGGCCTGCAGCCGCTGCGCGAGCTGCCCATCGCCCATGCGTTCGTCGTTCCAGGACACGCTGCCGTGGGTGGTGACGGACAGGTTCGCCGCGTCGGGCTTGATCGGCTTCACTCCATTCAGACACAGATACTAATGAGAATTATTATTGATTGTCCGTGGTTTTATGTGATATGGCAACACCGATGGAATCACCCGGCCTCGCCTGGACACTCGCCGCCTCGTGCCGGCGACTGAGGCCGGATGGCGGCAACTGGAAAGCCTCTGTGACCGGCATCGCCACCGGGAAGCACTCATGCGGTTCCCTACGGCCAGAGGAATGGACTCCACTTTCTGGGGGGAATTACATGAACTTACGCCATCTTCGCTGTTTCATCGCCGTGGCCGAAGAGTTGCACTTTGGCCGGGCGGCGCGGCGGCTGCATGTGGAGCAGTCGCCCCTGTCGCGCACGATCCGCCAACTGGAGGCCGACCTGGGCGTGGCGCTGCTGGAGCGCACGCCGCGCGGCGTGCGCCTGACCCCGGCCGGGCAGGTGTTTCTGGAGGAGGCCCGGCGCGTGCTGCTGACCCTTGAGCAAGCCCAGACCAAGACGCGGGCGGTGGCGGTGGGACACCGGGGCACCCTGCGCATCGCCCTGGCCGGCGGCGTCGGGCGGACCCGGCTGTCGGCGCTGCTCGCGCTGTGCCGCGAGGAGGCGCCGGAAGTGGGCATCCGGCTGTTCGAGGCGCCGCTGTCGCAGGTGGTGGGCGGCCTGGGCAACGACCTGTACGACGCGGCCTTTGCGATGGCCGGCGAGATGGCGGCCGGGGTGGTCGCCAGGCCGGTGTGGCAAGATCCACTGGTGGTGGCCATACCCGCGCGGCACCCCTTGCTGGCGCACAAGCGGGTACCGCTGGACGAGGTGGTGGGCTACCCGCTGGTGCTGTGTCACCCGCAGGTTTGTCAGGAGTGCAGCCGGCAATGCGAGCGCCTGCTGCGCCTGGTGGAGACACCGCTGGTCGTGGCCGAGTACGTGACGACCCACTCGTTGATGCTGGCCCTGGTGGCGGCCGGCTATGGCGTGGGATTTTCCACCGCGGCGCACGCGGTGGCATGCCGGCAGGCGGACGTGATCGTCCGGCCGCTGGACGAGGACTCGGCGGCGTTGACGACCTACCTGCTACATCCCGAGGGCGCGATGTCGGAGCCGCTGCGCCACTTCATCGACCGTGCTCAGCGTGTCGGCCATATGCCGTTGGATACGCAACGGCTCGCATGAGGCTGCTTCAGGCGGGTTGGGGCGATGCCATTTTGGTCAAGGTGCCAGACCCGTTTTGTCATAGCGGGGTTCCATTGACGCGGTGCACGGGCGTGCTGCACTCAGGCTGCTCGCGCTTGCGGTTGGCATCCTGCGATGAGACTTGCATGCCCATCGCGTCGCGTCACAGCGAAGACGCGCGGCGCAACAGTGCTTGCCGTATGCGCATCGGCTCTGGCGTGTTGAGCTGATCGCGCTTTACTGGGCCTTTTCCCCTGCAAAGACTTTGGCCTGGTTATCCGGGTCAGGCATGGTGCCCGCGAATGATGCTGGTGACAGCATGTTTCGCGGCTTGCGAATTGTGAGTGATGGCGCCATGCGCGGCAAGACGCACATCTCGCAACGAAACCGGCGGCATCGTCGATGCCACGGTCTTCGCCGCTTCGCCACTTGCTCGTTTCGCCCGGAGATTTCTGGACAGCCACGCACGTCGTCTGTACGGCGGGTGCGTGTGTGTGGACTCGGTGCGATGACGAATGGAGGCGCGTGATATGCCGAAGTCGAGCAGCCTGGCCGATGGCGCCAAGACCTACTACCGCCCGATCGAGGCGGCAATCCGCTGGAGCGGATTGCTGCGCTTCGAGCGGCGCATCCTGGCGACCTTGGGACAGCGGCCTCTGCCGGAGGCAACGGAGTTTCCGCGCTGGCCGATGCTGCGGTTGAACGCCGAAAGAATCTTCGATGCGCTGGCTCACGGCGAGCTGCCGTATGGCAAGGACGGCTTGGCGCGGGACACGCAGGGCCTGACGATGGACGACCCGTCGCTGACCGTGCGGCACGTCGATCTGAAAGCCTGGATGGCGCACTACTACCCCGGCGAGAAACCGGCGTTTCTGTTCGATGAGATCGAGCGTGCGCTTCACCCGGCGATCAGCCTGGACACAGTGGGCGCATTGATGGCCGAGCGGGAAGCGATCAAGGCGCGGCTGGCGGAACACTTGGGCGTGCACGAGACGCTGCGCGCCGAGCACGAGGCGCTGCTGAAGACGCACGCCGCCTACACGGCCGACGCGGAGCGTGCGAGCACGCCTGGGCCGCGCAGCGAATCGACCTACCTGAACATCGTTGGCGGGTTACTGACGCTACTGCTGGGCAAGTCGCCCAGCGGCATGCCGTATTCCAGCTTCCTGACGCAGGAAGCCATCATCAGCGCGATGGTGGCGCACCACGGCAACGCGATGGGCATCACCGAGCGCACGCTGCAGGCCAAGTTCGCACTGGCTCGGCGCAATCTGCAGAGCACAAATTCCTGAGCGATGCCAGACCGTATCTGCGGTCGCGGATGCCGCATTTGCGGTGTCTTTCCTCAGCGCGGCGTTCTTAATGCGAGTCACGCCAATCAGCGCCACTGAGCGTTAAGGAGTGACCCTCATGTCTTCGCAGACCACCGCCACGGCGGCACCGACCGAGCACCGCATCCTGCGCCGCGCCGAGGTCGAAGCCAAGACCGGCTTCAAGCGCGCGCACATCTACAGCCTGATGAAGGAAGGCAAGTTCCCCAAGGCGCTGCGCCTGGGCGTGCGCGCGGTGGGCTGGGACTCGGTGGAGATCGAACAGTGGATCGCCGATCGCCTCAAAGAACGCGCCTGACGCTTCTTCTCGGTTCATGCCATTCGACGAGGAGAAGCCCATGCAGGTGGTGTCCATCATTTCGACCAAGGGCGGCGTGGGCAAGACCACGACGGCGGCCAACCTGGGCGGCTTTATCGCCGATGCCGGGCTGCGCGTGCTGCTGCTGGACCTGGACGTGCAGCCCACGCTGTCGAGCTACTTCACGCTGGACGCGCGCGCGCCCGGCGGCATCTACGAGATGCTGGCCTTCAACGAGCGGCGCATCGAGCAACTGGTGTCACGCACCGCGATCGCGGGCCTGGACCTGGTGCTCTCCAACGACGACCGCGGTGAACTGAACACGCTGCTGCTGCACGCTCCGGATGGGCGCCTGCGACTGCGCCATTTGCTGCCCGTCTTCCGCACGCACTATGACCTGCTGTTGATCGACACCCAGGGCGCGCGCAGCGTGCTGCTGGAGATGGCTGTGCTGGCGTCCGACCTGGCGCTGTCGCCGGTGACGCCGGAAATCCTCGCGGCGCGCGAGCTGCGGCGCGGCACGCTGCAACTGATCGAGGACATCGCGCCGTATCGGCACCTGGGCATCGAGCCGCCGCCGCTGCGCCTGCTCATCAACCGTGTGCATCCGGTGTCGTCGAACGCGCGGCTGGTCCAGCAGGCGCTGCGACAGGTGTTCCAGGAACAGGCCGGCGTGCAGGTGCTGGGCACCGACGTGCCGGCCATCGAAGCCTATCCGCGCGCTGCGACACGAGGATTGCCAGTGCACCGGGTGGAGTACCGGCAGCCGGCTGGGCGCACGGCGCCCGCGGCGCTGGAGACCATGCGCACGCTGGCCGGCGAGCTGTTCCCCGCGTGGCGGGAGTGCTTCGCGCTGGTCACCGGCCGGGCCGATGCGGGAGGGGCCAGCCATGGCGAGCGCACATGAACTGGCGCGCGGCCGTGAACGGCTGCGCGCGCTGATCGAGTTCGCGCTGGGCGAAGGCTGGCGCGTGGTGCGCACGTCCGGCGGGCACCTGAAATTCACGAAGCAAGGCTGCGCGTCGATCTACACCAGTTCGACGGCGAGCGACCACCGTGCCGACCGCAATGCCCGCGCGCAACTTCGCCGCGCCGACCGGCAGGCGCAGGAGAACGGCCGTGGCTGAGCTGACGCCGCAGGACATGGCTGCCAAGCTTCTGGCCACCGGCTTCGAGCGCAGCGGCCCTTCGGCCGCGACCTTGAGCGACCCCATCGCCGACACGCCGATGGTGGTGACGCTGGACCAGTTGCGGCCCTACGACCACGACCCGCGCGTGACGCGCAACCCGGCCTATGCGGAGATCAAGGCGTCCATCCGCGAACGCGGGCTGGACGCGCCCCCCGCGATCACGCGCAGGCCGGGCGAGGCGCACTACATCATTCGCAACGGCGGCAACACGCGGCTGGCGATCCTGCGCGAGTTGTGGAGCGAGACCAAGGAGGAACGCTTCTTCCGCATTGCGTGCCTGTTCCGCCCGTGGCCGGCGCGCGGCGAAATCGTGGCGCTGACCGGGCATCTGGCCGAGAACGAGCTGCGCGGCGGGCTGACCTTCATCGAGCGGGCATTGGGCATCGAGAAGGCGCGCGAGTTCTACGAGCAGGAAAGCGGCCAGGCGCTGTCACAGAGCGAACTCGCGCGGCGGCTGACGGCCGACGGCTATCCGGTGCCGCAGTCACACATCAGCCGCATGAACGATGCGGTGCGCTATCTGCTGCCGGCGATCCCGACGCTGCTGTACGGCGGATTGGGCCGGCATCAGGTGGACCGGCTCGCAGTGCTGCGCAAGGCGTGCGAGCGCACCTGGGAGCGGCGGGCGCTGGGCCGCACTGTGGCCGTGGACTTCGCCACCTTGTTTCAGGACGTGCTGACGCAGTTCGACACACAGCCGGACGACTTCTCGCCGCAGCGAGTACAGGACGAGCTGGTGGGCCAGATGGCCGAGCTGCTGGAGGCGGACTACGACACGCTGGCGCTGGAGATCAACGACAGCGAAAGCCGCCAGCGTGCGCTGACCAGCGAACCGGCGGCGCCGACGCCAGCGGCAGCGCCTGTCGTGCCTGCTGCACCTCCCCCGCCGGTCTCCGCGCCTCAGCAGCCACCCGCCTCGTCTGTGCCGCGCGACACCACGCCAGCCGCGCCTCCGGCGCCAGCAGCAACACCGCCTGCACCGCCCGAGGCGCCGGAGGAGCAGCACGGGCAGCGCGACGAGCGCCTGCAAGGGCACATCGTGACGCCGGCGCCGACCACCGAGCGCCTGCAGTCCATCCAACGGATGGTCGCGGACCAGCTCGGCGACAAGCTGCCCGACTTCGAGGCCGATGCGCTGCGTGCGATCCCCGTGCAGGCGGGCGGACTCTATCCCATCTCGGACGTCTGGTACATCGAGCCGAGCTTGGACGTGCCGGATCGCCTGCGCGTGCACATCGCGCAATTCGCGCGCGAGATCGCCGGGGACGCAGCGGTAGCCGACCACATCGAGGCCAGCGACGGCGGCATCGGCTTCGTCTGCGTGGCGCCGGCCGTGGGCCAGGCGAAGGCGCTGCCGGTGTTCGCGCGGGCGGTGCTGACCCTGCTGCATGCGCTGAGTGCAGCGCCGCCCGCCGCGAACGGATTGGACCGCGCGCGGCTGGCCGATGAGCTGGCGGCGCTGCTCCATGGCCATGGCGGCTCGGCCACACGCCTGAGCGATGCTGCGCTGGTGAAGCTGTTCCGTCTGCTGCGCCTGGCGCGCCGGCTGCTGGATCTGGAAGCCGGCGTAGCGAGCCAGGATTCCTGAGCGCAGGAGGCTCCCGTATGTCGGCACCGCACCCGCTCAACCAGGCCGTGATCGCCCAGGCCCTGCATGACCTGCGCAACGGCCAGTTGCGCCGCTGCAAGGCCATGGGCTTCGGCGAGGAGGAGCTGGATGCGCTGAAACACCCCGAGCTCGTGAGCATGCTGGTGAATGCCACGGTGTCGTGGTGTTCGGTATCGGTGAACCGGGAAGTGTTGAAGCGGCTGCTGAGCCAGGTGCACGACGTGGAGCGGGAGATCGCCACGGTGGACCGCATGCTGCGCTTGGGGGCGAGCACGGAGATGGTCAGCAAGTTCTACGGCCTCACGCATCAGGAAGTGGCGCTGCGCCGCGACATCCTCGGGCTGCCCAAGCGCAAGGGCCGGCATCCGGTACTCGACGAGGCGCAGGACGTGGCCTTGTGGGAGCGCTGGAAGGCCGGCGTCGCCGAGCGCCATGTCGCCCTGACCGACGACATGGCGATGCTGGCGCTGACCATGGACCTGGCCGAGGCCATGACCCTGCCCATGTCGGTGATCTGGTCGGCGATACGCAACTGGATCGACCAGGGGCTGGTGTAGCCATGACCACGGGCGGCGCACCACGGCGCGAAGGCCCCGTTGCGCTGTCGGCGTTGTTCGACGAGGCGCTGCGGTACCTTGAGCCGAAGGAACCGGCGCAGGGCACGGCGCCGGCCGCCGACGGTTTCCTCTACAGCGGCAACCGCCATGAGAGCGTGCCGCGCCGACTGTTCCTCGACCGACGCCTGACGCCGCTGGAGCGCAACGCCTGGCAGGTGTTCCGCCTGCAGCTCAACGACGACGGCGTGACCGCCTTTCCCACCTACGACCAATTGCGCCCCTACCTGGCCTCGATGCCCTGCGCGGCGCAGGCATCGCACGAGACCGTGGCGCGCGCCCTGACGCTGCTGCGGCTGACGCGCTGGCTGAGCCTGGTGCGACGACGGCGCGACCCGAAGACCGGCCGTATCCAAGGCAACCTCTACGTGCTGCACGACGAACCGCTGTCGCCCTTCGAGGCGATGCAGCTCGATGCCGACTACCTCGGTCTGGTCAGCCAGGCGCTGACCCATGCCGCCAAGGCGGTGCAGATCGTGGGCATGAACACGCTCAAGGAGATTGCCGAAGACCCGCTGCTCAGCGGCCGCACGCTGCCGACCCGCCTGCAGGTGCTGGCGCAGCGCATGGCGCTGCATGGCTGGACGACGCCAGGTTATCCACAGGAGGGTGCGGACCACGAATCCGAAGAAGGCCAGGAAGCCCTTCTTCGGAATGCTGCGCGCCCGTCTTCGGAATCCGAAGCAGGGCCGAAACCCGCGCCGGACGGCTCTCTTCGGATTCCGAAGGAGGACCGTACAGTACGTAATGATCGTATAAATGAAGTACGTACAGTACCGCGCGCGAGGGCCTTGCAGAACCTGCGGCTGCCGGACCGTTTCCTGCGCTTGAAGGACGAGCAGCAGGCCGGCGCGCTGGTGGCGCTGCAGCAGGTGGACGAGGCGCTGAGGCAGGCCGTTCTCGACGAGTGGGCGGCACGCTGCCACAACAGCGCGGTACGCAACCCGGCCGGCTACCTGTTTGGCATCATCCAGAAGGCGATCCGCGGGGAGTTCAAGGCCTGGGCCGGAGAAAGTGCATCGGCACCGCCAGCGCCCCCGTCACCTGCGCCCTCGTCACCGCCGGCATCCCGTGCGGCTGACCCCGAGGTCGCACGTGCCTACCTGGCTCAGCTCCGAGAAGCCTTGCGTGATCGCTGATGTTGACTATCCCCAGGGGATAGCTGGAACAGACATCTTTCCGCCGCGCTCGATTGTCGCCCGCCGAATGACAGGCGAAACTGTCGCCTGTGAATCAGACGAGGACAGCCACGCACGAGCCCGGCCGACGATGGACACGACGACTTCCCCCGCCACAAACGCACTGCAACCACTACAGCAAGACGTTCAGCGCTTGCTGGGCAGATGCCTGTTGCGCCTTCAACAATACGAGCGCCTCATGAAAGCCATCGTGGCCCACCACGAGATTTCAGGCCCGGCGCATTCGCTGGAGGCCATTCGCGCAGCGCGGATTGAAGATGCCGCGACCAAGACCCTGGGCACGTTGGTCGGACAACTGTTTGGTTCGTATGTCGTCACCGATGGAAATGGCGGCGAGGAACGCGACGACGATCTTCCCGGCGACGTGATTTCCTTTCGCACGCGCGTGCAACTGAGCCTGTCTGCGCAGGACTACGCCAACACCCAGGCCGACCTCAAAGACCTGGTATCGCTGCGCAACACTCTGGTGCACCACTTCATCGATCAGCACGATCTATGGACCGTGGACGGGTGCCGCGTTGCACAGGACGAACTCGGTTCCGCCTACACGCGCATCGATCAACACTTCGAGCAGCTGCGCGGCTGGGCCGAACACATGGATCAGGCGCGGCGCCTGGCAGCGGAGTTCGTCCAGTCGGATGTGTTCCACGACCTGGTGGTCAATGGCATCGCGCCGGACGGCACGGTGGACTGGCCGGCCGCCGGCATCGTCCGCGCGCTGCGCGAGGCCGCCGCGCAGTTGGCCGTCGAGGGCTGGACACCCATCGCCGCCGCTGGCCGCTGGATCGCGGACCGGCATCCCGAGCAGCTTCCAGCCAAGTACGGCTGCAGCAGTTGGCGGCAGGTGGTGCATGAGTGCCGCCTGTTCGAGCTTCGCTACCGTGAGGTGGAGGGGCAACGGGCCGCCTGGTACAGACCTCGCGAAGCATAGCCCCGCAACGCGGTCTCACCTCCGCGCGAGCCGCGAACACATCCGCCGAGCTATCCCCAGGGGATAGCCGGCACACACAGCCTTCCGCGCGGAACAAACCGGGCGCGCATGGGCTGCGGTTTGTTGACTGACAGCCTTCCGGCCGATGCCGATGCTGGCGACTCGCCAATTCACCGCGAGTCGCTCCCATGGCCAACGAACGCACAGAACCCCTGCAACTGAATCTCGGATCGCTGCGCAGCGCGATGTCGCTGACGCTGCACACGCACCACGCTTCGCGCATCTGGCACGGCCGCGCGCCGACCGAGGGGCGCCCAGGCATCATCGGTCTCAACGGCTTCATCGGCGCCATGAACAAGATGAAGCGCGGCGCCGAGCAGGACGACCCGTACTCGGACTGGTGGATGTTGCGGATCGAGGACAAGCTCGCCGACACCAAGACCCGTCTGCAGACCCTGCGCGACCAGGTGGATCAGGCCTTGGCCGACGTGCCATCGGCGCTGTCGCTGGGCGAGAACATGAACGTGCAGCCGGTGAAGCTGCCGCTGTTCGTGAACGCCCAGCTCGGCTTCATGGCGGTGTATCTGCTGGCCGACTACGACGACCTGGCACGCAAACTCATCCTGGCGCACCACACGGCGCTGATCGACCGCAGCACCTTGGAGCGCTGGCTCAATGATGGTGCGCACGCGCTGCGCAGCCTGTTCTCGCTGGCCCAGCAGTACCGCTACTCGGGCACGACGCGCGACGACTTCGCGGCGAAGAACGCGGCGGCGCGAGCGGCGCTGGAGAAGTTCGGCGAGTTGCCGCAGGACGTGCTGGAAGGCACGCGCCGCTCGCGCTTCGCGCCACCCATCGCGCGGCGGACGAACAAGCCCGGCACGCCGCCTGCTGCGCCTGCCATCGTGCCCGATGCGCAGGCTTCCACGGGTGGCGCAGCCGATGGTGCGGCGGGCGATGAGGGTGTTGGCGCATGACAGCATCGCCCCCTATCAGCCACTCCACGCGCTTCGTGGCGCTGGAACAGGCGGACTTCCAGCGGCTGGAACACGCAGGCTACCTAAAAGGCCTTTTACAGCCTTTTAAGGGTAAGGGGAGTCTGGAGACCTGGGCCAGCCAGTGCGCAGCGCTGCGCGACGACGTGATTGGCCTGGCGCAGCGGCGCGTGCTGCCCCAGGCGCGCGCCTATCCATTCAGTCTGCTCGACGTGCAACTGGCCCAGCAGGCCACTGGCGCAGGGACGACCTTCCTGCGCTGGCGCAACCTCGACCGTTCCTCCATGGGCGTGGCGTTGTGGGAGGCCCTGCTGGCCAACCCCGCGACGCCGGCCTCGCTGATCGACGAGCTGTACGCGATCGAACTGCAGCGCATCGTGCTGAACATGCAGATCAGTCTGACCCACAGCATCGCTCGCCAAGCCCTGGAATGCGCCAACAAGGCCGCGCAGGCCGAAGCGGCTTACCTGCGGCGCGTCCACGGGCATACCGCGTCCGTTCCACCCACCACCAAGGAGTCACCATGAGCACGCACTTCGTCGGCGAGGGCAACATCGGTTCTGCGCCGGACTACCGCGAATTTCCGAACGGCAACGACGAGCCGCGCCGGCTGCTTCGCCTGAACGTCTACTTCGACAACCCGATCCCGAAGAAGGACGGCGAGTACGAAGATCGCGGCGGCTTCTGGGCGCCCGTGGAGCTGTGGCACCGCGACGCCGAGCACTGGAAGACGCTGTACCAGAAAGGTATGCGGGTGCTGGTCGAGGGCCGCACCGTGCGCGACGAATGGGAGGACGCCGACGAGAACGAGCGCGTGACGTTCAAGGTCGAGGCGCGGCGCGTGGGCATCCTGCCGTACCGCATCGAGTCGGTGGCGCTCAGCGCCAAGCCGGCCGGCGGACAGTAATTCGCCCATCGCCGTTCCCCCGAGGGCGGCTGTAGCAACCGTCATACGCCCGCGATGCACCAGCGAGCTATCCCCAGGGGATAGCTCCAAGGTCGTCCACGGAGTTCCAGCCGCCCTCCCGAAACGACGCTCTTGCTGTGCCAGCTCCTACGATCTATGCACACCGCTGCGGCAACGAACCGCCTGCCAATCACAAAGCGGTGTCTGCATCAATCGACTTCCTTGCTGCCGGCATCTCCTGGCCCCGCCAAGCTGACGCCCATCCGATGAACCGCACATTTCCAAGGAGGCTTCATGCGCGTGTTCCTGTGCGAGAAGCCGTCCCAGGGCAAGGACATCGCCCGTGTGCTGGGTGCCGGTCAACGCGGCAACGGCTGCTACAGCGGCGCGGGTGTCGTTGTGACCTGGTGCATCGGTCATCTGGTGGAGGCGGTTCCGCCCGAAGGCTACGGCGAGCAATACAAGCGCTGGGCCATCGAGCAACTGCCCATTCTTCCTGAGCGTTGGCGTGTCGAGCCCAAGGCGGCGACCGCAGCGCAATTCAAAGTCGTGCAGCAGCTCGTCGCCAAGGCGGGCGAGCTGGTGATTGCGACCGACGCCGACCGCGAGGGCGAGATGATCGCCCGCGAGATCATCGACCTATGCGGCTACCGCGGGCCGATTCAGCGCCTGTGGCTGTCGGCGCTCAACGATGCGTCGATC
>NZ_KV813465.1:26840-40055 GCF_001813645.1 Pseudomonas sp. HMSC063H08
GCTGTCGGCGCTCAACGATGCGTCGATCCGCAAGGCGCTGGGTGCGCTCAAGCCGTCCGCCGAGACGCTGCCGCTGTACTACTCGGCCCTGGCCCGCTCGCGTGCCGACTGGCTGATCGGCATGAACCTGAGCCGGCTGTTTACGCTTCTAGGTCGGCAGGCCGGCTACACCGGCGTGCTGTCGGTGGGGCGCGTGCAGACGCCGACGCTGAAGTTGGTGGTGGATCGTGATCGCGAGATCGCGCGCTTCGTCTCTGTGCCGTATTGGGCCGTGGACGTGCTGCTATCCCATGCCGGCCGGTCCTTCACCGCGAGCTGGATACCGCCCGAAGGCAGCACCGATGCAGCGGGTCGCTGCCTTCAGCAGCCGGTGGCGCAGCAGGCTGCGGATTGCATTCGCGCCGCACGCGATGCGCAGGTCGTGTCGGTGGACACCGAGCGCGTGCGCGAGGCACCGCCGCTGCCGTTCGACCTGGGCACGCTGCAGGAGGTGTGCTCCAAGCAGTTGGGCCTCGACGTGCAGGAGACGCTGGACATCGCGCAGACGCTGTACGAGACGCACAAGGCGACGACCTATCCGCGCAGCGACTCGGGATACCTGCCCGAAAGCATGCTCGCGGAAGTGCCGGCGGTGCTCGATGCACTGCTCGCCACCGATCCCAGCCTGCGGCCCTTGATCGGCCAGCTCGACCGCAACCAGCGTTCGCGCGCCTGGAACGACGGCAAGGTGACGGCTCACCACGGCATCATCCCGACGCTGGAGCCCGCCAACCTGTCGGCCATGAACGAGAAGGAACTGGCCGTCTACCGGCTGATCCGCGCTCATTACCTCGCGCAGTTCCTCCCGCACCATGAGTTCGACCGGACGGTAGCGCAGTTCTCGTGCGGCAGTCAGTCGCTGGCGGCCGTGGGCAAGCAGATCGCCGTCACCGGCTGGCGCGAGGTGCTGGCGACGCCGGGGCCGGACGATGCCGACGGCGAGGATGCGCAGCGCAGCCAGGTGCTGCCGGCGCTGCATGCGGGCCTGTCCTGCCCGGTCGGCAAGGTGGATCTCAAGGCGCTGAAGACGCTGCCGCCCAAACCCTACACGCAGGGCGAGCTGATCAAGGCCATGAAGACCGTCGCCAAGTTCGTGACCGACCCGCGGCTGAAACAGAAGCTGCGAGATACCACCGGCATCGGCACCGAGGCGACACGCGCCAACATCATCAACGGTCTGATCGGTCGCGGCTACCTGGTCAAGAAAGGCCGCGCCGTCCGCGCTTCCGACGCGGCATTCACGCTCATCGACGCGGTGCCCTCGGCCATCGCCGACCCCGGCACCACGGCGGTGTGGGAGCAGGCACTCGACATGATCGAGGCCGGCCAGATGGCGCTGGACACCTTCATCGAGAAGCAGTCCGTGTGGGTCGGCCAGCTCGTGCAGCAGTACCGCGGCGCAACGCTCTCGCTCAAGCTGCCGCCGGCGCCGGCCTGCCCGCAGTGCGGCACACCGATGCAGCAGCGCACGGGCAAGAGCGGCGCGTTCTGGTCCTGCTCGCGCTACCCGGACTGCAAGGGCACGCTGCCGATCGAGTCCCCGACGGGCCGGCGCAGCGCACCGCGCAAGCGGCGCGCTGCCTCCAAGGCGTCCTGATCCTCGCTTTTCCCCTGCCGCGCCGGCCACTTCACTGGCGGCGAGGCAAACGTCCCGCACCGCGCGGGACTCCAAAGCGCGCGTCTCCTTCTGCAACGGTGTGCGCGCCCCGTCTGCCCGGCATCGGGCGACGGGGCGAGAAGGTCATTGCTCCACGAATCGCGCCCGCCGCCATTCCCTTGATCGGTGTGCCTTGCCTCGGCCACGAGGGGCTTCCTGACGCCTTGCCGCCGCGCGAGCCGTGAGGAGGCCACTTGGGCCGAGGGTATTCCGTGCCGGTGCCCGCCGGCGGAACAACGGGCTCCCTTTGTGTGTGGATGCACGCCAGAGGTTTCCGGCCCCAGCCACGAAACGGGCCGGGTGCGATTGCTGACGCAGCGAACGGCTTTGACGACGGCCTGCGCTGACGCAGCCCACAGGTGGTTTTCCTTTCTCTTCAGCCGAAGGCCCGTGTGGCCTTCGGCGCCCTGGTCTTTGCCTTGTCCCGTGACGCGGGCCATTGCCCTAAAGCGGGCCGTCCGCGATTCGGTTTTCCCTGCGACGGCAGCCATGCTTCGCGCCCATCCTCACGCCATGCGTTGCTGACAGTCGTCAGCGGCATGCCCTGGCAGTCTCGGTCTTCAAGACTGCAACGCGGTTCGCCGCGTCGACCGATCCAGTCCGCTTCGCATCGCCCACCGCGGACGCTCGCCGGCCTGGCGACGATGCACTTTTCTCAACCACCCGAGGGGAACCCCATCCCCTGCGGGATGCGTGCTCCCCGACCCACCAAGGAGCACGGCATGTCTGAACCTTCCGCATCTTCCTCTGCAACCGCAGTGCGCAGTGGTGCGCTGGCGCTGGCGCTGACCTGGACCGGCAAGCGTTTGCCGCTACAGGTGCTGCGCAGCGCGGCCGGCCACTACATCGGCACACAAGACGACGAAGGACCGGTATCGCGGGAGTCCGTCGAGTATTTCCCGACCCACCTCGCAGCACAGCGCGCCCTGGATACCCATGCCTGGACACAGCGCGCTCACCCCTGATTCCCACCCTTCAAGGAGTTCTCTCATGAATCTGTCTTTACCCGAAGACGTGCTCGATCAGATGGCGCTGGAACAGGCGCACTTCGACGCTGCACCGCAGGCCTTCTTCGAGGCCTGGAAGCGCGGCGCGCAGATCGCCGGCCACGAGTGGTTCGGCGACGGCACACGCGAAGGTCTGCAGCGTGCCACCACCAAGTGGGACCTGCGGCCCAACATGCTGATGCTCAACGACGCCCTGGGCGTGCTGAGCAGCGGTCAACGCATGTTCCTGTCCGCGATGGTGAGCTTCTACAACTCCCGCGAGGGCGGCGCGATGCTCAAGCGTTGCGGCTTCGAGGGGCTGTCCGACTTCGGCGGCCTCGATCTGGAACGGCGCCAGGTCATCGCTGACCTCACGCTGCACTACAACGGCTGGTGAGCCGCGCCTGGCAACCCACCGTCTTTTCATCCCACCCCACGAGGGACATGCGTCCTCGTTCGGGGCCATGTCCCTCCTTCTTTTCGCAGGAGCGGCCATGTCCCGAATCACCATCTTCCACTGACCTGCACCGCCCGCCACCAGGGCGGCCCGACGCCGCGGCCGGCTGACCGGTTGCCACTTCATCCACTCGCTGGGGTTCAATCCCCGGCAGGGGATTGCCTCGGCCATCCTCTGCTGGAGGAATCCCATGTCCCATTCCAACAATCCCTTCGCCCGCGGCTACGATGGCCTGTCCGTGCAGCGGCTGCTGGCGATTTCCTACGACGACGACTGCCCGCTGAGCTACCTGCCGCTGCACGTCTCGCAGTCGCACCTGCCGGACAGCCAGGTCGAGCGCCATGCCTGCGTCTTCTGCGACGACTTCGCGCTGATCACCGAGGGCCAGAACGTGCCGCCCGAGCTGGACGCGCAGTGCCCCAGCCACGGTATCGCCCGAAACCTCGTCTACGCCGTCATGGCCGAAGAAGCCGGCCAGCCGCTGCACGTCGGCGATACCTACTCCGAGGAAGCCGCGCGCGAGGTGGTACGCCGCCTGCGCTTCGAGACCGGGTTCTACAGCCGTGCCTGGGAAATCAGTTCGGCGCACATCACCGAGGAGGCCGGTCGCTTCCTCGCCGAACTGGCGGACATCGCCACGCCGAGCGGTTTTCTGTTCGTGGCCTTCCGCATTCCCTACAGCCCGGCGGTCGGCGTGAAGCTGATCGCCACGCCCTGGACGGATGCGAACCTGCAGCATGTCGAGGGCATCACCGCCGAAGAGCTGCGGCAGGAGCACCGGGCCAAGGGCGTGCCGGAGTCCCTCGTGGAAGTGTTGCACCTGGCTGCGCTCGCCGACGTTCGCATGTTGGTGTTCGATGCCGACGCGCCAGTGCTGGACGGGCTGACGCTCTACGACGACGAGTAACCCGCAACCCATTCGAGCCCCCACGTCGGGGCTCTTCTTTTGTGCGCCCAGCATGGGCGCACTCCTGCGGGTGCAAGTCCCGCCGTAAGTTGATCACAGCGAACGAAGCGAAGCGCAACTGCGTGAGGGCGACCGAGCGTGGGAAGGAAGCGTGGAGCGAAGCTGCGAGCCGATGGACAAGAACCGGATAGAAGGCGCTGCCGAGCAGGGCGAGCGGGCAAGAAGCCGCGAAGCTCTCGTGATCAAGGCGAAGTGGCGTAAATCCGGCGGTTGTGCAGCGAAGGAGTGCGTTCTTACCTGGGGAGATCTCGCCTTGTGCTTGAAAGGGCGACGGTGTTGAGCCGGAGCGAGAAGTCAGCAGAGGCCGTAGTAGCCGCTGGTTTGGGGCGAAGGGCCGAACGAGTAGGAGGGCCGAAAGCCGTGTCGCTCGGACGTGCAGTGCATCAGAAGCCTGGGGAACCGGGGCGCAACGCGGGAGGGCGAGGTGAAGCCGAGCCCGAAGCAGTGCGTGATGAAGCACGGACGGCGCGGCATGCAACCGGAAGCCCAGGGCGAGACGGCCTGCTTGCGCAGGCGCTCGCGAAAGCGAACATGGAGGCGGCGTGGAAACGCGTCAAATCCAATCGCGGCAGTGCTGGGGTGGATGGGTTGTCGATCGCCGAGACGGCGGAGCACCTGAGAACGCACTGGCCCCGGATTCGGGAATCCTTGCTGGATGGCAACTACCGGCCCCTGCCGGTGCGCCGCGTCCAGATCCCGAAGCCCGAAGGCGGGGTGCGCGAACTGGGGATTCCGACGGTGACGGATCGGCTGATCCAGCAAGCCCTGCTGCAAGTCTTGCAGCGCATCATTGATCCGACGTTCTCCGAACACAGCTACGGCTTTCGTCCGGGACGCCGTGCGCACGACGCGGTGCTCGATGCACAGCGCTACGTGCAGGACGGTTACCGGGTGGTGGTCGATGTGGATCTGGAGAGGTTCTTCGACCGGGTCAATCACGACATCCTGATGGAACGCCTGGCGAGGCGAATCGACGACAAGGCCGTGCTACGGCTGATCCGTCGTTACCTTGTGGCCGGGATCATGGATGGCGGCGTGGTCATGGCGCGCTACGAGGGGACGCCGCAAGGCGGACCGCTGTCGCCGCTCTTGGCCAACGTGCTGCTCGACGAGGTGGATCGGGAACTGGAGCGACGGGGCCACCGCTTTGTTCGTTACGCGGACGACTGCAACGTATATGTGCGCAGCCGCCGGGTGGGCGAACGGGTGCTGGCGGGCCTGACGAAGCTCTACGAACGACTCCATCTGAAGGTCAACGAGGTCAAGACGGCGGTAGCGCCTGCGACCGGTCGCAAGTTTCTGGGCTACGAGCTGTGGCGCAGTGCGGGTGACCGGATCAAGTGTGCTGTGGCCCGAAAGGCCCTGGCGACCTTCAGGCAACGTATCCGGCAACTCACACGTCGCTCGGGCGGGCGCAACCTGTCCGAGATCGCCGAACGGCTGCGGGCCTACATGCCCGGTTGGAAGGCCTACTTCCAGCTTGCGCAGACACCCAAGGTGTTCCGCGAACTCGACGAGTGGATCAGACACCGGCTGCGTGCCGTGCAGCTCAAGCACTGGCGGCGAGGCACGACGATGTATCGGGAATTGAAAGCGATGGGTGCGTCGGATACCGACGCCTATCGGATTGCAACGAACAGCCGCAGGTGGTGGCGTAACAGCCGCTTCGCGCTGAACCGAGTAATGCCGATCGCCTACTTCGACCGACTCGGCGTGCCTCGGCTCTCATAACCTCAACAACTCGAACCGCCCGGTGCGGACCCGCATGCCGGGTGGTGTGGGAGGGGAACGGTCAGATAAGCTGACCGCCCCTATCCCGATTCGCGGAACGCGGTGCCGGCGCATTGCCGATTCCCAACGGACGGTCGCCGCCATGTGCCGCACGCTGGCCGCATGTTCGCTGGCGTTGCCGGCAGCATGCCCAGGCAGTCGAGACCTTCAAGACTGCGGCGCGGTTCGCCGTGCTGGTTGCTTCGTTCTCCGGGCGCACCCGCGTCCATCCACCTCACCCTCAAGGGACAGACCTCCCTTGCGGGCGGGAGTCCCTTGGTTGCCACAAGGAGTCTCCCCATGGATACCCAAGCCATCCGCGCACAGATGCCGACGCTCGTTGTCGGTCATGTGCCTTCCAACGTCCGTTCGTTCAAATTCAACATCTTCGACGGCCAGCCCAAGGTTTCGACGCTGGGCTTTCACATCGACCCGAAGCCTTTCGAGGGCAAGGTCATCGCCACCACCGACGAGGCCATCGTCGTCAAGACGGGACGAGCCGAGTTCGCGGTGCTCGATCGCACGCTCGTGACCGAAGTGCCCGACGAGGGCGCCAAGGTGCAGGTCGAACCCTATGTCAGACGCCGCTTCGACGGTCAGCGGGCGGACACGCCCGAGGAGCAGACCGAGTTCACCGCCGACGGCCAGCCCTACACGGTGAAGCGGTTCGTGCTCGGGGCCGCACCGGCGAAGCTGCCGATCCCCGAGCCGCGCTGCCCCGAGCTGCAGGAACTGGTCGACCAACTGGAGCAGTTGCCCGCTCCCGACGGTTTCCGGCGCGTCACCCACATGCTGGTGGATGCCGGCGCGCGGGACATCACCTGGGTCGATCCGCTGCCCGCCGACATCATCCGCACGCCGCCGGCCATCGGCTTCACCGTCGCCACGAAGAAGTTCCAGGGTCGCGTCACCGTGCTGTATGAGCGTGGCCTCGACCTCTACGCGGTGGAGCTGCACCGCGACGGCGAGCTGGTCGAACGGGTCGATGAGGTGTTCTTCGACACCCTCGGCGAGACGCTGGAACGGCTGATCGACGACGGGAGTTGGCGGCGCATCCGCGTGCAGTGCCTGTCGTGTCGTAAGGCTATCCGGCACTGATCTCACAGCAGCTTCCCGCCCTCGCGGCGGGAAGCCTCTTTTCCTGCCCCCTGGAGATCACACCCATGACTGTTCGATTCAAAGGCACGGAGCTGCGGCCCGTGCTCGCCGAAGCGGTGGCGAATCAATGCCGCGTCATCCTGGTCAAGGATCAGGGCGTGTACTTCCTGGCCGAGTGCGGCGAGCGCCGACCCGATGGTCGCCAGAAGACCATCGCCTATGCCGCTGGCTGCAACCCGGATGTCGATGCCTTCGATGACTGGTGGGAGCTGGCGCGCGCCGAGTTCGGTGGCGACGACTTCGGCGAGTTCTTCGATCCGCAGGAGGGCGTGTTTGCGCGCATCCTGCGCAGCGAGGACGACCTCGACGTGTCCGCCTCCGCGACACACCTATCGCTGCAGGCGGTTCCTCCCACGCCCAGCGGTAACTGACCGCCCATCCCTGGCCCCCGCTCCGGGGGCCTCTTTCTTCCCGGCAATGCGGACAGCCGCGAGTGCCGATTGCCGCTCGCCTGCGCGCCGTCCTGGCGCCACGCTTCCGGCCATGTTCCGCTGACGTCCGTCAGCGACATGCCCAGGCAGCCACGATCTTCAAGGCTGCGACGCGGTTCCGACCGCGTTGATCACTCCAGTTCGCACCGGCATCCATGCGCGAACGGCCATCGGTTCTCGATGGCGATGCCTCCAAGCTGTTCCATCAACCCACGCGGGGGTTCCACACCTTCCCCGCCTTGGGTCGGGTGTGTCTCCGCCTCATTGTTCCCAGGAGATTCACCATGACCACTTCCACCGAAAAGTCCTACTTCGATCTGCACATCACCGGCCTCGGGTATCTCAATCGCATCCGCGAAGTGAAGCCCAAGAAGGGCGATGCGTTCCTGGCCTGCGACATCGCGGCTCTGAACGGTCCCAGCGACGACGTCTCGTATGTGCGTTTCGACACGCGCGTATCGGGATCGGAAGCGCAGCACCTGGTGCGCCGCTGCATTCAGGCGGTCGACGCCGAGAAGAAGGTGATGATCGGCTTCCGCTTGGGCGACCTGTGGACCGACACCTTCACCTACTCCAAGGGGAAGCGTGCCGGCGAGCAGGGTGTGAGCCTCAAGGCCCGTCTGCTGTTCGTCAGTTGGATCAAGGTCGACGGCAAGCTCGTCTACAAGGCCGAACCCAAGCCGACCGAGACCGACGAGCGCGACCCGGAAGTCCCTGTGACGTCCGACGCGCCCGCCGCGCAGCAAGCCTCGGCACCGGAGCCTTCCAGGCCCGTCGCCGATGCTGCCGACGACGCTGCCGATGCCCCCGCATTGGCCGTTGCCGAGTCGTTCTGATCCGCAAGGCCCCATCCCCGGGGCCTTGTCTTCTCTTCGTCAGCAGGAGACCTTCATGATCACCATCCCCGGCCAACTGGCCATCAAGACCATCCACGGCAGGAACGGCGACTTCAACGTCGGCCGCCTGGCGACCTCGATCGGCGAGTTCGTCGTGAAGAACGCCGAACTCGATCAGTACCGCGAGGGCAAGTACGACGGTGATTTCGTCATCGTCGAGATTCGCCCCTCCACGTACAACGCCAACGGCCGCATGGTCATCGAGATCCGCGCCCATCTGGGCGGGATGACACTGTCCAACATCGACGCCCTGAGCCGCGACGAGGCCCGCCGGCTGAGTCCGCAGGAAGTCGATCCGATCGACGAGGAAGCGCAGACGCCCGCGCCGGCAACGCCCCCGGCCAAGCCGAAGGCGAAGTCGCGCAGTCCGCGTGATCCCCTGGTCGATACCACGCCGTTCGGCAGCGAATTGGCTCCCGTGTCCGCTGCGGCCTCGGCCGAGGCAGACGACGCGGTGCTGTTTGGTGCCTTGTGGCCCCTGGGCGAGACCGTGAAGCTCGATGCGACCGTGGATCGTCGTGTGCTGCGTCAGCAGCGCGACCGTCTCGACAAGCTCGGCTACGAGTTCGCTCCGTTGTCCCAGGACTGGCACCTCAAAGCTGCCTGATCCATCCGCCGCCTTACGCGGCATTCCGCCACCCGCCGGGGTTCTCCCCCGACGGGGAGGGCTCCGGCCTTTGCTTCAAGGAGACCCTCATGGGCTGGACCTTCGTTCGTCAGACGCGCGATCAGTTGATCCGCGAGCTGCTCGCTCCGCAGGCGTCCGAACGCGCTTGCTGCGAAGTCATCGACCACACACTGGACGGCGACGTTCTGTGGACCGTGGTTCGCGTCACCGCCAGGCAGGCGGGCGTCATGGGCCTCGCGGCCGGTGAGTCCGTCTGCTACATCGGCTGCCATCTGCTGGAAAGCTCGGGCGGCGATTGGGGCTACAAGTCCCTCGATGAGTCCGTGCATCCGTACTACTACTCGTGCCCGCTGCGCTATCTCGACATGGCGCCGGTGCAAAGCTCCGAGTGGCGCGAGCGGGTTCACCGCTTTCACGCGGGACGCGCTGTCTAGCGGCACGCATCTTCCTTCACCCAACCGGGGCGAGCACGGCCCCGCGGGCTGTGGTTGCTCCTTCTTTTCCAAGAGGACATCACCATGCCTGCACCTTCTTCCGCGAAACCGCTGTACCGCATCGACGAATGCCCCGACCTCATGGCCGACGGTTGCGTCGGTGACGAGCAGGGCAATCTCGTCTTTCTCTCGATCTGGGCGCGCGACACCGCCGTTCAGGAGTTCCTCGCCCGCCTGACCCTCGGCCGGGATGAACAGGGACTGGATCAGTTCCACGTCATCACCGAGCAGGGCGCATCCATCCCGGTCTTCGTCGGCAACGTCGAGAACCTGGAAAAGCGCATCACCCGCGCCTATCGGCGAACGCTGTTCGGTTCGCTGACGAATGTGTGGCTGTTCGATCGTCGCTGCGTGAAGCCAGACAAGGCCAACGCCAGCGCGCTGGCGCTTCTGCCCAGGGATTCCGCTCACCGGCTCGACCGGCTGTGGACGCTGGTGCAGGACACCTGCCCGCTGCCACTGCTCGACCACTGGCGCGACACCGTGCTGGAGCTGTTGCAGACACGGCGGATGCTGACCGGTCTTCCCTTGGCCCTCGGGCCGCTGGAAGGCCATCGGCTGGCCCTCGATGTCCCGGCACTGACGAAGGCGCTGGGCGAGCTGATCCGCAACGGCACCCTCGGTGCCACGCAGTACGAACTGGCCGCGAACGCACCGCTTCGGCGTGTGGCGTGAGCCATCCCCACGGGCATGCGCGCCGCGCGTGCCCGCCTTCCCTCATCCATCATCAGGAGAAATCCATGGCACTCATGTTTCCGCGCCTGGCGCGCAATTTCATCCGTAACGGCTACTTCCCCACCGACGAGCCGACGCTGGAGCGGGCCTTGTCCGCACTGGCGCCGTCTCCCGGCTCCATGTCCATCCTCGATCCCTGCGCCGGCGAAGGCGTGGCGATTGCCGAAGCGGCCCACGCCCTCGGGCGCGAGCAGGTCCAGGCCTTCGCCGTCGAGTACGACGCCGAGCGGGCCCGTCACGCACGGCAACTGGTCGATCGCTGCATCCACGGCGACTTGATGGACATGCTGATCTCGCGCCAGTCCTTCGGGCTGTTGTGGCTGAACCCGCCGTATGGCGACCTGAGCAAGGACGTGAACGGCAACATCGGCTATCAGGGCCAGGGCCGTGCGCGGCTGGAAAAGCTGTTCTATCAGCGCGCGCTGCCGCTGCTGCAGTACGGCGGCGTGCTGATCTTCGTCGTGCCGTCCTACGTGCTCGACGCCGAGCTGGTCGGATGGCTGACGCGCCACTTTGCCGACCTGCGCATCTACCGTGCGGTCGAAACGCAGTTCAAGCAGGTGGTGATCTTCGGTCGCAGGATTCGTCAACGCGACCAGGCATCGGATTCGGTCAAGGCCACCCGCGGTCTGCTGCTGCAGATCGGACAGGGCGACGCCGAAGCCGAGGAGCTGCCGCTCGAATGGCCGTTCCTGCCGTACACCGTCCCTGCCAGCCCGGCCGAGCCGGAGCACTTCTATCGCGTGACGATGGAGCCCGAGCAGTTCGCCGATGAAGTCGGCCGGCTGCAAGGACTCTGGCCGGCGCTCGATACCCACCTGGGCGCCGCGCAGCAATCGCTGCGTCCGCCCGCGCGGGCCTTGTCGCACTGGCATCTCGCCCTGGCCTTGGCCGCAGGCGCGATCTCCGGCGTGGTGACGTCCAAGAGCGGGCGCGTGCTCGTCGTCAAAGGTGATACCCACAAGGAGAAGACCCTCCAGACGGAGTACACCGAGCGCGACGACGGCTCCGTGGCCGAGACGCGCATCCTCACCGACAAGTTCGTGCCGGTCATTCGTGCATGGGACTTGACGCTGGGCTCGCCCACGTGGGGCGAAGTGCTGACTATCCGCTGATCGCTGTTCCCTGACGGTTCACCGTCGCTTTCATCCACCCACCGGGGTCACGTTGCCCCGATGGGGTGCCGTGGCCCCATCTTCCAGAAGGAGATACCACCATGGCACTCGCAGTCCTCAACCTCGCGTCCCAAGCACGCTTTTCGCCCGGGCAGGTGGTCATGACCGCCGGCGTCGACGAGCTGGTCCGACAAGGCCGGCTCAACCCCACGCCGTACCTGCGCCGCCATCTTCATGGCGAATGGGGCGACCTGAGCGACAGCGATCGGCGGCAGAACGACGCCGCGCTGAAGTCCGGCGAGGATCGTCTGTTCTCGTCCTACCAGGTCACGCGCGACCTGAAGCTCTGGATCATCACCGAATGGGATCGCAGCGTCACGACGCTGCTGCTGCCCAGCGAATACTGATCCGCATCCAGCGGTCTCGCGCCGCTTCATTCTTCCCACCCCGGGGCATGTCACCGCCCCGTGGGGGAGGTACATGCCCCATTTCTTTGGAGCATCACCATGTCCATCGTTCTCGAAACCGTTCCCTCTACCGCTGATGACGCGCCTGTGCAGGGCGACCTGCTCGAAGCGGCCGCTTCACCCCTCACGCTCAGCCTGCAGGACTTCGTATCGGAGTTCGGCGACGAACTGCTCGATTCGCTCAACCGCGCCAATCCTCCGGTCTACACCGGCCAGGTGCGGGTGCATCGGCAACTGATCCTCGCCGCGCTCAAGCGCAAGCTGTTCCCGGCGCAAGCCGATGTGGTCCATGCCGTCACCGAGCTGTTGGTCGATCGTGGCGAACGCGCCGCGATCGTCAATGGCGAGATGGGCTGCGGCAAGACGACGGTGGGTATTGCCACCGCCGCCGTACTCAATGCCGAAGGCTACCGCCGTACCTTGGTTCTGTCTCCGCCGCACCTGGTCTACAAGTGGCGGCGCGAAATCCAGGAGACGGTGGCCGGCGCCAAGGTCTGGGTGCTCAATGGCCCGGACACGCTGGTCAAGCTGCTGAAACTGCGCGAGCAGTTGGGCGTGCCGGCGCAGGGCCAGGAGTTCTTCGTCCTGGGCCGCGTGCGGATGCGGATGGGGTTCCACTGGAAACCTGTCTTCGTTCGCCGGCGCACGCCTCACGGCGACGTGGGGGCCTGCCCAGATTGCGGGCATGTCATCACCGACCTCGACGGCGAGCCGATCAACCCGGTCGAACTCGAAGCCGAGGAGTCCCGCCGCAAGTGCAGCCACTGCCGTGCACCGCTGTGGTCGTTGATCCGTCCGAGAGGCCTGTCCGCCAGCGACCAGTCCTCGACCGTGCTCAAGGCACTGAAGCGTATTCCAACCATCGGGGAAGTCACCGCGCAGAAGCTGATGCAAAAGTTCGGTGACGCCTTCCTCGCGTCGATGCTCGGGGACAACATCCACGAGTTCATCAACCTGATGGATGGCAACGGCGAGCTGGTCTTCTCGGACCGGCAAGCCCATCGCATGGAACGTGCGATGGCCAACATGGAGTTCGGCTTCGGCGAGGGCGGCTACCAGCCGTCCGAGTTCATCAAGAGGCAGCTTCCCCAAGGCACGTTCGACCTGCTCATCGCCGACGAGGCGCATGAGTACAAGAACGGCGGTTCCGCACAGGGCCAGGCCATGGGGGTGTTGTCGGCCAAGGCGCGCAAGACGCTGCTGCTCACCGGCACGCTGATGGGCGGCTACGGCGACGACCTGTTCCACCTGCTGTTCCGAGCCCTGCCGGGGCGGATGATCGAAGACGGCTACCGGCCGACGAAGAGCGGCAGCATGACGTCGGCCGCGATGGCGTTCATGCGCGATCACGGTGTCTTGAAGGACATCTATTCCGAGAGCACTGGCACGGCGCACAAGACGGCCAAGGGCACCAA
>NZ_KV813465.1:40155-185473 GCF_001813645.1 Pseudomonas sp. HMSC063H08
ACGGCCAAGGGCACCAAGGTATCGGTGCGCACGGTCAAGGCGCCGGGCTTCGGTCCGAAGGGCGTGCTGCGTTGCGTCCTGCCGTTCACGGTCTTCCTCAAGTTGAAGGACATCGGTGGCAACGTGCTGCCGCCCTACGACGAGGAGTTCCGCGAAGTCGCGATGGACACGGCGCAGGCCGCGGCCTACCGCGATCTGGCGGGTCGGCTGACCCAGGAGCTGAAGCAGGCCCTGGCGAAGCGCGACACGACGCTGCTCGGTGTAGTCCTCAACGTGCTGCTGGCCTGGCCGGACTGCTGCTTCCGGTCGGAAACCGTGGTGCATCCGCGCACGCGCAACACCTTGGCGTTCGTTCCGGCTCAGTTCAACGAGCTGGAGGTGATGCCCAAGGAACGCGAGCTGATCGAGATCTGCAAGCAGGAGAAGGCAGAAGGGCGCAAGACCCTGGTCTATTCGGTCTACACCGGCACGCGCGACACCACGTCGCGTTTGAAGGTGCTGCTGGAGCAGGAAGGCTTCAAGGTGGCGGTACTGCGCGCGAGCGTGGATGCCTCCCGCCGCGAAGACTGGATCGCCGAGCAGTTGGACCGCGGCATCGACGTGCTCATCACCAATCCCGAGCTGGTGAAAACCGGCCTGGACTTGCTGGAGTTCCCGACCATCGTGTTCCTCCAGTCCGGCTACAACGTGTATTCGTTGCAGCAGGCCGCCCGGCGTTCATGGCGCATCGGCCAGAAGCAGCCGGTGCGCGTGATCTACCTCGGCTACGCCAACTCCTCGCAGATGACCTGCCTGGGGTTGATGGCCAGGAAGATCATGGTCTCGCAAAGCACGTCGGGAGACGTACCCGAGTCGGGCCTGGATGTTCTGAACCAGGATGGTGATTCCGTCGAGGTCGCACTGGCGCGGCAGCTTGTCACGGTCTGATCCATGTGCCCATGCCGGCGGCCCCTCGGGGTCGCCGGCTTCTTTCCACGGCCCTTCGGGGCCGTTTTTCTTGGGCGTATGGCAGTCCATGGCGCCGCCCCGCCATGTATTCGGGCGGGCGCCAGTGCGTTTTGTTTGCTGCCCGCAGGCCAAGCGGCGGCGATGGTGAGCGCTCCGTGTTCCAGGGAAGCGCCCTCCATGCAACCATCCATCCGCGCTGTTCACCGCCTGGCCCTCGTCGCTGGCTTGCTGGCCGGCAGCCTGTTGGCCGCCGGCTGCGCCACGACCGCTGCGCCGTCTGCGCCAGCGGTGCCGGCCGCATCGCCAACCGCCGTCGCGCCGGAGCCGGGTTTCGTTCCGGTGGCCCGCTACGGCCGCTACACCCTGGTCGAGCTGGTGCCGGAACCTGCGCAGCGTGATCTCTTGCAGCAGGCGGTGGAGGTCTCGATTCCGCCCATGCTCGATGCCAGCGTGGGCGATGCCATGCGCCATGTGTTGCTGCGCTCGGGCTACCGGCTCTGCGATGCGGCCGAGGCCGCTACGCTCTACGCGCTGCCGCTGCCTGCCGCGCACCTGCGCCTGGGCCCGCTGATGCTGCGCGATGCCTTGCTGACCCTTGCCGGCCCCGCCTGGGAGCTGTCGGTCGATGACTTGACCCGCCAGGTCTGCTTCAGCCGGCACGGTGCTCCCACCTTCCTTTCCGCCAACCCGCCCGGCACCGCCACGCCCGTGCCGGACGCCGACCGGCCCGAGGAGATGCAGCCATGACCTTTCCCCAGGCGCCATCCGAGCGCAATTCCCGCACGCGCTGGTTCAAGATCGCCGCGGCCTTCTGGCTGCTGCTCATCAGTGCCGTGGCACTCATCAACAGCGTCGGCTTGTCGCGGCTCGCCGAACAGACCCAGAGCACCGCACAGGATGCGCAGGTCAAGGCGCTGGGCCTGCGCGTGGCCGATCTCGAACACCAGGCCAATGCGGACAAGCGCCGGCCGGTGCCGATCAGCCAGGCCGAATTCGCCAACGCGCGGCAGGCGCTGGACGAACGGATGACGCGCCTCGAAGAGGCCGATGAGGCGAGGGCCTTGGCCGTCGACCTGCAGACGCTGCTGGCGCGCGTGAACGCAATCGAAACCCGCCTGGAGAAAACCCGGCAGGTGGCATCCGCCGCTCGCCCGCGCACTCCGGTTGCGACGAAGCCCAAGGTGCCGGAGCCGCCGTTCCGGGTGCTCGGCGTGGAGCTGCGGGGAGGCGAGCGCTTTCTGTCGATCACCTCCACCGCCGCGGCCTCGCTCGCGGGCGCCCGGCTGCTGCGCGAGGGCGACGCCGAGGGCGGCTGGCAACTGCAGTCCATCGAGGCGCAGGCGGGCGTGTTCCAGGTGAACGGCCAGACGCAGCGCGTTGCGGTGCCGTAGGAGGTCGCCATGAACCTGCGGCCGTTGCTCGCTGCCGTCGTCCTGTTCGCCACTTTCGGCGCATCCGCCCAACCGGCCCCGGTGACGAACTCGCGCATGGTGCCCGCTCAAGTGCAGCCGGGCGCTGATGCCGCGCTCGACGAGAGGCAGGCGCGGGAGTGGGGGCTTCGCTCCGAGGAGTGGGCGCGTTACCGGCAACTGATGCAGGGGCCGCTCGGGGTCTATTCGCCCCAGCTCGATCCGCTCACGGCGCTCGGCATCGAGGCCCGCAGCGACGAGGAGCGCAGGCGCTACGCGGAGTTGCAGGTGCAGGCCGAGGCCCAGCGCGTCGGCAAGACGCTGGCCTACCAGCGGGCCTACGACGCGGCGTGGCAGCGCCTGTTTCCCGGCCAGCCGCGCGTGAGCCTGCCCGGCGCCAAGGCGCAGGGTGCCGGCAACACCGGCTCCGGGCGCCTGGCGGTCTTCGTCAAGGCCGACTGCGCACCGTGCGCGCAGCGCGTGCAGCAGTTGCAGGCGGCCGGCACGGCCTTCGATCTCTACATGGTCGGCAGCCGTCAGGACGACGCGCGCATCCGGCAGTGGGCCACCCAGGCGGGCATCGACCCGGCCAGGGTGCGCGCCCGCACCATCACGCTCAACCACGATGCCGGGCGCTGGCTGTCGCTGGGCCTGCCCGGCGAGCTGCCAGCCGTGGTGCGCGAGGTGAACGGCCAATGGCAGCGGCAATAGGTGCTCCGGGCCGGGAGCGTCGGCCGTCCCGCATCGCCATCCGCTGCGCCAGCGCCATGCTGCTCACCACCGGCGGCTGGGCGCTGGCCGCCCTGGCGCGGGAAGTGCCGCCGCCGGCCTATCAACTGGCGGCGCATCGTGCAGACGTGCCGGCGGCCGTGCTGTACGCGGTGGCCTTGCAGGAGAGCGGCGCCATGCTGCGCGGGCGCCTGATCCCCTGGCCGTGGACGCTCAACGTCGCTGGCTCGCCACAGCGCTACGCCACCCGCGTCGAGGCCTGCGCGGGGCTGCACCGTGCGCTCGCCCACACGCCGGCCAATCGCATCGACGCCGGCCTCGGCCAGGTCAATCTCGGCTACCACACGCATCGCTACACGCAGCCCTGCGAGCTGCTGGACCCGTACCGCAACCTCGCCATCGCTGCGGAAATCCTGCGCGAACAGCACACGCCGGGCGAGGACTGGCTGCTTGCCATCGGCCGCTATCACCGGCCCGCCGGCGGAGCACCCGCGGCGCGCTACCGGCGCAGTGTGCATCGGCACCTGACCCGCGTGCTCGACGCCGGCGTTCCCGTTCCAACCCTCCAGGCCACCACGCCATGAACCACATCGTCCTTATCGCCGCCATCGGGCTGCTGCCCACGACCACCGTCTTCGCGCAGACCGCCTCCGCGCCGTTGATCGTCGTCGAAGACCGCGGCGGCGACTCCGCGCTGCCGTACTACCGGTCGCTGAATCCTCAGCCGGATCAGGCCACACCGCCGGCCCCGATGCCGGCCCCTCGCGTGGGTAACGCAGCCGACGCCGAAGCCGCCATGCTGCCGGTGCGCTCGGCGCAACTGTCGCCGGGCGAGGTGCAGCGCCGCGTCATCCGGGCGCCGGGCCTGACGGCGCTGTTCCTGATCGGCGACGACGAGCGGTCGCGCGCCTGGCTGCGGCAGCGGCAGGCGGCGCTGCGAGAGCTGCAGGCCGTGGGCCTGGTGGTCAACGTGGAGTCGATGGCTGCGCTGACGGCGCTGCGCAGGCTGGCGCCCGGCCTGATCCTGTCGCCGGCCTCCGGCGATGACCTGGCCCAGCGCCTGGGCCTGCGCCACTACCCGGTGCTCATCACGGCCACCGGTGTCGAGCAGTAGGTGCGCAAATGGCCCAACCGCATGCGGTCGAGGTCTTGCTGCGGCCAGCGGTGGAGCTTTATACCGTGGCGGTCTGCACCGGCGCCGCGATTCTGTGCCTGGTGGCACCGTGGTCGCTCGCGCTGAACCCGCTGCTCGGCCTGGGCTCGGCGCTGGCCTTCCTGACCTTCGGCGCGATTCGCCTGCGCGATGCCTGGGCGATCCTGCGCTATCGCCGCAACATCCGCCGCCTGCCGCGCTACGTGATGACAAGTCGCGACGTGCCGGTGAGTCAGCAACGGCTGTTCGTCGGCCGGGGCTTTCGCTGGGAGCAGCGGCACACGCACCGGCTGATGCAGACCTACCGGCCGGAGTTCCGCCGCTATGTCGAGCCGACGGCGACCTACCGGGCCGCCCGGCGGCTGGAGGAGCGGCTTGAGTTCGCGCCGTTTCCCGTCTCGACGCTGGCGCGCGCGCTGGCCTGGGACAGCCCGCTCAACCCGGCGCGGCCGCTGCCGCCGGTCGGCGGACTGCCGCGCCTGCATGGCATCGAGCCGCACGAGGTCGACGTCACCCTGCCGCTGGGCGAGCGTGTCGGCCACACCCTGGTGCTGGGCACCACGCGCGTGGGCAAGACGCGGCTGGCCGAGTTGTTCATCACCCAGGACATCCGCCGCAAGGTCCGCGGCGAGCACGAGGTAGTGATCGTCTTCGACCCCAAGGGCGATGCGGACCTGTTGAAGCGCATGTACGTCGAGGCCAAGCGCGCCGGGCGCGAAGGCGAGTTCTACGTGTTCCATCTGGGCTGGCCGGACATCTCGGCGCGCTACAACGCCGTCGGCCGGTTCGGGCGGATCTCCGAGGTGGCCACGCGCATCGCCGGACAGCTCTCGGGCGAAGGCAACAGCGCCGCGTTCCGCGAATTCGCCTGGCGCTTCGTCAACATCATCGCGCGCGCCCTGGTCGAGCTGGGGCAGCGGCCGGACTACCTGCTGATCCAGCGCCACGTCATCAACATCGACGCGCTGTTCATCGAGTACGCCCAGCACTACTTCGCCAAGAACGAGCCGAAGGCCTGGGAGGTCATCGTCCAGCTCGAAGCGAAGCTGAACGAGAAGAACATCCCGCGCAACATGATCGGGCGCGAGAAGCGCGTGGTGGCCCTCGAACAGTACCTGTCCCAAGTGCGCATCTATGACCCGGTGCTCGACGGCCTGCGCAGCGCCGTGCGCTACGACCGGACCTACTTCGACAAGATCGTCGCTTCGCTGCTGCCGCTGCTGGAGAAGCTCACCACCGGCAAGATCGCGCAACTGCTCGCACCGAACTATTCCGACCTGTCCGACCCGCGACCGATCTTCGACTGGATGCAGGTCATCCGCAAACGCGCGGTGGTCTACGTGGGGCTGGATGCGCTGTCCGACGCCGAAGTCGCGGCGGCGGTGGGCAACTCGATGTTCAGCGATCTGGTCTCGGTCGCCGGCCACATCTACAAGTTCGGCATCGACGACGGGCTACCCGGCGCCGCGGCGGGCACCAAGATTCCGATCAACGTCCACGCCGACGAATTCAACGAACTCATGGGCGACGAGTTCATTCCGATGGTCAACAAGGGCGGCGGTGCCGGCGTGCAGGTGACGGCCTACACGCAGACCTTGAGCGACATCGAGGCCCGCATCGGCAATCGTGCCAAGGCCGGCCAGGTGGTCGGCAACTTCAACAACCTGTTCATGCTGCGCGTGCGCGAGACCGCCACCGCCGAGCTGCTGACGCGACAACTGCCCAAGGTCGAGGTGTACGCCACGGCGCTGATGAGCGGCGCCACCGACAGCTCCGATCCGCACGGCAATACCGCGTTCACGTCCAACACCCAGGACCGCATCAGCAGCAACAGCGTGCCGTTGATCGAGCCGGCGCATGTGGTGGCGCTGCCCAAGGGGCAGTGCTTCGCGCTGACCGAGGGCGGCAACCTCTGGAAAGTCCGCATGCCGCTGCCGGCACCCGACCCCGACGAAGCCATGCCGAAGGATCTGCAGGAGCTGGCCGGCTACATGCGACAGCACTACGTCGAGGCAGGAGACTGGTGGGAGAACCAAGGCATCCCCGGCCTGCAGGACAAGGCGCTGCCCGACGACCTGCTGGACGACTTCAAGCAGATGGCCGCGGCTGAAGAGGCCGAAGCATGAGCGATCCGGCCGTCGCGGCACAGCGCCAGCAGCAACGACAGCAGGGCCTGATCGCCAGCCTGGTCACGCTGCCGTTCCGCTTCTTCGGCGTGCTGTGCGGCGCGCTGCTGCTGTGCATCCTGATCGAATGCGTCGGCATGCACTTCTTCTGGCCCGAGCAGGGCTGGCGCCACGCGCAGGGCATGCTGCACTACGAGCTGGATCAGCTCTCCACGCATTTCACCCGCAGCGCGCTGGTGCAGGAGCCGGGGCGCACCGCGCACCGGCTGGTCGAGCAGGGCTACGACTGGCTGTTCGTGAAAAGCGGTCTGCTGGACTGGATACGCGACGCCTCGGCGCAGGCCAGCGCCGGCAGCCATCGCCCGACCAGGGATTTCCACTACTACCTTGGCTTGGTCTACGTGAACGTGGAGAGCTACCTGATCGCGGCGGCCTACACGACGCTGGTCTTCCTCGTGCGGCTGCTGGTGCTTTGCCTGACCCTGCCGCTGTTCCTGATGGCCGCCTTCGTCGGACTCGTGGACGGGCTGGTGCGCCGGGACATCCGCCGCTTCGGCGCGGGACGCGAGTCGGGGTTCATCTATCACCGCGCCAGGGCCAGCCTGATCCCGCTGGCCGTGCTGCCGTGGGTGACTTACCTGGCACTGCCGGTCAGCGTGAACCCGCTGCTGATCCTGCTGCCCAGCGCCGCGTTGCTCGGCGTGGCGGTGTGCATTGCGGCGGCGATGTTCAAGAAGTATCTGTAGCTGCCCTGCGCCAGGTCAGATGAACGAAGCCATGGCAAATACGTTTCAAGCAATCTTCTTTTGCCTGTCTCGCAGAGACGCGGCCCAGTCCTTCAAAGCCTGAATGTCCTGAAAGAGATCAGCAGGTGGTGGCGGCGCGGCATTCCTGCCGCTGGATGGATCGTGTGCGTCAACAATGTCGCAGCACTTCTTGAATCCGGCGGCGAAAGCATCGCAGTCAGCCTCGGTGAGCGCACTGACCTTCTTCAGGTCCTTGGCGTTGATGTAGTCCCTGTGGCGTTGAATAACGCGGACGAAAGCGATGTCCTCCAGGCCGCGCTCCCATGTGGCGCGCAGCGCGTTGTAGAGCTTTGCCACCTCGACCGCGTACTCGTCTTCCTGGTTGTTGTCATGCAGCAGCTTTGCCGCACGCGCTGCCTTCTCCAACTTGTCGATGCGATCTTCGACGCTCTGGGCCTTCCAGGGCAGGCCGTCGGCCACCATACCGGCTCCCGCGGCGCCACGACTGAGCGTCGTAAGCCGCACTGCCCGCCCGGTCTTCGTCGCGTGGTCATTCAGATCGTTCACGAACACCAGATCATGCGTGAAGACGATGACCTGACGGTTCTCCGCTTCTTCCACGAGACGCTTGGCCACCCGCCCACGCCAGCGATGGTCCAACGAGGACACCGGGTCATCGAAGACCAGAGCAGAGCGGTGCATCGCGGTGGCAAGCTCGGTCATGAAGGCGGCCAGCGCCACGCAGGTCTTTTCCCCTTCGCTCAGGATTTCGTGGACCTTGGCATCCGGCTTGGCGAAGAGGCGTACCTGATATTGCGGTGAGCCGTACTTGCCGCCGGAGCGCACGATTTCGACGCGAACCTTGGAGGCCGCAAGCCTGACAATCTCTTCCTGAAATCTGTCGCGCAGCCGAGGCGTAATCACGGTGTCGGCAATGTCGTTGCCCATCTTGGTGATGGTGTTCGTCGCCGTGTCGCCCGCACACTCGGTCAGAAACTGGATTGTCTTCAGCCGCTGGATTTCGTCAGTGACGACCGGCAGCATGCCGGCGAGCAGCGCCCGGTCGCTCAGCTCGGCGAAATCGGCTTCGAGCTTCTTGCGTTCATCCGCGTCAGCGGACTTGCGCAGCTCGGCGGCGTAGTTGCGGATCGTGGTCTGAAGCTGGCCGAGATCAGGCAGCGGCGACGGTGGAACGGGCGGAAGCTGTAGCTCGCCGTTTCCGCCCAGGGCTTTGAGCAGAACGTGGCGCCGCAGCCGGGCTGCGGCGATGAAGCGGCGCGTCTGCTGCTGCAGCGCTTCATTCTGGAGGCCCAGCTCGTCAAGACTGGCCTTCACCGCCCGCGTGCCGATTGCCCCGACAGCTATGGTCTGCCGTGCGGTCTGAGCTGCCTTCTCTGCCTCGCGTGCCAACTGTTCCGTATCCTTCTGGATGAAGTCCTCGAAGCGTGCCATCCGTGCACGTGCCTCAGCTTCCAATGGCTGCTGGCAAAGCATGCAATGCGCGTCTTCGGCCGACGGCGGAAACGGCTGTCCGGGGTATGCGATCTCCGTCGAGTAGCGTCGGGCGGAATCCCAAAGCGCCCGCCATGTCTCGCCGCCGACGCCGGCAAGGGGTTCCCCCGTGAAGGCCTTCTCCGCGGCAAGACGTGCGGCGTCCCGTTTCGACCGTGCGTCCCTGGCGAGGGCAGCGGCTGCCAGCAGTTCCTCATCGGTGGTTCTGGCTACAACGCTGTTCACCGCGGTAATCAGCCGCATGACGTTGTCGGCTTTGACGGTCTGTTCCGCCGCTGCCTTGGTCGGATTCTTCGACAGGTCTGCCCGCAGACGCTCAAGACGGGCGCTTTCGTCTGCCGAGAGCGCCGCCAGGGTTTCGATCTTCTTTGCGTCAGTATTGGCGTTCAGCGCGGCAAGCGTCTTCCCCACGGCCGTGGTGGCCTTCCAGGTCGGCGCCGCAAAGATCGGATTGCGGGCCTTCTCAAGCTGCTTCTGTTCAGCTGCGAGGGCATCCTTCACCGCCTGACAGGCTGCAGCAAGCTCATCCGGTACGTCCAGACCAAAGGGCCGGAATGCAACTTCGTTCTTCTCGCGGATATGCACGGAGGCGCAGTCGCTATCGAACACGCTCACTGCAGACAGCGTTGCATGCGGATTTGCGCCGTTCTGCCACTGCTCGACCGGCTGCGGCACACCGCCGACCCCGTACGCGATGTTCGCGCCGACGCGCTTCGGGGGCTGATCGGCATACACATTGGGTTCGATTTTTCCGGCATGCCTTGCACGACATGCGCGCTTCAGGATGCGTGCGTAGCCGGACTTGCCCGCACCGTTGTCGCCGTAGATGATCGTTATTCCATTCGGCTCGAAGCCGAGGGTCTGACCGGCGGCAAGGTTGTTCACGCCGGTCACGTCGGCGATCGACAGAAGCGATACCGCGGCGGTCTGACCGGGGTTGGCCGGAAGGTGGGCCTTCTCCAGCGGTACCGCTTTCAGCGCGCCTACGGGGGCACCTTTGCCCTGTTTGCAAAGGTCCACGAGTTCGCCGATATCGGCGTCCGTCAGACGGCCGTTTGCGATGATGCGGCGCAGGGCGTCACGCTGCCAGAGTGGACGATCCTTTGACCAGTCCAGAATCGTTTCCAGGACGGTCTTTTGCTGTGCGGCGGGTTTCTGCATTTCTTGTTCCTCCGTCGCGCTCCAGGATGATGGCAAAGCGCCGCTCGGTGTCCGAATCGAACTTCTCGGCGGGGCGCTTCAAGAACTTGTGACCGCCAATCTTGGGCGCTCAGGGTTCGCTCACAACCACGCCTTCGAGACGCCCCTTGTCGAGAATATCCAGCAACACCACACTCTGCTTTTCTGTCGGGAGCTTGGAGGGAATCTGCATGGCGACCCTAAGCACGCCGTCTTCCTTCGGCGTGAGCAGATCCTTCTCAAGCAGCGACTGATGGATGCGAGCCCATTCCGCAGCGGGAACAGCCAGCACTTTTCGCTGCGCCTCGATGCCGTTGTCGATCCTCTGCGTCTGCTTCGCAGTCTTCACGATCGCTGCCTGATCATCCTGCGGAACAAGTCGATCGTAGAACTCGGGCGGGAGGAGATTGGCAATGGCGTCGGTACGAGCCTGTATCCTCGTCCAGCACGCCTCCTTCTTGCACCACTCGGAAATGTTGGAAATGCCTTGCGGTGGTCTGATGATGTCGTCGTTCACGACCCCCGACACGACAGCGATGGCACTTTCGAGCACCGGATCGACCTTCTGTGCATTCCAGATGCCCAGAAAGTCGATGCTCTCCTTCCTGCGCTTCGTGATGTCACCGAGTACCGCCAGCGTGTAGGCCACGATGTTTGCTCGGTACCCGCCGTTGTACCAAGGCTGCGCAGAAACGATGCGCTCCGTGGCGCGGAAGATCAGACCACGTGCGACAGCCCTCTTGAAATAGAACTCGTTGAACGCGTCGGATGATTTCTCCCACTCGCTGCCGATTCGGGCGGCGTAGCGCGCAAAGTTCTTCTGGGAGCCAAGATTCACCCACCTGGGGTGGTCATCCCAGACATTCTCGAACTTCGCGAGGTCCGTCTTCGTGAACATCTGTGGCTTGGGATGCTCCGCCTTGAAGCGACGCTGCTCCGCGGGTGTGAGCTTCGACTGTGCATCGGCATACTGGCCGCGCGCGCGCTCATAGAACCACCTCGTCTCGCGCGGGGCGCCCTTCTGCGCGGGTGCCCAGATCCGTCGGGAAAACCCTTCCATCCGCACATGGAACGGGTGGTTCGAGAAGAAGTCGGCGGCATTCACCCGATTCTGGGTGTTCGCATACTCCGATATCCTTGGAACGACCGTTTCGCTCTGCAGGCTGTCGATGACGGACAGCTTCAACTGGACGAATATCTGGGAAAGATCGGCCTTGTCCCGCTTCCGTGTGTGGAACAGCGATGCCGTGGTCTGGCCACCATTGACGATCTGGAGATCGACAACCCTCGTGATCGCCAGACCGGAATCCGTCATCCCTGTCTCGACACTCTGTGCAGTAGCCGTAATCCCGTTGTTGTAGGCAAAGAACATCCCAGGTTCGTTCAGGATCGTCGCCCTTATTCCCTGGTTCACATTGCCGCGCGCCTGCAGGAACGTACGGACGTTCTGCTCAAGCAACCGCGCTCCGAATCTTTCGTACAGGGTCGCCAGCACCTCGGCAGGCATGACCATGAGATAGGATTGATAGGCATCGGTCCCCAGGTGTGCGGGAAGGCAGGCGATGCCCTTGCCGAACATCTGCTCGAAGTCGAGGTCGAGTGGCTCCTTGTGGCTGCGGGAGCTTCGCTGACGATGAAGTCGTGAGATGTCCCAGATGTGGTGAGCAACCGGAACACCTGCCACTTCCGTATCGGGAAGGGCCTGGATTTTCTCGCTGAGCGTGCGCTCGGAGAAGAGAACCAGGTTGACCTGCCGAATGGCGTCCTTGCGATCCGCAATCTGCCTGGCAAGGCCGTACTCCGGCGATGTGACCTCCAGTTCGCCGGCCAGGCCCTTGTTGGCGCTGGCCTCGAAGAAGTTGGCAACACGCTTGAATGCCGCGGCCACTTCCGTTCTGGTGAGCGATGCTAGCTCGTTTCGGGAGTCGAAGTCCGCGATGAAGAGGTCCAGAACTCCTTCGTCATTGAACCAGTAGCCGTCCACGCGCATACCACGCTGCGCCCGGAAATGGCAGAGTTCGAACCCTTCCGTGAAGCCTGTCTCGACAAGGTCGTTCGCGATGGCCTCCATGAATTCGGAGAGCTGGAAGCTGCCATTGGCCTCGGCGCCCGCCAAAAGTTCCTGTCGGAAGTCGTGGAAGAACTCTTCGTCGGTCTGCTCCATCAATCCTCCCCGAAGATGGATGCTTCGTCACACTTGTACGGAGCAATCGTTTCCAGCCTGATGTCGTAGGCCACGTTGGCAATCCCTGGCGGCAGTTGCGACCGCATCAGACGCGGAAATCCGTCACCAACACGATAGCTGCGCACGTCGCTGACGACAAAGCGAGGCTCATCGTAGTCAGGGAGCGGCGCGTAGCCGTGCGCAACCAGCTTCCGGTCAAAGGCCTCGACGGCGTCCGCCTCGCCGAGCCGTGCCTGGACTGCAGTGACGATCTCGTTGAGCGATCGAGCTCCTGCCGCGTCGGCCAGACTGCTCAGCCGGTACACGCGCAGGAACAGCGCATCGTTCAGGGATTCGAGCTGGTCTTCCGATGAAATGCGGACGCTGCTCCGCTCTGCGCCAGAGAGCGATTTGACCTCGACGGCTGTGTTGCCAAAGATGAAATCCTGATGTGATCGTTCCGGACCGAGCCAGGCCTCGACGGCGTCACTGCTCGACATCTGCCGATCGATCAGTTCCGTCAGAAAGACGATTTCGGCGAAGAGACCGCGGACTTCCTCGATGGACAGGTGCTGACTCCGGCCTGACAGGAAGGTCTTCCAACGGCGGATGTGTGCCAGAGAGATCGCGAGAGAACTCGCCGAGTCGGTGGCGTGCTCCAGCGAGGATGCAAGGGTGCGGCACAGTCCTTCGAAGAGATCGCGGTCGACCTGCCTTTCAAGGGCGAGGACCAAGTGCTGCTGTCCCTGATCTCCGGCACGAAGATCGACATCGATGCCGTTCACCGTGACCGCGTTCTTCCGGTACTGGGCTGCGTGGTCGCCCTGAAGCTCCACGATGAACAGGCAGGCGCCACTGGCATCGCGTCCCCAGAAACAGGGCACGGCCGTTCCCACCGCAACCTGGCGGACATTGAAGTCCGCTCCCGGAACGGCGATGTCATCCCACGGAGAGGACTCAGGCATCGTAGTCATCCTCCTCGTCAGGATCGTCGGCGTAACCCTGCATCTGCTGGAGCCAGACCTTGTTCACGACGACATTGATGGTCGTCGAATAGTCCCCGTAGGGAAAACTGACGCCGAAGGCGGCGATCGGTCCCGTCACGGCCTCGCCCTTGGGCTCCAGGCTGTGAATCATGAGGAGCGGCTTGTTCCGGACCATACGGTAATGTGTGTCGGATACCGCTCCTGAGCCATCTTCGCCGCCAGCCAGCGTCCTGGCCTCATTGCGTTGTGCGTCGCTGAGCCCGAGCTTCTCGTCGCCACGCGAGGCAACCCTGTCCTTGTTCAGGCGCCACGAAGTGCCGTTCGGCTGATCCTTCCCGACGACGCGCACCTGATTCCTCAGGGTGAACGGGTTTTCACCGCCTGAGCCACCCGAAGGGGAAATCAGCAGAACATCGGCCAGCGGGCGCTTCGTCGCAATCCGTTCGAGATAGCTCACCACGTCCGACTTCTGTCCGGCAAAGGTCGAATGGCATTCGAACCGGGTGAGGAAGTCGTCGATCACCTCGACAGGCACGTCCCTGAAGATGACGCCCTTTTCGGTGGACTCCTCCGGTCGCCCGCCGAATCCACTTCGCCAGTGATCGCCGATCAGCGCAAGGTTCCTGGCATTCACGTCAGGGTCGGTGGAGACAATGTAGCTCTCCCGCAGTCGTCCACTGAAACTCTGCTCGACCGTGACCTCCTGGCCCGATCGCATCTTGTTCGCCGCCGTGATCAGCAGGCTGTCCGGATGCGAGCGGACGTACAGGCCAAAATCCTTCGGGCTGAGGCGATCGCGCCGCATGCGCTTGACCTGCTGTACAAGCTCTTCGGCGGCATCGGCGATGTGGGAGTACCAGTTGATCGAGTCGCGCGAGAGATGGACGCGGCAGAGGTCCTCGAAGCCCGGCCGGTAGCCGAACCAGCGGCCCATCTGCATGAGGGTGTCGTACATCTTCGTATTGCGGTACATGTAGCTGACGGTCAACCCCTCGATGGTCAAGCCTCGGGAGAGGCTCAGACCACCGACCGCGACCGCGGTCAACCCGACTCCTTCCTTCGCGTAGCGGGCGTAGTCGAGCACCTCGTCACTCTTGCTGTTGATGACATAGAGGTGGAGGTGCTCGAAGACGCCGCTGAGGGCAGTCTTCACTTCCGCCCAGGTAAACCCAGCATCGGCATACTCGGCATCGAAGGCATGCTTCAGGCCCTGCATGTACGCGTTTCTTGAGGAAACCTCTTCCGGCATCGCGTAGTTGGCGAGAACCGCTTCCCTGATCTTCTTCTCCCTGAGACTCAGGAAGTCACGCACGGCCTTCTGAACGGGCACGAAGCGCGACACATTGACCATCATTGAGCAATGCTTGCTGGTCTGCCCACGCAGGTTCCGGATGGCGCGGGCGACGATGAATTCGTCGAGTGCGCGATAGAGGCTGGGGGGCAACTCGTGGACGGGATCGTCACGCTTGTGGGCGTACGGGATGAGATCCTCGCAATCGTCGATCGGCCTCACGATCGATTGACTGGTCGCCTCGTCGAGGAACACCTTCTCGGCACCGAAGTACGTCGTTGGCGCGTCCAGGCAATAGATGAAGTCGCGCGGGAACAGCTCCTCACGCACATCATCGCCATAGGCGTCGGGGTTGATGAAGATGTTGGCGAACGGTGTCGCCGTGTAGCCGACATAGCACGATTTCGCGAACAGCCCGAGGATGCGCCGGATCATCGCATTCGTTCGGGTCGGATCCAGATCCTCCTTGTTCGTGTTGATCGACGCGTTGTCGGCCTCGTCGTCAATCAGCAGCATCGGCACGTCGGAAATCCGGCCATCGCCCTCGGCGTTCAGCTCCTTCAGCCACTTGTGAAGAGCCGTGAGCGTCGTGACGTTCTTCTTGATGACCAGAATGATCGGCTTGCTGAAGTCGTTGATCTTCCAGCCGCTCTTTTCCGCCGTGTTCTTGTTGAAGTCCTCGTTGATGTTGGTGAGGGTGGCCGGATGCGGATAGCCCGGCGCGAGGCCGACACCGATGTTGCGACGATCCTCGGGATCGCTGGATCGGCCGATGAAAGCCTCATCGATGCGCTGCTGCGTCTGCTTGCGCAGATTGTTGTGAATGCCGGCGACGACGATGATGAACTTGTAGCCAGCGTCGGCGGCGCGTGCTATCAGGCCGGTGTAGTTGGCCGTCTTGCCCGACTGCACATGACCGATGACAAGTCCGCGACGGTTCCAAGTTGTGCCCTCGCTCAACGGGTCCTGCAGGTGGCCGAGAATGCGGGTCGTCACATCGCTCAGCGACTGGACCATCTGCGGTGGCCAACCTTCCTTGAGAAGAAAGTTTCCATAGGATTCCGCATAGGTCCAGGCGACATCCTCACGCTTGTGGACCCACTGATCATCATGCTTCGCAGTGACATCCACCAGCGAAACACCGGCACCCATGCGCGTGTCGACCGAGATCATCGCCTCGGTGACGATATTGCGGAGATCACCCGTATAGCCGAAGATCGCGGCGATCTGTCTCGCCTTCTCCTCCACCTGCTCGCGCGTCGGCGTCTCGGCCATGTTGGCAAGGCCCGAGATGAGCGCGTTGGCGATGTTCCGTTCTTCCGTGATGACTGTGAGGCTCATGCAAAGGTCTCGCTGATGAATTTTTCGGCCAGTTCGATCTGGCCATCGAAAAGGTGCGTCGAGCGCACGATCTGGAGAAAGGCATTCGGATCGCCCGGCCCGTCGCCGTAGAGCACCTTCCTGAGACTCTTCAGGCGCTCCAAAGTCTGACTTTCATCCACCGCCCTCTGGTTGAACTCGCGCGGATGGGTCGAGTAATCGGAATAGATCATCTCCACCGGCAGGGAGGCGGCAATCGAATCCAGCAGGACACGAAGCAGATCCGCATTCTCGGGCGAGAGTCTTGTGCCCAGGGATGCGATGAGCGGGTGCTGCTCGTTGATTGCGAAACGGATGCCGCCGTGATCGGCGTAGCGCTCCCAGAACGGGGCCTGGCTTTCCTGAAAAAGCCTCTGCCCGCGTCCCCGATGCACCGTCACGCTGCGGGCAGTGATCCTGTTGATGATCTGACGCAGGCGCTCCCGCACCGCATGCGGCGGGCGGGCACGCGATTTCTTGATGTCGATGGTCCAGGCTTCGTCCAGACTGTTGGGAAAGTCGATCTGTACCCGCGCCAACTTGGTGGCCTCACCCTTCGGCACGAGTCTGAACCAGTCGCCCCAGGCCATCAGGCGGCCGTTTCGATAGACGTAGCCCCCCTGATTGGAGATGAAGTCACTGCGATCCTGGTAGTAGTCGTACTCGGACGCGGACAGACGACTGTGGTGTGGAAGCACGTAAGGCTGCAGGCGCACCTCGGCCTCGCCGATGCGGACGATCTCCTCCGGAAGCACCTGGGTGGCAGGATTCTTCCTGCAGAAGGGGTCGAATGCCGTAATCGGACGACCATTGACGGTGAGAGAAATCCTGGCATGTCCCTTGATCTCACCCGAGAGAAACCGGTGGAAGACAAGTGACAGATGTCTGCCCACCGCCTCAAGCTTCTCATTGACGATCTCGTCTCGACGATCCCCGGCCTCGTCCTCCATCAATCGGTCGAGCTCTCGCCAGATAACGGCCGTGCCCCGGGCGCCGAGCCGTTCGACATAAGGCAACCCATGGATGTCCGCATCGTCCAGGATGGAAAGAATCCAGTCGTCGGCAGCATCGATGCGATCCAGATTCCATTCGGCTCCGCAGACAGTTCCATCGCGCGTGCTCACAACGGTCAGCGAGCGACATTGGGAAAACGAGGCTGTCTTCAGGCCAAGGCCGAAGCGCCCAAGATCCTTCGGCGACCGATGCTGCCTGGGGTTGCCGGTCCCATGACGCATCGCATCGAGCAGCTCGTCTTCCGTCATCCCCCTGCCGTTGTCGAGGATGACCATCACAGGATGCTCACCGGACACATCGCAAATGATGTCGATGGTGTCCGCGCCAGCGGAAATGCTGTTGTCGATCAGATCGGCAATCGCAGTTTCGAGCGAGTACCCAAGGTCCCGCATCGATTCGGAAAGGCAGGCCGCGCTCGGCGGATGACTGCGATCACGAGCCATCGGCTTCCTCTTGCGTCTTCTCGTGAGTCACGTGCATGGTAAGCTCCGAATTGCTGCTTCGGGTGTCGTCTTCATCCGTTCGCATTGCCAAGCGGAAGCGCGGAGCTGCCATTTCTGCAGACATTCAGGCGGAAGATGCTCAAGACCATGCGCGTTCCTACCACTCCGCAGCGCAGCCGCATGATGTCGAGCATTCGCGGAAAGAACACCCGGCCGGAACGGATACTTCGCTCCCTCCTTTTCGCCAGGGGTTTTCGATATCGACTTCATGTGCGGGGGCTGCCCGGCTCCCCCGACCTTGTGTTCCCGAAGCGCAGAGCAGTGGTGTTCGTCCATGGCTGCTTCTGGCACCGACATGAAGGCTGCCGCTACACAACCACTCCCAGGACCAATGAAGATTTCTGGCGGCAGAAATTCCAGGGAAATGTCGCTCGCGACAGGCGCCATGCGGAGATGCTCCATGCTCTCGGCTGGCGCGTGGCGGTCGTCTGGGAGTGCGCCTTGAAGCACTCGGTCGAGGAGACTGCGCAAGCGGTTGAGGAGTGGCTGCATGGCGATGAAGATGTCCTGGTGATTGGTCAGAGCATTGACTAGCCCGCTTCGGCAAGCACCGGAAGCTGTTCTGGCAGGTTTCGCGGCACGCTTCCCGCCGGCCTCTTCTGTACGGCATCACCAGCCTGCCTCCGCCTCCTCCTGCTCATCTCGTTCAGAAGACTACGAACGATCTTGGCCAGTTTGTGGGCAAGCAACGGAGGCACCGCATTGCCGACCTGGGTGTACTGCTCCGTGCGGTTGCCCGCGAAGACGTAGTTGTCGGGAAACGTCTGGAGCCGTGCTGCTTCCCTGACCGTGAGACTTCTGCATTGGGAGGGGTCGTAGTGGATGTAGTAGTGCCCGTCCTTGGCAATGTGAGCCACCACCGTGGTGGACGGTTCGTTCCTGCACTGCACGCGGAACCGATCCTTGAACGGGATCGCTTCGGATTCCCGATCGACATGCACATTGATGTGATCGGGAAGCAGCTTGGGAGGGAACACATCCAGCCGTGGGCAATATCCCCATAAATGAGCGAAGCTGGCCGAGAAAAGATAGCGAGCAAGATCGGATGCCATGTGCGCGCGCGCTTCATGCTGACAGACACCACCCAGGCTTCGGTCGTGAAGCCATTGCTGAAGCTCGGTCGGCTTCTTCGGCCTTCTATAGCCTCGTGAAATGAAGGCGCCACCGGTCGTGGTGCTGGTTGCCGCAGCGGCAAAGGCACGCATTGTCCCGATCATGACGGACTCGTTTTCTGTCCTCCATCCCTTGACGTAAGAGGGGGCAGCCTGAACAGCCTTGCGCCATGCCTCCACTGAATCGCCACGCGACAGCTTGCTGCGGATTCGGGGAAGATCGTCAATGGCCTGTTTGACCGTGACAGGCCTTGCTACTGGTGCCAGCAACTGGTGTTGAGGCATGTCCAGCCCCTTTCTCACTCCGAGCAGAATCACGCGATGCCTGCTTTGCGGGATCCCATGGCGCTCAGAATGGATAAGGTAGTCGGTGGGTTCCAGCGAACTGCCGTCGCCCTTCTTGGTGAAGGATCGGATCTCATATTCGAGCCCCTCGGTCGGCATCGAAAGATCCGCAATGATCTTCTCGAACATCGGGTCGCCGGAGTGCTTTGAGGAAAGCAGACCCTTGACATTCTCCATCACGAAGATGGTGGGCTTGTGCACCTGGATGATTCTCAGGTACTCCCTGTAGAGGAAGTGCTTTTCATCCTTGTGAAAGTCCTTGTCGTTGGCGCGTCTGGAGCGCCCCGCCAGCGAATACGCCTGGCAGGGCGGGCCGCCGATCAGCACCCAGGTTTCCTGCCCCTTCAGTGCAGCACGAATTTCCCTGTCGATACTGGCTTCGTCGGACTTGCCAAGCTCCAGGCACCTCGCCTCGGCGGCAGCATGCTCGAAGGCGCTGGCCACGGCAGGGATCCTGCGGAAAGCGGCCTCATCGATCTCGCCCCGTATGTAGCTGTAGTAGTGCTTGACGTCCTTGGTGCCACGCAAACGCCTGAACACTGCCCTGAGCGTCAGCGTGCGATGTGCGACAGCATCCTTTTCAATGGAAAGGGCGATCTCGAAGAATGGCTGCCGCTTGTGGCCCTGCAGGGAAGCAAATCCTTCCCCGAGCCCTCCTGGGCCAGCAAAAAGATCAATTATGGGAACTGGCACGCCAGCAATCCTCCCCTTGGTTCTTTCCCGAACGTGATTCGGTTGCCGATTTGGTGCACGCTCACTCTGCCTCCGGCTTCTTCTTGCTGATGCTTTCGGCGATCCACCGATCCAGCTCCGAGCGGCGGAAGCGCCAGGTACCTCCAAGCTTGAACGCCGGAATCTCGCCTTTCTGGGCAAGGCGATAGACCGTCCGTTTCCCGGCTTTGAGGTAGGCCGCGACCTCCTCAAGCGTGAGGATCTCGCTCTCGACTTCAGTCATCCGGAAACCATCCGATCTGGCCTTTCGTAAATTACGATTGCCAAGTTTAGCCAATTCTACCAAGCTGCGGTAGGCGCTGGCCAACTCCGCAATCCCGGGAGCATTGCACGGTTGATCGCCAGCTCGCCCCGGGAATCCGGTCATGCCGGAGTTCCCATTCCCTGCGGCGCAAAGCGAGAGCGCGCCACAGCATCTGGCCATCCGCTTCAACGGGGAATGGCACGATGGGACAGACCAAACGCCGCGCATCCGCATGGCCTTCGCTGGCCGTGCTGTTGGCCGTGTCGTTCTCGGCCCTGCAGCCTGCCGTCGCCGCCGACGGCGTCGCCATGGAGCGTGAGCAGCTCACCGCGCTCGCCCGCCAACTCGACCTGATCGACCGCCTCGCCGAGCACGCCGCCAATACCGCTCCGCAGGAACGCGCCCGCTACCACTTCGACTACGCCCGACTGCGCGCCGACCTGAAGCGCGTTCGCGCCGGCTTGCAGGACTACCTCGTGCCCCAGCGCGCCCAGCCGCGCGATCCCGTCCCGCTGGCCGGCGATTACGTCCACCGCGACCGCGCCGACGACGAGGAGCCGTCGCCATGACGCCCTCTGCCGATCAGGTCGCCGCCTTCCAGGCCAACGGCGGCTTTGCGCCTTCGGCCGTCTCTGCCGTGGTGCTGGGCTTCGTGTTCGCCGTGTTGCTGCTGTGGGGCGTGTGGGCCATGCGCACCGCCTACGTCGGCTGGGCCGAGCACCGCATCACTGAACGTCAGTTCCTCGCCGTCGTCGTGCGCTTCGTGGCGATGTACCTGGTGCTGACCTTCTTCCTCCTCTCCTGACCGTCACGAAAGGCCATACGCCATGAACATGCCACCGACACCCCATCGCATTTCGTCCCGCATCGCCGCACCGCTGCTGCCGCTGGCGCTCGCAGGCCTGCCGCTGTCGGCCTTCGCGCAGGGCCTGCCGACCATGGAGGACCCTTCGCGCGGCCAGGGCAGCGGCATCCTGCAGACCTTGCAGAACTACGGCTACGACATCGTGCTGCTGATCGCGCTGCTGGTGGTCGCATCGATGTTCGTCGGTGTCTGCTATCACGCCTACACGCGCTACTCGGAGATCCACACCGGCCGCGCCACCTGGGGCCAGTTCGGCCTGACGGTCGCCGTGGGCGCGATCCTGCTGGTGGTCGGCATCTGGCTGCTCACCAAGGCCACCGGCGTGCTGTGAGGGCGGCAAGCGATGGCCGTCCCCTCGGAGACCCCGCAAGACACGCTGGTGAGCTTCCTGCCGCACCGGCTGAATCGCCAGCCGGTGGTCGTGCGCGGGCTGACCGCCGACGAGTTGTGGATCTGCGCCGGCCTGTCGGCCGCAGCCGGATTCGCACTCGGCCTGCCGCTGGCCTGGCTCACGCACAGCATCGCCATGGTGCCGACGCTGATCGTCGCCGGCATCGCGCTGGGCGTCTTTGTCGGCGGTGGCTTCCTGCGCGCGCAGAAGCGCGGCCGGCCCGACACCTGGCTGTACCGGCAGCTCCAGTGGCGGCTGGCCCTGCGGCACCCGGCGCTGGCAGCGCTCCTGGGCGGCCGGCGCCTCATCACCCGCTCGGGCTACTGGACGACCCGGCGCAACGCCGATCGAGGGGCGCCATGAGCCGTTTCAGGAACGAGGTTGCGCACCTGCAGGCGCATGTGAAGACGCTGCGTCTGGGGGCCGGCGCACTGTTCGTGGTGGCGCTGCTGCTCGGCTTCGGTTGGTGGAGTGCGCCGAAGAGTCTGACCATCCATGTGCCGCCGGACCTGCGCTCGGGCAGCACGCGCAAGTGGTGGGACGTGCCGCCCGAGAGCGTGTATGCCTTCTCGTTCTACATCTGGCAGCAGGTGCAGCGCTGGCCCACGAACGGCGAAGAAGACTATCCGCGCAACCTGCGCGCGCTGTCGGCCTACCTGACGCCGGGCTGCCGGGCCTTCCTGCAGCAGGACTACGAGTACCGGCGCGCCAGTGGCGAGCTGCGTCAGCGCGTGCGCGGCATCTACGAGATTCCCGGCCGCGGCTACGGCGATGATCCGGCCACGCGCGTCAAGGTGGTCTCCGACCGCGACTGGATCGTCACGCTCGACGTGAGCGCGGACGAATACTACGGCTCCGAGCAGGTCAAGCGCGCCCTGGTGCGCTACCCCATCAAGGTCGTCCGGCTGGACATCGACCCCGAGCGCAACCCCTTCGGCCTGGCGCTGGACTGCTACGCCAGCGCACCCCAGCGCATCGAACCGCCGCCGACGCCGACCCAGGCCGGCGTGCCCGCCAACGCCCCCGGCCACCTGCAGGGAGACTCCCCATGAAGCCCGTTGCCTTGTCGGCCCTGGCCAGCGTCCTGCTGATCCTCGGTGTCGTGCCGGCCAGCCAGGCCGTGGAAATCCTGCGCTGGGAGCGGCTGCCCCTGCCGGTGCCGCTGGTGGTCGGCCAGGAGCGCGTGGTCTTCATCGACCGCAATGTGCGCGTCGGCGTACCGGCCAGCGTCGGCGACCATCTGCGCGTGCAGAGTGCGGGCGGCGCGATCTACCTGCGGGCGAGCGAGCCGATTCCGCCCACGCGGCTGCAACTGCAGGACGTGGAATCCGGCGCGCTGATCCTGCTCGACATCGCCGCCGAGCCGGCGAAGGACGGCCAGGCGCCGCTGGAGCCGGTGCGCATCGTGGAAGCGGAGGCCCCCGCGAAGCGCTACGGCGGCGGTGCAGCAAGTGGCGCGGACGAGCAGGCCGATGCGCCCGCAGACAAATCCGTTCCCCGGCGCGAAACGCCGGTATCGGTCGTGCTGACGCGCCATGCCGCGCAGAACCTGTACGCGCCGCTGCGCACCGTCGAGCCGGTCGCCGGCATCGGGCGCGCAAACCTGCGCCGCGGCCTCGCGCTGGACACCTTGCTGCCGACACTGCCGGTGCATGCGCGGGCACTGGCCGCGTGGCGCCTGGAAGACCAGTGGGTGACGGCCGTGCGGCTCACCAATACCTCGGCGCGCTGGCTCGACCTCGACCCGCGCGCCCTGCAGGGGAACTTCGTGGCGGCGACCTTCCAGCATCCGAACCTGGGGCCGGCCGGCACCGCGTCCGACACCACGGTGCTCTACCTGGTCACGCGCGGCCACGGCCTGGCCGAGTCGCTGCTGCCGGCGCTGAGCCCGATCGACGCCACCGTGAACCTGCCGCCGGCCGCTGCGGCCGGTTCGACCGGAGGAGCGCGCGATGAAGAGTAATCCGCTGCTCAAGTGGCTGCTGATCCCGATGGCGCTGCTGCTGGTGTTCGTCGGCATCAAGCTGTTCTCCGGCGCCCCCGGCGGCCAGCCCGCCCCCAAGGGCGCGGCCAGTACGCTCACGCCCGAGGAGATGAAAGCCCTGGGCATCGCAGGCGACACGCCGCGCGATACCGTCGCCACGCTGGTGGCCCAGGTGAAGCAGTTGCGCACCGAGCTGCAAAGCGCGCTCGGCGACAACAAGCAGCACAAGGCCGAGAACGAGCGCCTGCGTGCCCGGGAAAGCGCGATCGACCAACGCATCCAGAGCGCGCTGGAAGGCGAACGCAACCGCCTGGAGCAGGAGCGTAACCAGGTGGCCAGCGACAGGCAGCAGGCCCAGGGGCTGCTGCAGGATCTGCAGCGGCAACTGGACGGTCTTTCCGGCAAGGGTGGCCCGTCCGACCTGCCCGTCGGGCTGGGACTGGAAGAGGGTGACGGCAAGCGCTTCAACCGCGGCGTCGGTGGCACGCAGTGGGTCGAGCCCGACGATGCCAAGGTCGACGCCAAGAACGGCAGCAAGGAGCCGAGCTTTCCCCTGAGCTTCGGGCCGGCCCAGAAGAGCCTGTCGGCCGCAGTGGAATCCGTCGCCGACGTCGGCAGCCGCGCCGTGGGCGCATCCACGAAGGCTGTCTACACCGTGCCGTCGAACTCGACGCTCATGGGGTCGATTGCCATGACGGCGCTGATCGGGCGCGTGCCGATCGATGGAACCGTCAACGACCCGTACCCGTTCAAGGTGCTGATCGGCCCGGACAACCTCACGGCCAACGGCATCGACATCCCCGACGTGGCCGGCGCCGTGGTCAGCGGCACGGCCTCGGGCGACTGGACGCTCTCGTGCGTGCGCGGGCAAATCCGCTCGGTCACGTTCGTGTTCCAGGACGGCACCATCCGCACGGTGCCGGAGGACAGCAGCAAGGGCAGTAGCAGCGGCGGCAACTCGGGGCACAACGGCGCCAGCATCCAAGGCGGCCTGGGCTGGATCAGCGACCCCTACGGCATTCCGTGCGTCAGCGGCGAGCGGCGCAGCAACGCCCAGCAGTACCTGGGCAGCCAGGCACTCATCACCGCGGCCGGCGCCGGCGCCGCTTCGCTCATCAAGTCCGACAACGGCAGCGTGGCCGTGGTCGCCAACAGCAACGGCTCGCTGGGCACCGTCGGCATCAGCGGCAACGAAGCGATGGGCCGCATCCTCGCGGGCGGCGTGCGCGACATGGCCGATTGGGTCAACAAGCTCTACGGCCAGGCCTTCGCGGCGGTCTACGTGCAGCCCGGCGCCAGGGTGGCCGTGCATCTGGAGCAGCCGCTCGACATCGACTACGACGCCAAGGGGCGTCGGGTCCACCACCGCACCGGAGAAGCCCATGCCTCGGATCTGGATTGACGCGGCCGCCGTGCTGCTGGCGGCCACCCTGCTCGGCGGCTGCGCCACCAGCAAGGAGAAGCTGCTGCCACACGGCGACAGCACCATGCTCGACATCTGGCATCAGGAGACCGGCGGCAGCGCGGGCGGCGGCCAGGCCGCGCGGCAACTGCTCGATGCGCGCCAGGGCCTGCGCCGGCCGCTGGCCGATGCCGATGTGCAGGCGGCGCCCGGCGTGCAGGCGCGCTACACCCGTACCGCGCAGAACGAGATCTACCGCCAGTTCCACCGCCTGCCGAATCCCGACCTGGTGATGTACGTGTTCCCGCACCTGGCGGGCACCGACCCGGTGCCGGTGCCCGGCTACAGCACGGTGTTCCCGCTCTACCAGCGCGTGCAGTACGCGATGCCGGGTGAACGCGTGGAGGACTACTGATGGCCTGGTCGCTGCCGTGGTCACGCAAGCCCGACGCATCGCCTGCTGACGCCGTGGATGCGACCGATGATGCCTGGGCACGGCACGTGGCGGCCTTGGTGGCACAGGGTGTCGCCGAGCCGGGCAGCGCGCTCGGCCGGGGCCGGCGCAGGCCGGCCACCCAGGCCGACCACGATGCGCTCTATGGCGTCGCGCCGTCGTTCGCGGACTTGCTGCCCTGGGTCGAGTACCTGCCCGGCAGCAAGTGCATGTTGCTGGAAGATGGCCAGTCGGTGGCGGCCTTCTTCGAGCTGGCGCCGGTCGGCACCGAGGGCCGCGAGATGGCCTGGCTGTGGCAGGCGCGCGATGCGCTGGAGAACGCCCTGCAGGACTCCTTCGACGAGTTGGACGACAACCCCTGGGTGGTGCAGCTCTACGCCCAGGACGAGGCCAACTGGGACAACTATCTGCGCTCCCTGGCGAACTATCTGCAGCCGCGTGCGCAAGGCAGCGCATTCAGCGACTTCTACCTGCGTTTCTTCGCCCATCACCTGCGGGCCATCGCCAAGCCGGGTGGCCTGTTCGAGGATACTGCCGTGACGCGCCTGCCTTGGCGCGGCCAGGTCCGGCGCGTGCGCATGGTCGTCTACCGCAGCACGTCCGCGGCCCCGGCCTCGCGGCGCGGCCAGTCGCCCGAGCAGGCGCTGACGACGATCTGCGACCGCCTCGTCGGCGGGCTGGCGAATGCCGGCGTGAAAGCCCGGCGTCTCGGCGCGGCGGACATCCACGCCTGGCTGCTGCGCTGGTTCAACCCGAATCCGACTTTGCTCGGCGCCACTGCCGAAGATCGGGAACGCTTCTACGCGCTGACCCGCTACCCGGAAGAGCGGGAGGAGGGCGAGATCGAACTCGCCAGCGGCACCGACTTCGCGCAGCGCCTGTTCTTCGGCCAGCCACGTTCGGACGTGCCCAACGGCCTGTGGTTCTTCGATGGCATGCCGCATCGGGTGATCGTGATGGATCGTCTGCGCACGCCGCCGGCGACCGGCCATCTGACCGGTGAGACGCGCAAAGGCGGCGATGCCATGAACGCGCTGTTCGACCAGATGCCCGAGGATACGGTGATGTGCCTGACGCTGGTCGCCACACCCCAGGACGTACTGGAGGCGCACCTCAACCACCTCGCCAGGAAGGCCGTCGGCGAGACCCTGGCCTCGGAGCAGACCCGGCAGGACGTGCAGCAGGCGCGCGGGCTGATCGGCAGCGCGCACAAGCTCTACCGTGGCGCGCTGGCGTTCTACCTGCGCGGCCGCGACCTGGCCCAGCTCGATGCGCGCGGCCTGCAGCTCGTCAACGTGATGCTCAACGCCGGCCTGCAACCGGTACGCGAAGAGGACGAGGTGGCGCCGCTGAACAGCTATCTGCGCTGGCTACCGTGCGTGTTCGATCCGGCTGCCGACAAGCGCCAGTGGTACACCCAACTCATGTTCGCGCAACACGCGGCGAACCTGGCCCCGGTCTGGGGTCGCAGCCAGGGCACAGGGCATCCCGGCATCACGTTCTTCAACCGAGGCGGCGGTCCGATCACCTTCGATCCGTTGAACCGCCTCGACCGGCAGATGAACGCGCATCTGTTCCTGTTCGGCCCCACGGGTTCGGGCAAGAGCGCGACGCTCAACAACATCCTGAACCAGGTGACGGCGATCTACCGGCCGCGCCTGTTCATCGTCGAGGCGGGCAACAGCTTCGGCCTGTTCGGCGACTTCGCGGCACGGTTGGGTCTCACCGTGCATCGAGTGAAGCTCGCGCCGGGCGCGGGCGTCAGTCTGGCGCCGTTCGCCGACGCCTGGCGCCTGGTCGATACGCCGAGCCAGGTACAGACGCTGGACGCCGATGCGCTCGACGAAGACCAGACCGATGCCGGCATGGCCGTGGAAGGCGACGAGCAGCGCGACGTGCTCGGCGAGCTGGAGATCACTGCACGGCTGATGATTACCGGCGGCGAGGACAAGGAAGAAGCGCGCATGACGCGCGCCGACCGCAGCCTGATCCGCCAGTGCATTCTCGATGCGGCCCAGCATTGCGTGGCGGACAGACGCACGGTGCTCACGCGCGATGTGCGCGAGGCACTGCGCGAGCGCGCCCGCGACGCCACGCTGCCGGAGATGCGGCGCGCACGGCTGCTGGAGATGGCCGACGCCATGGATATGTTCTGCCAGGGCGTGGACGGCGAGATGTTCGACCGGTCCGGCACGCCGTGGCCCGAGGCGGACATCACCATCGTGGACCTGGCCACCTTCGCGCGCGAGGGCTACAACGCCCAGCTCTCGATTGCCTACATCTCGCTCATCAACACCGTCAACAACATCGCCGAGCGCGACCAGTTCCTGGGCCGACCGATCATCAACGTGACGGACGAAGGCCACATCATCACCAAGAACCCGCTGCTCGCGCCCTACGTGGTCAAGATCACCAAGATGTGGCGCAAGCTCGGCGCCTGGTTCTGGCTCGCCACGCAGAACCTGGACGACTTGCCGAAAGCGGCCGAGCCCATGCTCAACATGATCGAGTGGTGGATCTGCCTGTCGATGCCACCCGATGAAGTCGAGAAGATCGCGCGCTTCCGCGAACTCAACGCTTCGCAGAAGGCGCTGATGCTCTCGGCACGCAAGGAGGCCGGCAAGTTCAGCGAGGGCGTCATCCTGTCCAAGTCGATGGAAGTGCTGTTCCGCGCTGTGCCGCCCAGCCTCTACCTGGCGATGGCGATGACCGAGCCCGAGGAGAAGGCCGAACGCTTCCAGTTGATGCAGCAGCACGGCATCAGCGAGCTGGATGCCGCCTTCCGCGTGGCCGAGAAGATCGACCGTGCGCGGGGCATCGAACCGCTGGCGCTGGACACGTTGGCCTGACGGGAGCGACACGATGCGCATGCCTTCCTTCGCCCGCCGTCATCCCCGGATCGGTCTGCTGATCGTGGTGACGATTGCGGTGGCCTCGTGGATGCTGCTGCGCGCGCCGCAACCGGCAACCGAGTCCATGCCCCTGGCCGCCGCCGGGTCCGAAGCGTCGAAACCGGCCGGCCCGCCCTGGCTGTATGGCCGTGCCGATGCGCGCTTCACGGTGGTCGGGTACGCCGACCTGGAGTGTCCGTACTGCCGGGCCTACTTCCCCGCGCTCAAGCGCTGGATCGACGCCCATCCCGAGGTGAACTGGCAGTGGCACCACCTGCCGCTGTCCATGCACGAGCCGGCCGCGACTGCCGGGGCACGCCTGGCGGAGTGCGCGGGCGAGACGGGGGGACATACCACGTTCTGGCAGGCCGTGGCGTGGCTCTACGCGAACACCCGTGGCGACGGGCAGGGTGTGCCGGCGAGCCTGCACTATCCCGAGCTCACGCCAGCCATGCAGGGCTGTCTCGAGAGCGATCGCCCCGATGCCGTCATCCGTGCTCAGGCGGTGGAAGCCGCGGAGCAGGGCATCGCGGCCACACCGGCCTTGCAACTGCGCGACCGCGAGACCGGCAAGACCCTCCTGCTGCACGGGCCTGTCGAAGGTGATGCCTTGCTGTCGGCCATCGACCTGCTCGCCGCCAGCGGTACGACCGTTGCCGAACCTGCCCATTCCGAAGACATGCCCACCGGCGGTGCCGGTGACATGCCCAGGTAGCCATCGATCTTCAAGGCTGCGGCGCGGCTCGTCCGCGTTGATCGAAACCCGTTCGCATCGCATCCCTTGACGCGAACGGCCACCGCATCCGCGGTGGTGGATGCCCGCTCGTCACCCGTTCCATCCCCATCGTCCCCAGGAGGGTTTGCCCTCCAGGGGCAGGCGCCCTCCGATCTCATCCATTGGAGGTTCGCCATGTCTCTTGTCATCGCCGACTCCCGCCCGGAGTCGCTCACCCTGATCGCCGCCCAGCACGAAGACTGGATCATCCGGCAGGCCATCACCCTGCTGGAGAACCGCGTGTTCAAGGCCGGTCCAGCGCTGGGCAGTCCCGCCGCCGTGCGCGACTACCTGCGCCTGAAACTGGTCGCGGAGCCGAACGAAATCTTCGCCGTCGTGTTTCTCGACAACCAGCACCAGGTGCTCGCCTTCGAGCCGCTGTTCAAGGGCACGGTCGACCAGACTTCGGTGTATCCGAGGGTGGTGGTCCAGCGTGCGCTGGCGCTCAACGCTTCGGCGCTGATCCTGGCGCATCAGCATCCCTCGGGGAACACCGAGCCCTCGGCCGCTGATCGTGCGATCACCGAGCGGCTGAAGAGCGCCCTGGCCACCGTCGATGTCCGGGTACTGGATCACTTCATCGTCGGCAAGGGCAGCCCGTACTCGTTCGCCGAAGCCGGCTTGTTGTAGTCCGCACCGCAGGCGTCCCTTCCGGGGCGCCTGTGGAATTTCTAGCCGGGATGGACGCGGGGCCGTGGCGTCCCAATGACGGACCACTGGGGTCACCCAGCTACTCAGGCGGTATTGCCTGCACGACGCACCTTTTGCGACGCACCTCGCTTGACAATCTACATATAGTGTGTTGATCGTCAGTGGATTCGTATATATAGTGTTAGCACTCTCGGTGGTAGAGTGCTAAATAGCAAAGCTGCCACTTATCCTGAACAAGGAGTACTCCGTGGCAGACGTGCATAAGGTTGTCTTTTACCCGGTCGGAAACGGGGACACCACCCAGATTGTCCTGTCTGGCGGCCGCCGCGTTCTCTTCGACTTTTGCCACCGCGATAGAGCCGAAGATACCGACACCCCGGAAATCGACCTGAAGTCCCGTCTCAAGGACGAACTGAAGGCAGTCGATCGCGACTACTTCGACGTGGTGGCTTTCACTCATGCGGACCTGGATCACATCCAAGGCAGCACCGACTTCTTCGAGCTTCAGCATGCCAAGAAGTACCAAGGCGAAGGCCGGATCAAGATTCGGGAGCTTTGGGTTCCAGCCGCCATGCTGCTGGAGGAGGCCGACAAGGACCATCAGCAGGAAGAGTTTGTACTGCTCCGGCAAGAGGCGCGACACCGCCTACTGGAAGGCAAGGACATCCTTGTGTTCTCGAAGCCGAAGGCGCTCGCCGATTGGCTCGAACCTCGACTGAAAGAACGGGGAGAAGCGGCTTCGGCGCGCGATCATCTCTTCATAGACGCCGGCACAATTGTCCCCGGATTCTCGCTGGCCAGCGATGGGGTTGAGTTCTTCTGCCACTCGCCTTTCATCAAGCATTGTGACGAAGGAGACATCATCCGCAACCGCGCCTCGCTGGTGTTCAACGTACGTTTCCTGGCAGATGGCGCGTATTACGACTACCTGGAAGTGGGCGATGCCACCTGGGAGGAAATGGAAGACATCGTCCGCACGACGAGGTACCACAAGAACGATGATCGCCTCGCCTGGGATCTGTACAACATCCCGCACCATTGCAGCTATCTGGCACTCAACGAGGAAGGCCAGAAAGGCGACAAAGAGACTGAGCCGAAGCCGCTGATCAAGGAACTGTTGCTCCAAGGGAAGCGCGACGCCTACATCGTCAGTTGCAGCAAGCCCATTCCAGACATCAAGGAGTCCTACGAGCAAGTGCAACCACCGCACATCCAAGCCCGCAACACCTACGAGCGCTACTTGAAGGAAGTCGGCGGACGCAAGTTTCTGGTGACGATGGAGGAGCCGAACGCCAACAAGCCAGAACCGATCGTTTTCGAGATTGCCAGCGGCGGCGTTACCTGGAAGCGTTCAGCGTCCATCGGCGCGCCGGCCATCATCACCTCAACTCCGCCGCGCGCAGGCTGACGAGCTGGATGATGCCGGATGCGTACCACGAGCTCGCTAACGTCGTAGAGGTCAAGGACGCCAGCGAACTAACGATCCCCCGTGCGAAAGCGCTGTTTGGCGCGGTCCAGCGTCAGCGCGACTATTCGCTTGTCCAGATTCTCCGCCATCCCGTTGACGGCGATCCGACGCTCGAATGTCTCGTCGTGGAGGTCGAGTGTGACGACGTACCGCCGAAGAATCCGGTCGGCATCCGGTACCGTGAGCGCTTGGCGCTGTGTGTCCCCAATGACCCCAAGAGGCTGATCGAGGTGTTGGCGCTGCGTCAGGACTTCCCGATCCTGATGCATCAGAACCAAGGCGTACCCGGCACCCCTGCGAGCCTATGCCTGTATTTCGAGCCAGCCGGAGCGGTAATGCGCACCTGGACGCCCGAAGCATTCCTTCGTCGCATCCAGTGGTGGCTGGAGAAGAGCGCCCGAGGCGAGCTACACGCGGCGGACCAGCCGGTTGAGCATCTCTTCTTTGCCAGCAAGTACGAACTCGTTCTGCCGTGGAATCTGACCGAACTCCGCAAAGATCCCGCTCTGCGTTTCGCCATCGTTCTCCGGCATGAACGCCCTGACGGCGGTTTCACTTGCTTTCTGGAACCCATTGCGAAGACCGCCCCGCGTGTCAAGACGACCAAGCACATTGAACTGGCGCTGCCCCCCATCGTGCACGGCCTCGTCGAGCGTGATCCTGTAACGCTGGGGCAACTGGCGGATGTACTGGCACGACGCGAGGTAGACCTGATTGGTCCTCTACGGGAAGCGCTACAGGCTGACATCGATGAAGCAGGCACGACCGCCTCGGCTGACGACAAGGGCACGATCATCCTCTTGCATATCCCCATTCGCCGAAGCGTCGATGCCGAGCCCGATGGCGTCGCGCATCGGGCATTCCTCGTACCGATTGGCGGCCTCGAACTCGGCATCGCCTGCGGTGCATTGTTTGTCCATGAAAAACGGTACTACAAGGACCTGCTGAACCAGCAACCAGCAACGGCATGGCGCGAGCAGCCCATCCTGCCCATGGCTGTCCTGACTCAAAACGACCGAACGGCGGCGATGCGTCAATCCGGGGTCACGGAAGAAGGGCCAGCGGGCGTATTGGTCGGCGCAGGCTCGCTCGGCAGCGCGCTGCTAAATCTATGGGGCCGCAGCGGCTGGGGACGTTGGACGGTTATCGACAAGGATCACATCAAGCCGCACAACCTCTCTCGGCACGGTGCCTACGCGCAACACATTGGCGAGACCAAGGCCACGGTGGTCGCAGGATTACATGCCGCCGCAATGGAAGGAGCGACCGAGATTGTCCCAGTAGTGGCTGATGGCTGCGACTTTGCACAGGCGGATGTTGCACAGGCGCTCGCCGGCGCCGCACTGGCCATCGACGCCTCGACCACACTTGAATACCCACGAGCGGCCAGCGTGGTCGATACCCTTCCGCGACATTTCTCCGTCTTCGTCACGCCGAACGGCAACGCTGCAGTGCTGCTTGCCGAGGATGCGAAGCGGATGCAACGGCTTCGCACACTGGAGGCGCAGTACTATCGCGCACTGATCCAGCAGGACTGGGGGAGAGTCCACCTCGACGGCCACGCGAGCACCTTCTGGAGCGGGGCGAGTTGCCGCGACATCTCACTCGTGATGCCTTACTCGCGCATCCTGGGCCAGGCAAGCACGCTGGCGGAGCAGATCCAGGCCGCTGTGGCGCGCGAGGATGCCCTGATTCGGATCTGGCAACGCGATCCTGCGCGTGGCGGCGTCGAGGTGCATGATGTGCCAGCAGTGCCCGAGCGGCGTATCGCGCTGGGTGAGCTTGACCTCTACATCGACGACGGTGTCGAACAACAGTTGCGGGTTTTGCGCCAGCAAAGCTTTCCCAACGAAACCGGTGGCGTGCTGCTCGGGTACTACGATTTCAACATCAAGGCTGTTGTCATCGTCGCCGGTTTGCCAGCGCCCTCCGACAGCAAGGCCAGCCCCGACTCCTTCGAGCGTGGCGTCGCCGGACTTGCTGAAGCGGTCAAGGACGCCGCCAAGCGCACCGCGGGCATGGTCGGCTACGTCGGCGAATGGCATAGCCATCCGCCTGGCCACTCCGCATCTCCGAGCCGGCACGATCTCGTGCAACTCGTCCATCTGGCACTCGGCATGGCCGATGACGGCCTGCCGGCTGTTCAGCTCATCGTCGGAGAGCAAGACCTGCAAATCTTGCAAGGTGCGGTGCAGTGATATGCCAGGCGAGATGATCTTGAAGATATGGGACGTTGAACATGGCGCCTGCGCCATGCTCACACATCGCTCTGCCTACGGCGTGGAAGGGCGCCTGGCGATGATCGACTCGGGTGACAACAGCACCACAGGCTGGAAGCCGAGCACCTACATCAAGCACTACCTGAAGCGCAACGTTCTGGACTACCTGTTCGTGACGAATGCGGACCTCGACCACATCAGCGATCTGAACAACCTGTGGAAAGAAGGAATCACGGTATCCACGTTCTTCCGCAATCGCAGCGTGTCACCCGAAGTCATGAGGATCATCAAGGAGGCCAGCGGCGAACTGACCGAGGACATCGAACGATACTTGGACATTCATGCTGGCTACGTCTACCCCGTGGACGTCCCCTTCGATGAGAGTATGGGAGGCATCTCGGTGCGGACGTTTTGGAACTCGACGCCACCCTTTTACGACACGAACAACCTGAGCATGGTGGCATTCTTCAAGTACGGGCCATTCAAGATTCTGTTTCCCGGCGACCTTGAGGAAGACGGATGGCTGGCGCTGCTCGAACAGCCGGCATTTCGAGCTGAGCTCATCGACACGACCGTGCTCGTGGCATCCCACCACGGCCGAGAGAACGGCTACTGCCGGGCGCTATTCGACTACTGTCACCCGCGAGCGATCGTGATGTCCGACAAAGCAATCGTCCATGATACGCAGGGGATGACTCAGACCTATCGCCAGCGCGTCATAGATCACTGGCCGAACGGAGTTCTTGTCGCCACGACTGGAAAACAGCGCCGTGTGCTCACGACGCGACGCGATGGCTGGATTCAATTCAACGTCAATGATCGTGGCGATTTCACCATCTATACGGAGTGCTATGGATGAGGGACACCAAAAACTACGGCAGCAAGACACTCAAGGGCCGCAACCTCGCATGGCTGGTGGCGACGCTCATCCTGGACTTTCTCGTCCTTCTGGTCCTTGCCTTCCACACCGCGATCGAGGATCTGACGCCGACTCGACTGGCGGCCGTTCGCGCCAGCCTGACCGCACTGTTGCCGATCCCGGTGCTGATCTTCTCGTCGCTGATTTCGGCCGACCACAAGGCCATCCTCGTATTCTGGCGCTGCAAGCATCCGTTGCCGGGTTCGCGTGCCTTTTCCGTGCACGCGCCGGCGGATCACCGCATCGACCTGACGAAGCTGAAAAAGAACGTCGGCGAGTTCCCTGTGGGTGAACGCGACCAGAACGCGAAGTGGTATGGCCTCTACAAGCAGGTCGATTCAGACCCCTCGGTCGTGGACAGCCACAAGAACTATCTGCTGTTCCGCGACATTGCCGCGATGTCGCTGCTGCTCGTGCCCATAGTTCCCGCGGTGATGTATTTCAGTGGGTTGGATACGCCTCGCATTCTGATCTCGACCGCTTGGTTCCTGGGTCAATATCTGGTCGCGGCATTCGCTGCGCGCACGACAGGCATCCGCTTCGTGCAGAACGTGCTGGCCGTGCATGCCAGCCGGAAAGTGACGAACTCGCGGAAGAAGGAGGCTGATGGATAGGTTCTGGTGCAGCCTCGTACACAAGGTCCTCCAGATGGCAGCGTATTGATCTTGACGGGAGCTTCCAGCTTCCCCGTTTTTTGCATCCTGAGCAGCCCATAACGCTCGCTGCTGTTGTCGCGTCAAACCGGAGAGTGCCGATTCCGGTTTGACAGTCGCTTCCATCGCCCCCCTGGAGTCGACTACCCACCCTGATCGTTTTCACGGTGGCTCGACATGCCAGCTCCCATATCCAACCCATTTGTAGCGCAGTGGCGCCTGCTTGCGGCCGGACTCTTGGCTGTGCTGCTCGGCCCCTCCGCCTGGGCCGCCGATGTGCTCGTCGTCACCGACAGCCGTCATCCGGTGCAGGCCCCGGCCGGCGTGCGGATCATCGAGCTGGACCAGGCCACGCGCATCAAGGTCGAACTCGCCGCGCACCTGCCGGCCGACCCGCAACAGGCCGCAGCCCTGGTGCGGCAGCGGTTGCATGACGGCGGCGAGGCCCTTCAACGCCGCATCGGCCACGCCTACCAAGGTGTCGCGGATGCCTGGGGACTGGGCATCGCCAAGATTCCCGCCGTGGTGGTCGATCGACGCTATGTGGTCTACGGCGAGCCCGACGTGTCCCGCGCCGTCGCGCGCATCAACGCCTACCAGAGCGCGCAGCCATGAGCCTCCTGCTGGCATGCCGCCGCCTGCGCGCCACCGTCGCCTCGCTGCTGCTGAGCGCGGCCACGTCGACGTTCGCCCTGGACACCGCCACCATCGTCTCGTCGGCGCTGTCCCCCGACTGCCTCGAATACCGCGTGGTCGGAATCTGCTACTGGCTGTACTGCACGCCCTTCGGCTGCTCGGTGCGCACCTCCGTCAAGGTGCGCCACTACGTCCCCGATGCGGTGGTGTCTAGCTACTCGAATACCGGAGAAAACCCGTGGCTGGAAGTCAGGGCGATGAGCATGCCTAACCCGACCGCGAAGGCTGGCGGTGACGGCACGACCAATCACGACAACGAGAACAACCTCGCCAAGTTCAAGAACGCCGATGTCATCGGCCATCCGGCCGGGATGGTGTTCAGCCAGTTCGCCAGCGCCTCCGGCTACACCTGCGAAGGCGCGGGCACGGCCTTCATGCCGTATCTGCTGAGCACGCTCGACACGATCGCCTGGCGCTACAACATCCCGGAAGCGTTCTACCCCGAAGCGCTCATCCCCGGCCGGCGCGAAATCGGTACGCGCACCGGCCTGAACCTCTGGGGCAACGTGTATCCCCGCGGCGGTTTCTTGCACCAGACCGACGACCACAAGAGCGGCGCCGTGGTCGCGCAGCGCGCCGGCGACATCGTGACGCGCCGCAACCAGATTCACGTGTACCAGCCTCTGCTGGCCAACGCCCGCGACGGCTACTGGCCGGCCGGCGCGCTGATGGAGACCGACGCCTCGACGGGCAAGTGGCAGGAGCTGACGCCCACGCTCTCGAACAGTTGCGTGGTCTTCCCGCACAGCCGCACCCGCGTGCAGGCCCAGCAGGGCGACTACGCCTGGGCATTGTGGCGGCCGTACTCCTGCTGCCGGCGCCGTGGCCAGGTCTTCCTCGGCAGCGTCGATTTCATGTGAGGAACCCACGATGAACGCCTCCCTCCCTGACTTCCTGCGCCGCGCGAAGCCGCACCTGCGGGTCACGCTGCTCGTGGCGGTCATCACGCTGGTCGTCGGCGTCGCCTGGGCACAGACCCGCATCGACCCCAATGGCGTGAACGTCAGCGGCAGCGTGATCGGCGACGACGTGCTCTACAGCATCGGCGGCGGCCGGGCCGTGTCGATGGGGGGTGCCGGCAACATGCAGAGCATCGGCGTCGGCGTCGGCTGGAACAGCAACCTGATCTGCGGCGACATGAGCATCACCACGACGCTGCAGAACCAGCTCAACGGCATCACCAACGGCTTCCAGACGATCATGAGCAACGTGATCCAGAACGCCACCAGCGCCGTGGCCTCGCTGCCGGCGCTGATCATCCAGCGCGCCGACCCGGGCCTGTACAACCTGCTCACCAACGGCATCCTGCAGGCGCGCCTGGATTTCGACCGCTCGAAGATGACCTGCCGGGCCATCGCCAATCGCATGGCGGACATGGCCGGCGGCCAGGCCGGCTGGGACCAGCTCGCCGAGGGGATGGCGCTGCGGGATGCGGTCAGCAGCACCGACGCCGTCTCCGCCATCGAGCGGGCCGAGTCCAACAAAGGGAACAACGGCGTGCCATGGGTCGGCGGCGGCAACGCGGGCGGCTCCGGTCAGAGTTCGATCAAGGTGGTCGGCGATGTGACGCGCGCGGGCTACAACCTGCTCAACGGGCGCAGCGCCACCGATACCTCGTCGATCGCGCGCAGCGCCTGCGGCAACCGCCTGACCTGCCAGACCTGGTCGTCGCCCCAGGCGGCCGCGGACTGGGCGACCCGCGTGTTGGGCGAACGCGAGCAGCGCACCTGCGAAAACTGCACGAAGACCCAGACCACGCCTGGCGTCGGGCTGACGCCAATGATCCAGGAAGAGTACGAGACCAAGCTGCAGGCGCTGCAGGAACTGGTGACGGGCGCCCGGCCGACGACGCTGGCCAATCTCGACGCAGCCGGCAGCAGCTCGCTGCCGATCACCCGCGGCGTGATCGAGGCCCTGCGTGACGAACCCGACCAGGACGTGCTGGGCCGGCGCCTCGCGTCCGAGGCGGCGCTGTCCAGCGTGCTGGAGAAGGCCCTGCTGCTGCAACGCACGTTGCTGACCGGCAAGAAGGAGCCGAACGTCGCTGCCAACGAGCTGGCCGTGCAGGCGGTCGACCAGGAGAACAGCGCGCTGGAGCAGGAGATCAACAACCTCAAGACCGAACTGGAGCTGCGCCGCACGCTGGCCGGCAACTCGGCGATGGCGATCATCCAGCGCCACAGCACCCGCGCGGCCGGCTCGCGCGGCGTCTTCGAGGGCGACACCACACGCGACCGTCTGCGGGAAGTCCAGAAGCCGCGGAGCGGTACGCCATGAGCCGGCTGGCCTGGCTGCGGCTGCCATGGCTGTTCAACCGCCGCGTCGGCGTGGCGCTGCTGTGGACCTTGCTGGTGGCCGCCGCCGCGGTGGCGGTGAACATCGCCGGCATCCACGTGGTCGGCGGCGTCGAGGGCTGGCAGCACTGGCTGCAGGCGCACGCCGGCCACTTCTTCGTGTGGCGGCTGTGCCTCTACGGAGCGACGGCTTACGGCTGGTGGTGGATGCGTCGGCGCCTGTTGCGGCGGGAGCCGTCCCGCGAGACGCATCAGCGCCTGCTGCGCACGGCGATCGCGGCCGTGATCGCCGTGGTCGCGCTGGAAGTCAGCCAACTGTTGCGGCACGGCTGAGACCGGGAGGCAGGCATGACGCTCTACACCACGGACTACCTGGAGTATTACCTGACCCTGGTGGCTTGGGTGGTCAACAACGGCATCTGGAGCATTCTCGTGGCCAGCGGCGTGTTCGCGCTGCCGTTCGTGGCCATCGTGATCCAGGAGTGGCTCAAGGCCCGCAGCGAAGGTGCGGACGAAGGCAACAAGGGCGTGCTGTCGTCGATGCGCATCGAGAACCGGGTATGGGTGGCGATCGTGGTCATCATGTTCGCCGGCATCCCGTTCATCCCGGTGGATCTCGCCACGATCAGGTTCGACACCACGCGCTCCGCGCAATGCCAGGTCAACGTCCCGCTGCCCAACGACACGGGCTGGTCCAACGTCTACACGGCGCTCAACGACCAGAGCGCGCTGGTGCCGGTGTGGTGGTTCTTCATGCACGCGCTGTCGAAAGCCGTGACGGGCTCCGCGGTGGCAGCGATTCCCTGCGGCACGGACCTGCGTCAGATTCGCATGGATGTGGATGCCACGCGCATCGACGATCCGGTGCTGGCACAGGAGGTCGCCGACTTCACGCACGACTGCTACGGGCCGTCGCGCGCCAAGCTGTTCATGAACCGGCCGACGCTCTCCGACGAGCAGATGAACGACGTCACCTGGATCGGGTCGAGTTACTTCCTCGACACGCCCGGCTTCTATGACACCTATCGCGCCAAGACCCCACGCACGGCCTGGCCCTACGACGCGACCCGCGATGCGGGGCTGGCACAGGTGGACAGCGGCGGCGGCTATCCGTCCTGCCGGCAGTGGTGGGCCGATGGCGGCCAGGGACTGCGCAGCCGGCTGCTGGCACAGGTCGACCCGGACCTGCTGACCCGCATCGGGCGCTGGGTGGGCTTCCTGTCGCAGAGCGAGGTCAATGACTCGGTGATCCGCGCCGTCGTCTCACCGCGGCAGCAGAAGATGAACCAGGGCGCCGTCTACACCGATTACGGCGGCCAGATCGACAAGACGCTGCCGAACATCGTCACGCGCGGCGCGAGCGACCTGGGGCTGACCGTCGGCTCGCTGGGCTTCTTTCCGGCGATGGACGTGGTGCGCCAGGCGCTGCCGATGGTGCTGACGATGCTCAAGATGGCGCTCGTCATCTGCATCCCGCTGGTGCTGCTGATCGGCACCTACGACCTGAAGACGGTGGTGACGGTGAGCTGCGTCCAGTTCGCGCTGTTCTTCGTGGACTTCTGGTTCCAGCTCGCGCGCTGGATCGACAGCACGATCCTGGACGCGCTCTACGGCTGGGGGTTTGGCGCCGACAGGCCGCACACGAACTTCGATCCGCTGATCGGCTTGAACAACGCCTTTGGCGACATGCTGCTCAACTTCGTCATGGCGATGATGTTCATCGTGCTGCCGACGTTTTGGGTCATGGCATTGGCTTGGGCAGGCGTTCGCACGGGAAATATCGTGCAGGGGTTGTCCACCGCCACCTCGGACGCCAAGGGCGCTGGGGGGCGTGGCGCTGGTATGGCAATGAGCGCCGTATCGAAGAAGTGACCGCCGTTCAGTCGTCGTCGGTCACATGCGGGTCGATGCGCCAGTCGCTCTTGTCATAAAGCCCGAAGCCGTTGGGGCCTTCCCTCCACTCGGGTTGCGGTTCCTCTTGATCAGAGTCGTCGTGCTGCACGAGCCATGCAGCAGTCACCGCAAAGGCAAGCAGCAGGGCCAGCCAGAACGCGGAGTAGAGCAGCGCACCGAGCACGGCGAGCTTGACGATCCAGAGCACCGCCGTCGCCGCGCCCGCGGGCACCCCGCGCGTCACCAGCCAGCCGGCGACACGCTGCTCGCGGCGGAGGTATCCACGCCAGGCACGGCCAGCCCCCCGGCCCAGCCGGTGGCTCCAGCGCCCGTTGTGCGTGTTGGTGCTCATGCTCATATGCCTCGGCTTCAGTGGTGCCTCACCTCGCGGAGCGGCCGGTCGTGGCCTGCCCTCCAGCATAGACCGCGATCAGGAGGGCGGGTTGCGGCCGGCAGAGCCGGGTTGGCTCGGGCCGCAGGTCGATTAGATTCTGAGCGATAAATCAAACCTTATGCTACTTTCCCTGCACGTTCTTGCAATGGCTCTAGGGGTCGATTGGATTCTGTGTTATTTTTATAGCATGAATGGAAATTCTCGGCACCAGGTAATCAAGCGACTGCAGGCGGGACTCCCCCGTGGGGCGCCGTTCGACCTTGCCACCCTGAGCCAGTTCGGGGTGTCGCCCCAGCTCGCCGCCCACTATGCCGACGGCGGGTGGCTCGTGCGCCTGGCCCATGGCGTCTATGCCTTCCCGAACGATGAGTTCGGGGTCTACGGTGCGCTGAAGTTCCTGCAACAGCGCGTGCCCGGCCTGCACGTCGGCGGCAAGAGCGCCCTGGCCCTGCAGGGGGTGCGGCACAACCTGGGCAGCCGGGAGGCGCTGGTGCTGTGGGGCGACGGTCGCTTCGCGTTGCCGGCCTGGTTCACTTCGCGCTTTCCGGCCCGCTACGTCCACGCCCGCCTGTTCGACTGGCCGGACACGGCGCTGGCCGGCAAGACCCTGACCACGCCGCCTGGCCTGCCCGAGGATCTGCGGGTGGCAGCCCCCGAGCGTGCCGTGCTGGAGCTGCTGTACGAAGCCGGCGTCAAGCAGAGCCTCGAAGAGGCCCGCAACCTCTTCGATGGACTGCGTTCCCCCCGCAAGGACTTGCTCGGGCAACTGCTGTCCTGCTGCGCCAGCGTGAAGGCCGTGCGCCTGTTCCTGACCTGGGCGCGCGAGACCAGCCTCGTGGACGTCGATGCCCTGCTGGAGCAGTACCCGGTTCGCACCGGCAGCAACACGCGCTGGATGAGCCGGCTCGATGACGGCACCTTGCTGAGCCTGAGACCTCATGGATAAGACCTACGCGGACACCGTTCGCCTGCTGCTGGCCGTCGCGCCCGACGTGTTCGCCAACGACATCTTCGCCATGAAGGGCGGCACGGCCATCAACCTCTTCGTGCGGGACATGCCGCGCCTGTCGGTGGACATCGACGTGGTGTACCTCCCGTGGCAGACGCCGCGCGACGAAGCGCTGCAAGCCATCAACCAGGAGCTGGCCGCCATCGCCGCGCGCGTTGCGCCACTGGGCGTGCAGACACGCCTGGTTCGCGCCAAGGACCTGGGAGACACCAAGCTGATCGTCGAGAACGACGCCAGCCAGGTGAAGATCGAGGTCAACGTCGTGTTCCGCGGCAGTGTGCTGCCCGTCGAGCGGCGGCCGCTGAGCGCCAAGACCAGCGATCTGTTCGGCGTCGAGTTCGAGCTGCCGGTTCTGGCACCGGACGAGCTGTACGCCAGCAAGCTGGTGGCCGCGCTGGATCGACAGCACCCCCGCGACCTGTTCGACGTGTGGCAGCTCTACGAATCGGGCGACATCAGCGACGGCATGGTCGAGTGCTTCGTGATCTATCTGGCGGGCCACAACCGGCCGCCCCACGAAGTGCTGTTCGGCAACGACAAGGACATCGCCGGCGAGTACGAGCGGGCCTTTGTCGGCATGACCGAAGTGGACTGCTCCCTGGAGACGCTGCTCGACGCTCGCGCCAGGATGCGGCGCGAGCTGCCACAGCGACTGAGCACCGCGCACAAGCAGTTTCTGAGCGGGCTGGCGCGCGCAGAACCGGACTGGTCGCTGGTGCAGTGCCAGCACGCCGCGCAACTGCCGGCACTGCGCTGGAAGCTCGCCAATCTCGAAACCTTCCGCAAGCGCCGTCCCGACGACTTCGCAGCGCAATCCGCCGCCCTCGACACCGGCTTGGGCCAGAGCTGACGAACATCCCGCAGCTACCGGCTTGCCGGGATTGCCCCATGCCGCATTCATCGTGGCACCCGCGCAGCAGCGGCCCTATACCCAAAAGCTTCCGACAAAGGCCAAAGGGCTGGGAAGGGGCAAAGGAAGGGCGCCAAGGGGAAAGGCCCTATCCTGAAAAGGCCAAAAGGCGCCCCGAGCAGCCCGTCATCCGGGGTTCGCCATGCTCTCGCTGTTCCAGCGCAAAAGGGTGCCACCCGCCGCCGGCACACCGCCCACATCCGCCATCGAAACTCCGAAAGGGGCGATGCGGCCGGAGTCGGCCGCATCGCTGCTGACCACGCCGCGTCGGCAGAAACTGCTGGAACACATCTGGCAGCGCACATCGCTCTCGCGCCGGCAGTTCGCCACGCTCTACCTCGCCCCACTGGAGCGCTACGCCGAATTGGTCCAGCAGTTCCCGGCCTCCGAGAACCACCACCACGCCTATCCGGGCGGCATGCTGGACCACGGCCTGGAGATCGTCGCCTATGCGCTGAAACTGCGGCAGTCATACCTGCTGCCTGCGGGCGTCACGCCGGAGGCACAGGCGGCCCAGGCCGAAGCCTGGACTGCAGGCACGGCCTACGCGGCCCTGCTGCACGACATCGGCAAGATTGCGGTCGATCTGCACGTCGAGCATGCCGACGGCAGCGTCTGGCATCCCTGGCACGGCCCGCTGCGAAAGCCCTACCGCTTCCGTTACCGAAAGGAGCGCGAGTACCGCCTGCACAGCGCCGCCACCGGGCTGCTCTACGCGCGCCTTCTCGATCGGGACATCTTCGACTGGCTCAGCGGCTATCCCGACCTCTGGGCCGCGCTGCTGTACGTGCTGGCCGGCCAGTACGAGCACGCCGGCACGCTCGGCGAGCTGGTCGTGCAGGCCGACCAGGCATCGGTCGCCCAGGAACTCGGCGGCGATCCCAGCAAGGCGCTGGTGGCGCCCAAGCATGCTCTGCAACGCAAATTGCTCGACGGCTTGCGCTACCTGCTCAAGGAAGCGTTCAAGCTGAACCAGGCCGGCCCGGCGGACGGTTGGCTGACCCAGGACGCCTTGTGGCTGGTGAGCAAGACCGTCTCCGACAAGCTGCGCGCACATCTGCTATCGCAAGGCATCGACGGCATTCCGGCGAGCAATACGGCGGTGTTCAACGTGCTGCAGGATCACGGCATCGTGCAGCCAACGCCGGATGGCAAGGCGATCTGGAAGGCTACTGTCACCAGCGACGCCGGCTGGTCGCACGCCTTCACCTTCCTGAAACTCTCGCCGGCGATGATCTGGGATGCCGCCGACCGGCCGGCGCCGTTCGCAGGCCGTGTGCAGGTCGAAGAGGAACAGGCGGAGCCGACGCCGCAGGCGACAACGGTGGCCGATGGGCCGCGCGCCGAAGGCATCGAAGCTGCATCCGCGAGCACGGCGCCGATCGCATCCGCAGCCATGGACACCGGCGTGGCCGCGCTGCTCGACCTGCTGGGCGACACCGCTCTACCCACAGCGCCGGAGATCGCCGAGGCCGAGCCGACCCCTTCGACCGTGCCCCCGCCGCAGATGAGCCTCGCGCCTTCCCAGGATCGCGCGGAGCCCTCCGGGGCGCACTTCATGGCCTGGCTGCGTCAGAGCATCCAGACGCGCAAGCTCATCATCAACGACGCCAAGGCCCTGGTGCATACCGTCGTCGGTACGACCTACCTCGTCAGCCCCGGCGTGTTCCAGCGCTACGCGCAGGAGTACCTTCAAGTCGCCGCGCTGGCCAAGCAAGAGAAGCTGGAGGGGTGGCAGTGGGTACAGAAGCGCTTCGAGAAGCTGGGACAGCACCGCAAGCAGCCGAGCGGGCTGAACATCTGGACCTGCGAAGTCACGGGGCCGCGCAAGTCGCGCCGGCTGCACGGCTACCTGCTCGCCAGCCCGGATGCGCTGTTCCAGGAGACGCCGCCAGACAACCCATACCTGCGGCTCGTCAACGAGGCCGCAAAGCGCGAAGATTCAGCCCTTGGGGGCAAGGACGACGATCAGGCGTAGTCATGCGACCGCTGTGCGGGCCGGCTTCAATCTGCGGATGGGGCCGACTCTGCCAGCTTGGCTTCGGTCAGAGTCATCAAGTGGGCGGAACTGCATTTCAGCGCACGGGCAATCTTGAGGATGAGAGGGAGCGTGGGGACATGCTCGCCGCGCTCGATCTTGCCCATGTGCGACCGTTCGATGCCGGCCATGTGGGCCAGCGTTTCCTGAGCGATGCCCTGGTTGGTTCTTTCTTCCCGCACGGCAGCCCCAAACGCGATGGCTGGTTCCGCTTCGTAGGTAGTGGTGCCGGTGGGGCGGCCCCTTTGGATCGAACGCTTTGGCATTGCCAAGAGCGTCGAACACGGTCACGATTTAAACCACGTTAAACTTAACTCATTCAACGGCTTCGAGATCAGTTGCCACGAGTTCACCGCCTGGGGGAGCTGGACGTGGAATCGAGTGACATCACCGCCGAAATTCGCATGGCCGTCCTCGGCGAATGGGTGCCTCCCCAGCTCGCCGACGTGCTCGCCCTGCAGCGTGCCGAAGAGCCGGAGACCCATGCCGTCCTGGCCGGCTGGACAGATCCCGGTCGAGGCGCGGAGCTGCCGGACGACGGCTTCGACTTCGCCTTGTCTGCGGTTGCCCGGCAGTGGCCTGGCTGGGTATGCGAACCGCTGTGGCATGACACGCTGGCGGTCGCCGTGGCCAAGCGCTCCCACCTGCTGGCCTACCGTGAAGTGCCGTGTCAGGAAGTGCTCAAGCAGCCGTTGATCTGCTCGCAGTCCACGGCTCATGAACCATGGCGCATGACCGTGCAGCGCGTGTTCGAGAACGCGCTGCAGGAGCGGGAGCAAACGGTGGAGACATTCGATGTGGTGATGACGCTGGTTGCCGCCGGGTACGGGATCACCATTGCGCCCGCCGCGAGACTGGCGAGCTACCTACGCCGAGGCATCGCCATGCGGCCGCTGGCCGGCGCACCAACGATCGTGATGGCTTACCTGCTCCGTCGCGAGGCTTCCTTGTCGGACACCCAGGCAAGATTCGCCCACCGCGCGCGCTTGGTGTCCTGACGGACGCGTGGGGATCGCGGTTTCGCCACGATCCCGCATTCCTGCTGCTAGGCGACCCCGACTCGCGGCGGGGTCCATTCGCTCTCCTTCACGGCTGTGCTCACCGCTATGACGAGCTTGTCGAGATTGCCGGCCGTCACGCCCTCCAGTGCCGAACGCCCCCGCAGCATCGAGCGCGGTTGCAGCAGTGCATGGTAGATCTGCCAGGGGTCCGCACCCCTGGTCAGCTTCAGGACGGACTGGATCAGCTCGTGCTTGAGTGGGTCGAGGTGCCAGTCCGGCACGCGCTGGCCGCGGTTGCCTACGTTCAACGCCAGCAAGTTGCCCGCCTTGATCTCGTAGCTGATCCACCTGCGGGACTTGCCCGCCATCTTGGCAAACGCCGCGACGGGAAGGTTGTGCGGCGCTTCGAAGACATCGAACAGTTCCATCCTCTCGCGCTGAATGTCCGAAGGCACCAGCGGCGCGGCTGATCGAGGGGGCGCAACCGCCGGCAGCCGATGTGCGGCGGCAGAAACCAACGGCATGGCGTCACCCGGCTTCGTCACCAGCAGGATTGGCGAAGCGCTAACCGGCGTGGAGGGTGCATTTGCGGTTTGCTCACTCTGGAATGCGGGCACGCCTTCCAGATGCACGGTGAGTGGCATGCTGGCCGCCTCGACCTGGTTCTGCTCGAAGAGGTCGAGCCGATCGGCCCAGTCCTGCATCATGCGGCGACGCTGCTCCACGTACTCGGCATGGTTGTAGGTCGCGCTGACCTTGTTGGGATCGACATGCGAGAGCTGTGCATCCACCCAGACCTTCGGGTAGCCGATCTCGTTGAGCGCAGTGGACATCGTGCCGCGGATGCCGTGCCCAGTCAGGCGTTCCTGATAGCCCATGCGCTTGAGGGCACCATTGAGGGTGTTCTCGCTGATGCGCTTCTTCAAGTCGCTGTCGTGCCGGAAGAGGTGGCGCTGGGCCGGCTTGAACTCATCCAGCAGGTGCCGGACGATCTCCATGGCCTGAATCGACAGCGGCACGATGTAGGGCGGGATGTCCTTCGCCTGCTGCCGCTTCTTGCGCATATCCAACTGGAGTTGCTTCACGACGTCGGGCGGGATGATCCACAGCCCACGGTCCAGATCGAATTGATCCGGCGTCGCCTGTCGCAGCTCTCCGGTTCGCACGCCGGTCAACAGCAATAGCCGCAGCCCGAGCTGGGTCTGCCGCCTGCCGCGATAGCTGCGTAGCCGCTGCAACAGCTTCGGCAGCTCGGCCATGCGCAGGAACGGGTTGTGATTGACGGGTGGCAGTGGCATCGCCACCACATCGAGATCGGAGGCGGGGTTCTGTTCCAGGCCCGGCACGATCACCAGCGCGTAGCGGAACAGTTGGTTGAACCACGTCCTGACTTTCTCGGCGACGGAGAGTGCCTTGCGCTTCTCGATCTTGGCGATCACCTCCAAGAGGTCGGGACGCTTGATCTCATAGACCGACCGCTTGCCCAAGGCGGGCAGCACATCCTTGTCGAAGATGCGCGGAAGTATCGAGAGGGTCGTCTGCCGGCCTTCCTTGAGGCTGAGCCCGCGATGCTTGAGCCACTTGCGATACACCGCCTCGAAGGTGTTTTCGTCGGCGAGCCGGACAGCGGTGCGCTTCTGCTTGCGGTGAACGCGAGGATTGGTGCCTTTGGCCAGCAGGGCGCGCGCTTCGTCGCGCAGGCTGCGGGCCTCGCGAAGCGTCACCTCCGGGTAGGTGCCGAGCGACATCCGCTTCTGCTTGCCCGCCCAGTAGTAGCGGAAGTGCCAAGTCCTGCCCCCTGCAGCCGTGACGGCCAGGGAGAGGCCATCCAAGTCAGGGAGGGTGTATGCCTTGCCAGTTGCCTTGGCCTGTCGAACGGCCAGGTCTGAGAGTGCCATGCTCTTGCTCCTGAACATGAGTCAGGAACCAGATGCTGGTCACGTCGACCTCGCCCCTCCATCAACAATCCGGAATCAGCCGCGCCCGCAAAAATGGACTTGTTTGTGGACTTAAAAGTCCCGGCTGTAGGCGGATCGCAATGGACCACGGCAGAACATCAAAGAGAGGAAAAGTCCTTGTGTGGCAAGGACTTGCAGACTCTCTTGGACTTCTGCGGAAGTCCGCAGATTGATGCAGTGGAGCGGGCGAAGGGAATCGAACCCTCGTCATGAGCTTGGGAAGCTCAGGTAATGCCATTATACGACGCCCGCTCGGACGGCTTTTGCGGCCAGGGCGCCTTTTTACCAGATGCGCGGCGGCAGGTGAAGCCCGGGGCGGGGGTTTTGTTGATTTCGCTGGGTTTTTCCGCCAGGGGAGCGGGGCTCCCCGTGGCGGTGGCGGTTAGCTGGCGAGGGCGGCGAGGGGGACGCTGGCGCCGTTGGGCTGGGGGCGGTAGATCGGGTTGAGCGGCTGCGTGCGCTGCGGGCGGAGGAAGGCCAGCAGGGCGTCCTGGGTCTGTTGCCAGGCGGCCTTGTGCTCGACGTCGATGAAGTGGCCGGCATTGCGGATGGTGTGGAATTCCGCGCCGCGGATCAGTTGGCCGAACTGGCGGGCTTCGTGGGGCGTGGTGTAGATGTCCAGCTCGCCGTTCATGAACAGCACCGGGATCTCGATGCCGGCGAAGCTCTCGGTATAGCTATCGGCGTTCAGGCGCAGCACTTCGCGGATATGGAAGTGCATCTGGTGGTATTCGTGCTCGTCCAGGCTGCTGACGTGGCGGAAGTTGTAGCGCTTGAACAGCTGCGGCAGGTAGCGGCCGATGGTTTCGTTGACCAGGTTGCCGACCTGGGTGCGATCGCAGGCGGCGAGGTAGTCGAGGCCGCGATGCAGGTAGTCGAGCATGGCCGGGTTGAGCTGAGGCGAGAATGAGTTGACCACCGCCCTGCGGATCCGTCCGGGACGCTGCGCCAGGGCCAGCAGGGTGGCGACGCCGCCCCACGAGAACGACATCACCACGTCGGCGCGGAAGCGTTCGATCAGTTCCAGCAGGATCCTGGCCTCGCATTCCTTGCTGATCGGCGTGCGGTTTTCGTTATGGGGTTTGGACTGGCCGGCATACGGCTGGTCGTAGAGCACCACGTTGTAATGCGGCTGCAGGTACTTCACGGTCTGGGCGAAGGACGCTGTGGTCGACAGCGAGCCGTTGACCAGGATGATGGTCTGCTGCGCCGAGGGGTTGCCGTAGAACTCGGTGTGAATCCTGTATTGCCCGTGGATCTCGATGATGGCTGTTTCCGGCCTCATGTCGCTTCCTCCTGGAATCGTTCGATGGGAACGCGGCGACCTGCTTGTCGCGGCGAATACAAAATGCTCATGGGCAGATGAAAGCGCCTCCCAATGACAGTTGAATGTCATTCGGATGGATTTAATAAACTTTTAATTTTCAACGACTTACAGGCAAATAGAGTTCGTCCGAAACCCTTTCGGGTCTTGGCGATGCGGCTATTGGCCGGGCAGGAAAGGCCGGCGCCGAAGCGCGGGCAGTCACGCGGGCTTTCTTGGAAGTCGTTTGTGACCGATCGGTCACAACGTGAGCGTCAGTTAAGCAGCCGGCGTGCCGGGCTGCAAGCCCTGTTTCGCTTGTGGATGGGGGAAGAAGGGAAGGAATCCGACGAAATGCCGCCGGGCAAGCGCCGATGCCGCGATTTCGGGGGGCCGGGAAGGAGAGGGGCGGCGCGGCCGCCGCCCCGGTGGTTCACTTGAGCAGGCTGGCGATGACTTCCGGCGTGCGTGCCGCACGTGCCACGGCGCAGCTCTGCGGAGCGAGGAAGCGCGAGGTTTCCAGCCACTTCGGCTGTGGGTAGTAGGCGAACACGTAGCTGCCGCGCTTGAGGGTGTTGATCAGCCGGGCGGCCACGGCCGGGCGTACCGCAGGGCAGCCCTGGCTGCGGCCCAGGCGGCCGAGCCCGGGAACCACCCTGGGATCGGCGTAGGCGGCGGAGTGCATGACGATGGCGCGTTCTTCGCTCTTGTCGTTGAAACCCGGCTCCAGGCCAACCAGGCGCAGCGACTGGCCGTGCTTGCCGGTATAGAGCTGGCCGGTCTGGAACAGCCCGATCGACGACTGGTAGCTGTTCGGCCGGTTGGAGAAGGAGGTGGCAAGGTCATCGCCGCTGTTCTTGCCGTGGGTCACCCACTCTTCGAAGAGCAGCTTGCGGGCCTTCAGGTCGAATACCCAGAGGCGCTTGTCGCGCGACGGCCGCGAGTAGTCGATCACCGTCAGCAGGCCGTTGTCGTCACCCTGGCTCGCACTCGCGCAGGCATAGGCGGTGAGGGCCAGTTCGAGGGTCGGCAGGCTGGCCTGGGGAGCGAGTTTCTGAAGGTCCTTGGCGGAGGGAAGTGGCATGGCGAACACCGGCCCGCTGGCCAGTGCGCAAAGGGTGGCGCCCGCCAGGCTCAGCCTGCGCAGGGCGGCACGGAGGAAGGTTGGCATACGAGCAGTATTCCCATCGGTTCAGTGTGGTTTTTACCGGATGAGAGGCATTGTGCTCGATTTTTGAACAACTTGCCGACTACTTTTTAAGCGATTTCGTCGGATTGTTCGGTGTTTCCGTGGCGATCACCGTGAAATCGGAGTCGCTGTGGGTGTCCCGGGTCGAGGCCCAGTCGGTGATCACCAGGGTACTGCCGACGTCCATGGCGCTCAGCATTTCGCGGACGAAGGTCGGGTCCATGCGGATCTTGCCCAGTTGCTCGGAGGGTGTCAGGCCCTGTCCCGGGTTGCTCACCTGGACCACCGACCAGCGCAGGTTCGGCGAGGTCTCGCCGATTTCGTCCAGGGTCGGCTTTTCCAGCAGCGAGAACACTGCCATGCCGGTTTGCGGGCGTGCCGGCAACTGCACCGGTGCGGTGCCTATGCGCTGGCCGCCGCGGTAGACATAGGCGCGCTGGTCGGCGCGGCTGATCAGCACCGACAACGGACCGCGCTCCGCGCCGGGGTCGTTCCAGGCGATCTCTCCGGGCTCTACCGGCAGCGTCACCGGTCGCCCGTCCGCTACCGTCGGCGCCAGCAGGCCGGGGTGGTCGACTTCCTTCGGCGCGCTGCTGGCGTTGGAAATGATTACCGTGGTGGAGCTGAATCCGGTGATGCCGTAGAGCTTCTTGGCGAACGCCATGGGCAGGCGGATGCAGCCGTGGGAGGCGGGATAGCCGGGCAGGTTGCCGGCGTGCAGGGCGATGCCGTCCCAGGTAAGGCGCTGCATGTAGGGCATGGGCGCGCTGTTGTAGAGGTCGGACTTGTGGTCGACGCTCTTTTGCAGGATCGAGAACACTCCGGTCGGGGTCTCCCGGCCCTTCTTGCCGGAGCTGAGGGTGCTGACCCCGATGGCGATACCGTTGCGGTAGATGTAGGCCTTCTGTTCGGTAAGGCTGACCACGATGGTCACCGGTCCCTGCGGGGAAACCTCCGGGTACCAGAGGTACTCGCCGGGCTTCATGCTCTTCAGCCGCGCCTTGATGTCGGCCGGCGGCAAAGGCGCGTTCGCTGGGCTGGCGGGCGCCGCGTGGAGGCTGCCGACGGCGAAGGCCAGCAGCAGTACGGCAAGGGATCTTTTCATCGGCGCTTTCTCTTGCTCCATGCGGGAAAGGCTGTCGCTCCGACAGACGCCATTCAGCTTAGCGTCGCTCGCGACGGCCGGCCAAACCCCTGCGGTCCGGCCTCTTTCGGTGGACAGGCGGCGGGCGGCGGGGTTTCACACCGAACAGATTTCTTCAGCATTCAGGGGGCGCCAGGCACCCGGCGGCAACTGCGGGTCGAGACAAATATCGCCCATGCGCTCGCGGTGCAGGCGCAGCACCTTGTTGTCGAAGTGGCCGAACATGCGCTTGACCTGGTGATAGCGGCCTTCGTGCAGGGTCAGGCGGGCGCAGCGTGGGCCGATCGGTTCGAGCTGCGCGGGGAGGGTGATCAGGTCTTCGAAGCGGAAGTGGAGGCCGGCGGCGAAGGCATCCACGTAGCGTTGGTCGATGGGCGCCTCGGTTTCCACGTAGTAGACCTTGTCGCGCCGGCTGCCCGGCAGGGTCAGGCGGCGCGACCACTGGCCGTCGTTGGTCAGCAGCATCAGGCCGGTGGTGTTGTAGTCGAGACGACCGCCAATGTGCAGGTCGTCGCGCTGGTCTTCCGGGAACAGATCGAGGACGGTCGGGTGTTGCGGGTCGCGGGTGGCGCTGACGCAGCCCATCGGTTTATGCAGCATGTAGTAGCGCGCCGGCTTGCCAGCCTGGAGCAGCTGCTCGTCCAGTTCCACCCGGCTGAAGACACGCACTTCGTGGGTGCCGTCGCGCACCACCTGGCCGTCCACGCGCAGGCGTCCACCGGCGATCAGCATCTGCGCGTCGCGGCGGCTGAGTTCGGGCAGGTTGGCGAGGAAGCGGTCCAGGCGCATCAGTCGTCGGCGTCGGGCGGCAATAGTTGCGCGCAGCGCGGGCAGAGGCAGGCACGGCGGCGCAGCTCGGCGGGAATCCGCTCCAGCGCGGCCGCATCGATTTCCGTGGTGAAGCACCAGCAAGCCTGGGCGGCGCTAGCGGGATCGGCCAGGGTGCAGCGGTTGGATTGCTGGCACAGCGGGCAGCGGCCGGGGTCGATTTCGCTGTTCATGGCGCGGTGGATGGCTGGCGGGTGCCCAGGGTGCAGCGCCCGGCGCGCGGATGCAAGCATCGCGCGCCGGGCGGGGCGTTTCAGCGGCGAACGGCGTTGGTGATCCAGGGCTCCAGGCGCTGGCCGAAGCTGAGGTGCAGTTCCAGCGGCGCTAGCCGGTAGTTTTGTCCGTCGACCTTGGCGAATACCGCGTGCCATTGTCGTGGCACGTTGATCGCGGCGAGGTCGGTACGGCTGATGTAGCCGCCGACCAGCGTCCTGCCTTCGTCGACCGCGGACCAGGGACGCACCCGGCCCTTGACGATGGCGTAGCGCTGGCGCTCGGGGTAGCGCTGGCGCAGGGCGGCCAGGTCGAGGCCGGTGTCGACGATGAACAGTCGGCTGGCCTCTCCCTGCTCATGCTTCAGTTGGTGGCGAGCGGCCTCCATCTGGCTGGACAGCATTTCGTCCTTGGGCAGGGCCTTGCTGCGGGCGCTGGCCTCGGCCAGGCGCTCCTCGGCCAGGCGTACTTCGCGGCGATAGGCCGGGCCGTCGAGCTCCAGGACCAGTAGCACCTGTTTTTCCTGTTGGCGGCGGTAGCGCCGTACGCTCTCTTCGTCGAGCGCGTCCGGGATGCTGAAACCGAGGGCGCGCATCTGCTCGGGCGGCAGCGGGGGCGCGAGGTCATTGGGCGGCTCGCCGTTCGGCGAGCGAAGCTCCAGGCGCAGTTCGACGCCACTGTTCTCTTCGCTCCAGAAGCCGTAGGACCAGTTGCGCTGGAGTTCGCGCTGACTGAGCACGAGCTTGCTTTCGGCCTCGCCGGACCGGTTCCAGGCGACGCCACCGAGGGCGGCCAGGTTCGCCGCCAGCAGCAGGAGGCTGCCGGCGATCAGGGCGTTGCGACGGTTGCGATTCATGCGTCAGTCCTCGCGGCGATGCCCAGGGGCGTGCGCAGGCGGCGCAGGACCAGCAGGATCAGCAAGGCGCTGAGGCCGAGCACCAGGAAGAACAGGTACTTCGGCATCGCTTCCCACCACCAGTCGAAGAACTTGGTGTAGAGGAAGATGACGAAGAAGGTGATCCCGGTATTGCTCACGTCGGCCCAGTTGCGTCGCGCGCCGAGCCAGATCACCAGGGCGGCGGCGACGAAGCCGGCGACCTGGTAGAGCCCCTCGATGAGCGCCGACGGCAGCGCCAGGTAGCTGCCTGAGCCCCAGTTGGCCAGCACCAGCATCGGCAGGAACAGGCCGAGCAGGGCGAACACCCGGTAGATCACGGCGAAGCCGCTGAAGTTGCGCTGCTCGAAGCACAGCGGCACGGCGAAGATCAGCGCGGCGGCGGGGAAGAAGTTCTCCGGTCGCTCGCCTACGCCCAGCCAGTAGCCGCCGCCCCAGGTGCCGACGCGCGCGGCGATGAAACCCATCACGCAGAGGATCGCCGCCGCCAGCAGCAGGCGGGCGTTGCACAGGTAGGCCAGGAGCAGGGCGTAGAGCGCCCAGGGCACCAGGGCCAGGTCGCTGGGGGTGACGTTGAATATCTGCCCGAGCATGGTCAGGTCGAGGACGAAGCAGGCGAACGCGACCATCGCCGCCAGCTTGCTGAAGTAGCCAGAGGCGTCCTTGGCCTGGACCCAGAGCGTGGCGAAGAACGCGGCGAAGGCGCTGCCGATCAGGATCGCCACCTGGGCGACGGTGGGGAACAGGCCCCAGAAGCGATAGAACAGCAGGAACACGCTGGCGGCGAAGGCCAGGGCGCCGAAGAACGAGGCTACCCGCATGCCCAGCGAAAGTTGCTGGCTGCGCAGGTCGTGGTCGATGTCGAAACGGTCGCGGTAGCTGTCCAGCAGGGCCAGGTGATAGTCGGCGAGTTGCCGGGCCTGGGTCGGTTCGAGGCGGAACGCCTGCTCCTGGTCGAGGCGTTGCAGCTCGCGCTGGAACACCAGGATGTCGTTGGCGCGCTGCTGTGCCTGGGCGCGGTCGATGGGTTGCATGCATGCTCCTTGAGCCTTGCCGGCGGTGCCGACAGTCCTTGATCCGCGCACTCTACCGAGAAACGCCGGCGGCGGTCACGCCCTGGAGGGGCCTGTCGTTGGTCGGATTCAGGGAATTTCCGTTTTTCCCTTCGGTCTCTAGTGCAGCCGGGTTGCAACCGCCGCAACCGGCTTCCCGCTCCATCGGGATCTTGTCCAGGCGTGGTTCGGCTGCGTTCTGCGATGAAGGAGAATGCTGATGGTCATGCGATTGATCGGGCTGCTGCCGGCGGCCTTCCTGGGGAGCGGTTGCAGCGGGGGGCCGGGCGCCTGCGTCGAACTGGACTTCGACCAGGGTTACTACGGCTACCATCGCGGTGGCCCGCCCCATTGTCCTCCAGGCCAGGCCAAGAAAGGCTGGTGCTGAGCCCGCTCCCTTTTCCCGAGTCTTCACGTCGTATGCGCGCCTCGCAGCGTCGCCGGTTGTCCGGCTGGCGGCGGGGCCGCAGGAGGCTGCCATGTGGCGCACATTCCTGAGAGTCCCGCTTCTTCTGCTTCTCGCCAGCCTGGGTGGCTGCGCGGTGTATGACTACGACTACGATGACGGCGACTGGCGCCGCTATCGCGGCCAGCCCTACGCCTACGAAGTGCCACGCTATCGCGTCTACGACGATGGCTGGCGTAGCGAACGGCGCTACTACTCGACGCGCTACTACGACCAACGCTACTACCCGGCGCCACGCCGCTACGATGGCCACCGCGACTACCGGCGCGAGCAATATCGCTACCCGCAGCGCCACCACGAATCGCGCCCGGCCCATCGCGGCGAGCGGCATCCGGGCAACTGGCAGCGCGGTGGCCAGCCGCAATGGCGCGGGCATTCTCCGCAACGCTGGCAGCAACACGGTGGGCAGGATCGTCCGCGGCACCAGGGCCAGCAGGGCGGGACACCTCGCTGGCGCAACTGAGGTGCGCAAGGAAAGGCGGCGCCTGCGGGCGCCGTCGTGCTTTCCAGTCGAAAGTGCGGACCCCCTCGGCGCATTTGCTCGGCACACTCTGCCGACATCGAAACGAGGAGGTTCCCCCATGAGTCATTTCCTGTCGTTCGCCAAGGGCGCCCTGGCGATGTTCTGGCTCGTCGCGCTGGTCAACCTGGCCTACCCGCTGGGCGAGTTGCATCGACCGATCCTGCTGTTGTCCGGCGTGCTGGTGCTGGTCCATGCCGCCGAGATCCTGCTGCTCAACGGGCGTCTCAAGGCGCGCCCGGCACCTTGGCTGGAGCGCCTCCAGGTGCTGCTGTTCGGCGTCCTGCACCTGCGTAGCCTCGGCTGATTTACCCAGGCTTTACCCTCGCCGCGGGCACCGCCCGCGCGCCGCGCAGTCCGATGTGCAGGCTCCGGAACAGGCATTCCTCCGGCATCCGCAGGAGAGGCCGGAGTCGCACAGGAGGCGCCATGCGTCGTTTGCTTTCCTTGCTGATCCTCGTCCTGCCGTTGTCGGCCTGCGTGGTCTACGACCGCGACGACCACCGGTATCGTCCCGACTACCGCTACGAGCGCTATCACGACCGTGACCGTGACAACCGCGGGCGCGACTGGAACCGTACCTGGCAGGAGCGCCGCGACGACGCTCGCTGGCGCTGAGCCTCAGGTGGCGGCGAAGCGCCGGTCCTGTTCCAGCACCCGCTCGACGAACACTGCCGCGGCCGGCGACAGGCTGCGGCCGGCACGGCTGACCAGACCGTAGGCGGAGCCCTTGGCGCGGGCGGGCTCGGCGCCGGCGGGCCAGGGCAGCAGCGCCAGGCGGCCGGCCTCGACGTCGGCGGCAACCACGTCCCAGGGCGCCAGGCTGATCAGCTCGCTGGAGCCGACCAGGCCCTTGAGCATCAGCACATCGTCGCACTGTATGCCGAGCGGTTCGTCGCGTTGCAGCAGGCGCGCCAGGTCGCCGCGGACTGCCTCGGGCAGACGCGGGCCGGCCAGCGGGTAATCGGCCAATTGCCCGGCGCTCGGCCGCTCCAGACCCAGCAGCGGATGGCCGGGGCGGCAGAAGAGTACGCCGGGATGCTCGCGTAGCGGGTGGATGCGCAACTGCGGATCGCCTTGCAGCTCGCGGATATCGGCGACGAAGAGTTCGACGGCGTCATCCAGCAGGCGCTGGCGCAGGGTCTGCCAGTCCTCGATGAGCAGTGCGACGCGCACGCGTGGGTGGGCGCTGGAGAAACCGGCCAGTGCCTCGGGCAACAGCCGTGCGGCGGGGAAGGGACCGCCGCCCAGGCGTAGCTCGCCGCTGTCGAGATTGCCCAGTTGGCTTACCGCGTTGTGCAGTGCGCGATGCCCGGCCAGCAGGCGCCGAGCGTGTTCCAGCACCAGCCGGCCGTGGGCCGTGAGGGCCACGCCGCGGCTGCCGCGCTCCACCAGGGTGCAACCCAACTGTCCCTCCAGCGCCTGGATGCTGCGGGACAGCGCCGGCTGGCTGAGATTCACCGCTTCGGCGGCGCGGGCATAGTGGCCGTGCTCGGCGAGGGCGACGAAGTGGCGGAACTGGCGTAGATCGCTCATGCGGACTCCGCATCGAATGTGGACCTGGAATGCATTGGAATTATTGTCGTGCCGCTCGGCATAGTGCCAGCCGAACCTCACAACAATAAAACGGAGCATCCGATGAGCCGTCTGCTCGCACTCCTGGCGCTCGCCCCGCTACTCGCCGGCGCCGCCGAACCCTCCGCGTCCAAGCCGCCCAGCGCCTTCACCGTCGAGGCCCAGCGGCGGGTCGAAGCGGAATTGCCGTTCGCCGACCGTGCCGACTTCGAGCGCGCCGAACGCGGCCTGATCCGGCGCCCGGAGCGGGTGCTCATCCGCAACCCCGACGGCAGCGTCGCCTGGCAGCTCGGCGGCTACGACTTCCTCCTCGACGGCAAGCCCCGCGACAGCATCAATCCCAGCCTGCAACGCCAGGCCCTGCTCAATCTCAAGTACGGCCTGTTCGAGGTTGCCGAGGGTATCTACCAGGTGCGCGGCTTCGACCTGGCCAACATCACCTTCATCCGCGGCGACAGCGGCTGGATCGTGGTCGACACCCTGACCACCCCGGCCACCGCCAGGGCGGCCTACGAGCTGGTCAGCCGCGAGCTGGGCGAGAGGCCGATCCGTACGGTGATCTACAGCCACGCCCACGCCGATCACTTTGGAGGCGTGCGCGGTCTGGTCGAGCCGCAGCAGGTCGCCAGCGGCGCGGTGCAGATCATCGCTCCGGCCGGCTTCATGGAGGCGGCGATCAAGGAGAACGTCCTGGCCGGCAACGCCATGATGCGCCGCGCCACCTACCAGTACGGCACGCAACTGCCCAAGGGGCCGCAGGGGCAGGTCGACATGGCCATCGGCAAGGGATTGGCGCGCGGACCGCTGAGCCTGCTGGCGCCGACCCGCCTGATCGAAGGCGAGGGCGAGGACCTGGTGCTGGACGGCGTGCCGTTCACCTTCCAGAACACGCCGGGCACCGAGTCGCCGGCGGAGATGAACATCTGGCTGCCGCGGCAGAAGGCCCTGCTGATGGCCGAGAACGTGGTCGGTACCCTGCACAACCTGTACACCCTGCGCGGCGCCGAGGTACGTGATGCGCTGGGCTGGAGCAAGTACATCAACCAGGCGCTGCATCGTTTCGGCAGGCAGGCCGAGGTGATGTTCGCGGTGCACAACTGGCCGCGCTGGGGCAACGCGGAGATCGTCGAGGTGCTGGAGAAGCAGCGCGACCTGTACGGCTACCTGCACGACCAGACCCTGCACCTGGCCAACCAGGGCGTGACCATCGGCCAGGTGCACAACCGCCTGCGCCTGCCGCCCAGCCTCGACCAGGAATGGTACGACCGCGGCTACCACGGCTCGGTCAGCCATAACGCACGGGCCGTGCTGAACCGCTACCTGGGCTACTACGACGGCAACCCGGCGAGCCTCGACCCGCTCAGCCCGGAGGACTCGGCGGGCCGCTACGTGGAATACATGGGCGGCGCCGAGCGCCTGTTGGAGCAAGCGCGGGCGTCGTACGCCAGGGGCGAATACCGTTGGGTGGTCGAGGTGGTCAACAGGCTGGTCTTCGCCGAGCCGGATAATCGGGCCGCGCGCGAGCTGCAGGCCGACGCCCTGGAGCAACTCGGCTACCAGGCGGAGAACGCCGGCTGGCGCAACAGCTACCTCAGCGCCGCCTACGAACTGCGCCACGGCGTACCGCGCGACCAGCCGACGATGAAGGCCGGCAGCGCCGATGCCCTGGCGGCGATGGACACCGGCCTGCTGTTCGACTATCTCGGCGTGCGCCTGGACGCCGGCGCTGCGGAAGGCAAGGCGCTGAGCATCAACCTGCGCCTGCCGGACATCGGCGAGAACTACCTGCTGGAACTGAAGAACTCGCACCTGAACAACCTGCGCGGCGTGCAGAGCGAGGACGCCGGGCAGACCGTGAGCATCGACCGCACCGATCTCAACCGGCTGCTGCTCAAGGAGGTATCGGCGGTACGCCTGGTCTTCGAGGGCAAACTGAAGAGTTCCGGCAATCCGCTGTTGCTGGGGCAACTGTTCGGCATGCTCGGCGACTTCGACTTCTGGTTCGATATCGTCACGCCGGCGGCGAAGTCCGAAGGCTGACGACGAAGGCGCCCGAGAGGGGCGCCTGGTCTTTTCAGTAGGCCACGGTGAAGCGCTGGCGATGATGACGGGGCTGCTCGGCCTCGTCGAGCATGGCTACCGCCAGGTCTTCCAGGGAAATCCGGCTCTCGCCCTTGGCGTCGAACAGGACCTGGTCGCCGCCGAGGCGGAACTTGCCGCTGCGCTGGCCGGGTTCGAGGAGCATCGCCGGGCTGAGGAACACCCAGTCCAGTCGTTGCTCGCCGCGCAGTTGGTCGAGGGCGTCGGCGGCGCCGAGGGCGCCCTGCTTCCACTGCTCGGGGAATTCCGGGCTGTCCACCAGGCGCTGGCCGGGGGCGATCTCCAGGCTCCCGGCGCCGCCGAGAACCAGCAGGCGCGGCACGCCGGAGCGTTTCACGCCGTCGAGAATGGCCTGGCTGCCGGCGGCGTGGCGGGCGCGGAGGTCGGCGCTGCCCCAGCCGCCGTTGAAAGCGCTGATGACCACCTCGTGGCCTGCCACGGCGCTGGCCACCTGGGCCGGGTCGCTGACGTCCGCCTGCACTACGCCGAGGCCGTCGCGCGCCGCCAGCTTGCTCGGGTCGCGGACCAGGGCGGTTACCGCGTGGCCGCGTTGCAGGGCTTCGTTGAGGAAATAGTGGCCGACGTGGCCGGTGGCGCCGATCAGGGCGATTTTCATGCTGCACCTTCCGTTCGAGAAATGCCGCAGAGCGGCGTCGATCAGCATCATCCGCCCTGCGCTCGCCGGGATAAACCGCTGCGAGGGGGATGCACTCGTTAGCCCAGCTTAATAATCAGACCTCCTCGCTGTCGCTCATCAGGGTCAGGCTGCGGGCCACGGCGAGGGCGATGAACAGGACCCCGATCACTCCTTCGCTGCCGGCCAGCAGGCGCGCCAGCGGGTTGATCGCCTGGATGTCGCCGTAGCCCACGGTGGTCAGGGTCACCAGGCTGTAGTAGACGAAGGTATCCAGGCCGAGTGCGCCATGGCTGGCGATGAAGCTGGCTGGCTGCATCTGTTCGACCATGTAGTAGGCGAGAGCGAAGGCCAGCGCCATCTGCAGGTAGAGCGCGCAGAGTCCGTAGAGCAGCTCGTGGGTCACCGGGCGCTCCTGGGTGACGCGGCGGAACAGCGCGGCGAACAGGGTCAGATACAGCAGGATCAGGCTCAGCCCGCGCAGCAGGCCGGGCGGCAGGCTGGAGTAGGGACTGCTGAAGTCCGCAGTGGTGTACAGGGCCAGGCTGAACAGGCCGAAGAAGGCCGTCAGGTAGACCAGCGGACTGCGTCTGCGCAAGGTGTTCATCCCGGCCAGCACCAGCAGCAGGAGGCTGCCGAGCACCCGTGGCTTGGTGCTCGACGGCAGGCCGAGGATCGCCGTGAACAGCACGGTGGAAAAGAACAGCAGGCGGAAACGGTAACGCAGCAGCAGGGCGTTCAAGGCGGGCTCCTCGCATCGTCGAATCGACCAGCCTGGGCGCGGACCCGCCTGCCTGTCTATTGGCCTTGGGTCGGATCGAACAATTTCTGCACCACGGAAAAGTCCCGCTCCGCATAGCCCTGCTTCAGCAACAGGCGGTACAGGCTCAGCGCCAGGCTGCCCATCGGCGTGCTGCTGGCGCTGGCCTGGGCGGCTTCCTGGGCCAGGCCGAGGTCCTTGGCCATCAACTGGGCCATGAAGCCGCCGCTGTAGTCGCGCGACGCCGGAGCGTTCTCCATCACCCCCGGCCAGGGGTTGTAGACTTCCAGCGCCCAGTTGCCGCCGGAGCTGCGGCGCATGATCTCGGCCAGCACCTTCGCCTCGAGGCCGTTGGCCACGCCCAGGGCCATGGCTTCTGCGGTACCGATCATCAGCACCGCGAGGAGCTGGTTGTTGCACACCTTGGCGACCTGGCCGGCGCCGTCGGGGCCGGCATGGAAGATGTTCCGACCCATGGCCTCGAACAGCGGCCGGGCCTTCTCCAGGGCTTCGGCGTCGCCGCCGACCATGAAGGTCAGGGTGCCGGCTGCCGCGCCGGCAGTGCCGCCGGACACCGGCGCGTCGAGCATCGCCAGGCCGCGCTCGCGGGCGGCGGCGTGGACCTTGCGCGCCGAGGTCGGGGCGATGGTCGAGCATTCCAGCACCAGGGTGCCGGGGGCGATGTGCGCGAGCAGGCCATCGTCGTCGAGGTACAGGCCTTCGACGTGCTGGCTGGCCGGCAGCATGCTGATGACCACGTCGGCGCCCTGCACCGCGTCGCGGGCGCTGCGGGCGGCGCTGGCGCCGGCGGCGACCAGGCCGTCGACGGCGCTCTGCACCAGGTCGAAGACGTTCAGCAGGTAGCCGGCCTTGAGCAGGTTGGTGGCCATCGGCGCGCCCATGTGGCCGAGGCCGATGAAGGCGATCTGTTTCATGGAGCTCCTCCTGTGGCGGCCGCGAGGCCTCTTGGGGATGCTGTGAAACAGCTTAGACGCTATGGACGCGGCGGGCGCGCGCCCTCCTACGGCAGAGGGCGGCGCGGCGGATCAGAGCCCCGCCAGCGGATGCTCGCCCTCCCAGGTCGGCTCGAAGTGCGCCTCGATCACCGCCTGCGGGATCGATTCCACCTGCGGCCAATGCCAGTTCGGTGCGTTGTCGCGATCGATCAGCCTTGCGCGTACCCCCTCGGCGAAGTCCGGATGGCGCGTGCAGTTCAGGCTCATGGCGTATTCCAGGCGGAACACCTCGGCCAGCGACAGGTAGCGCGCACGCTCGATCTGCTGCCAGACCAGATGCGCGGTCATCGGGCAGCCCTCGGCCAGGGTCTTCGCGCCACGCGCAAGCAGCGGGTCGGCGTCGTCGCGCAGCGCCACCAGCGCCTGCCAGGCGCTCGCCAGGTCCGGCTGGTCGAGCAGTGCGTCCAGGCGCGGCCGGCGCGGGAGCAACTGGGCCTCCGGCAGTTCGCCGCGGGCCTCGTGTTCGAGGGCGCGAAGCAGGCTGTGAAGTTGCACCTGGGGCGACTCGTTCCAGTTCATCTGCACCAGGCCGGCGAGCAGGGCGTCCTGCTGGTCGTCGAGAAGGAAGCGGTCGGCCAGGTCGAGGTCGAGAGCGTCGCGGGCGTTCATCTGCGCCGCGCTCAGGCCGAGGAACAGGCCGAGCCTGCCGGGCAGGCGGGCGAGGAACCAACTGGCGCCGACGTCCGGGTACAGGCCGATGCCGATCTCCGGCATCGCCAGGCGGCTGGACGGGGTGACGATGCGAATCCCGGCACCCTGCATCAGCCCCATGCCGCCGCCCATTACATAGCCGTGGGCCCAGCAGATGAAGGGTTTCGGGTAGGTGTGGATGCGGTAGTCGAGGCGGTATTCATCGGCGAAGAAGCGTCGCGCCAGGGCCGGTACCTCGCCGGGTTGCTCACGGCAGGCGTCCACCAGCTTGCGCACGTCGCCGCCGGCGCAAAAGGCCTTGGCGCCGTTGCCGCGCAACAGCACGCAGGCGATGCCGGCGTCCTCGGCCCAGGCGTCGAGTTTCGCCGCCAGGGCCTCGATCATCGGCAGGGACAGGGCGTTCAGGCTCTTTTCCGCATCCAGGGTGGCAATGCCGATGCGGAAGCCATGCAGGCTCGGGCGTTCTTCGAAAAGCACGTTCATGTCGGGGCTCTCGGCTCGGGCGGGCTGTGGCGCAGCCCGCCGGGTTCGATGGGAAGGCTCAGCAGTTGCGCCACTTGGGATCGCGCTTCTCGAGGAAGGCGTTGACCCCTTCGCGGGTGTCCTGGGCGTCGAACAGATCGACGAAGCGCTCGCGCTCCTCCGGCAGCCAGGTGTTCGGCGCGCGTTCGCGGGCACCCTGGATCAGCGGCTTGATGGTGCGGATCGCCACCGGGCTCTGGCGTGCCACCTTGGCCGCCAGCAGCAGGGCGGCGCCGCGCGCCTCGCCGCTGTCCACCACCTGTTCGACCAGGCCGATGCGCAGGGCGGTTTCCGCATCCACCCGCTCGTTGCAGAGGATCATCCGCTTGGCCCAGCCTTCGCCCACCAGCCAGGGTAGCGCCTGGGTCCCGCCGGCGCAGGGCAGCAGGCCCACCGCGGCCTCCGGCAGGGCCATCTGCGCCTGGCGCTCGGCGATGCGGATGTCGCAGGCGAGGGCGCACTCCAGGCCGCCGCCCATGGCGTAGCCGTTGATCGCCGCGATCGACACCCCGCGGAAATCGCGCAGCGCCTCGAAGGCTTCGCCGAAGCGGCGGGCCATCTCGCGAGCGCGGGCCTTGTCGCCGTCGGCGAACATGTTCAGGTCGGCGCCGGCGGAGAAGAACTTCGGCCCCTGGCCGGTCACTACCAGGGCGTAGATATCGTCGTCGCGGTTGAGGTGCTCGATCAGTTGGCGCAGGCCGATCAGCGAGTCGCGGTCCCAGGTGTTGGCCGGCGGGTGGTTGATGGTGATCAGCGCGGTGTGCCCGTGCTTTTCCACGGTGAGCTTGTGGGTCAGGTCGAAGGAGGAAGCCTTGTAGGGTTCGACGGCAGTGTTCATGAAGTCCCTCACTGGATCATGGGCCGGGGCGTCCCGGCACTATCGGATGCGATGGTTCGCGGCGTTCACAGCAGGCGATCGAGCATGCCGCCCTGCTCCAGCAGGCGGCGGGCGACGATCACCCGCATGATTTCGTTGGTGCCTTCGAGGATCTGGTGCACGCGGGTGTCGCGTACCCAGCGCTCCAGCGGATAATCGTTGAGATAGCCGTAGCCGCCGTGCAGTTGCAAGGCCTCGTTGCAGACATCGAAGCAGCGGTCGGTGGCGAAGCGCTTGGCCATTGCGCAGTACAGGGTCGCCTCGGCGTCGCCGCGGTCCAGCCGATGGGCGCCGAGGCGGACCATCTGGCGGCTGGCGGTGAGTTCGGTGAGCATGTCGGCGAGCTTGAACTGCAAGGCCTGGAAGGTCGCCAGCGGCTTGCCGAACTGCTCGCGCTCCTCGACGTAGCGCATCGACTGCTCCAGCGCCGCCTGGGCGGCGCCCAGCGAACAACTGGCGATGTTCAGGCGGCCGCCGTCGAGGCCTTTCATGGCATAGACGAAGCCCTGGCCCTCCGGGCCGATGCGGTTGCCGGCGGGGATGCGCACGCCTTCGAAGGTGATGGTGCGGGTCGGCTGCGCGCGCCAGCCCATCTTGTCCTCGTTGCGGCCGTAGCGGATGCCGGGCGCGTCGGCCGGCACCAGGAAGCAGGAGATGCCCCTGGCGCCGTCCTCGCCGGTGCGCGCCATGACGATCAGCACCTGGGTGCTGCCGGCGCCGGAAATGAAGCACTTGCTGCCGTCCAGCACGTATTCGTCGCCCTCGCGGCGGGCGCGGGTGCGCAGGCGCGCGGCGTCGGAGCCGGCATCGGGCTCGGTCAGGCAATAGGAGGCGAGCGACTCGCCGCCGATCAGGCCGGGCAGCCAGGCCTCCTTCAGCGCCGCGTCGCCGAACGAGGCGAGCATCCAGGCGGCCATGTTGTGGATGCTGATGTAGGCGGTAGTGGCCACGCAGCCGGCGGCCAGTTGCTCGAAGATCAGCGAAGTGGACAGCCGCGACAGGCCCAGGCCGCCGTCTTCCTCGGCGATGTACAGGCCGAGGTAGCCCTGTTCGGCGGCGGCGCGGATGACTTCCACCGGGAAGTGATGGTCGCGGTCCCAGTCGGCCGCCTTCGGCGCCAGTTCGTGGCGGGCGAAGGCGCGGGCGCTCTCCACCAGCAGGCGTTGTTCTTCGGTGAGGTCGAAATCCATAGGTCCTCGGGTCACTTGAGATGGATGGTCATGTTCGGGCCGGCCGACGATTCGTCGGTCGTCGGTTCATCGTCGAACCAGCGGCTGGTGACGGTCTTGGTCTCGGTATAGAAGCGCACCGCCTGCTTGCCGTAGGCGTGCAGGTCGCCGTAGAAGGAACCCTTCCAGCCGGTGAAGGAGAAGAACGGCAGCGGTACCGGGATCGGCACGTTGATACCCACCTGGCCGACCTGCACCGCGTGCTGGTAGCGCCGAGCGGCGCCGCCGGAGCGGGTGAACAGGCTGGTGCCGTTGCCATAGGGATTGGCGTTGACCAGGGCAATCGCCTCTTCCAGGGTATCGACCTCCAGGCAAGCCAGCACCGGGCCGAAGATCTCCTCGCGGTACAGGCCCATCTTCGGCGTCACTGCGCGGAACAGGGTGGGACCGAGCCAGTTGCCGTTGGGATAGCCTTCGACCTGGCACTGCGAGCCGTCGAGCAGGCACTCGGCGCCTTCTGCCTTGCCTTCGGCGATCAGGCGCAGCACGCGCTGGCGCGCCTGCGGGCTGATCAGCGGACCATAGGCGGCGTCCGGGTCCTGCCAGTGGCCGGGGCGCAGGGCGGCCATCCGCTCGGCCAGCTCGGGAATCCACTCGCGCGCCGCGCCGACGAACACCGCCGCGCTGATCGCCATGCAGCGCTGGCCGGCGGCGCCGCAGCTGGCGCCGACCAGGTTGCCGAGGACCTGGGCCTTGTTCGCGTCGGGGAGGATCACCATGTGGTTCTTCGCCCCGGCGAAGGCCTGCACCCGCTTCAGGTGCGCGGTGCCGGTGCGGTACACGTGCTGGCCGACGGCGACCGAGCCGACGAAGGAAATCGCCCGGATGTCCGGGTGGGTGAGGAGGGCATCGACCTGCTCGCGGCCGCCATGGATCACCTGCAGCACGCCCTTCGGCGCGCCGGCCTCGAGGAACAGCTCGGCGAGGCGATTGGGTGTCAGCGGATCCTGTTCGGAGGGCTTGAGGACGAAGGTGTTGCCGCAGGCGATGGCCAGCGGGAACATCCACAGCGGGATCATCGCCGGGAAATTGAACGGGGTGATCCCGGCGCACACGCCGAGGGGCTGGATCCAACTGGCGGTGTCGATCTCGCGGGCGACGTTTTCCACCGTCTCGCCCATCATCAGGCTGGCCACGTTGGCGGCGTGTTCGACCACCTCGATGCCGCGCCACACGTCGCCCTTGGCATCGGCGAGGTTCTTGCCGGTCTCCCGGGCCAGCAGTTCGCCGAGTTCGTCGTGGTGTTCCTTGAGCAGGTGCTGGTAGCGCAGCATCAACCGCGCTCGCTCGGGAGCCGGGACTTCGCGCCAGGTCTCGAAGGCGCGCTGGGCGCTGGCGATGGCCTGCTCGATCTCGTCGGCGGTGGCCTTCGGCGCCAGCGCGAGGACGTCCTGGGTCGCCGGGTCGGTGACTTCGATCAGTTCGCGGGAACGGCTGCCGCGCCATTCGCCGTCGATCAGCTGGGGGATTGCCTTGGCCATCGTCGCCTCCGCTTCCCGGTGGACCGGGATGTTGTTTTGAGTCGTTATAGCCGGCCGCAAGCCGCCTGTGGATTGACGATCTTGCGCAAGGGATGGACGATCTTGGGATTCAGACTGCCGAGTCGCGTCGCCGTGAAGCGTTCCGTACAGACCTCCGCCTGGCCCCTGCCCAACCAGGGGGTGCGTTTCATCACGCCGCCCCGCCTGCGTCGCGCCCTGGCCCGCCATCCGCTCGGCCAGGCCTGCTACCCACTGGCCCTCGGTTACTACCCGGAGGCGCATGGCCACCACATGCAGCGGCGCGCGCCGGACGACCATCTGTTGATCTACTGCCGTGCCGGACGCGGCTGGCTGGAGTGCGCCGACGAGCGCGTCGAGGTCGGCGGCGGCGACCTGCTGGTCCTGCCCAAGGGCCTGGAACACGCCTACGGCGCCGACCCGCAGCGGCCCTGGAGCATCTACTGGGTACATTTCGAAGGCCTCCTGGCGGAGGACTTCCTGCGCCCGCTGGGCAGCGCTCCGCGCCTGCGCCTGGGCATGCAGCCGCGCCTGCTGGCGGAGTTCGACGCGCTGCTGGCGCTGCGTCGCCAGGGCCTCAGCCTGCCGCACTTCATCCATGCCGCGCACCTGTTGCAGGGCCTGCTCACCTCGCTGGCGGTGCGTCCGGCGCGGGCCAGCCTGAAATCCGGGCGGGTGCTGGACATCGACGCGGTGCAGGCGCTGATGCGCGCGCACCTGCACGACAGCCTCAACCTCGACGAGCTGGCGGCGCAGTTCAAGCTGTCGCGCTTCCATTTCGCCAAGACCTACCGCGCCCTGACCGGCCAGGCGCCGATCCAGGACTTCATCCAGATGAAGATGGCCCACGCCTGCCGCCTGCTCGACGAGGGCGCGCTGGAGGTGCGGCAGATCGCCGAGCAGCTCGGCTACGCCGATCCCTATTACTTCTCGCGGCTGTTCCGCAAGGTGGTGGGCATGGCGCCCAGTCACTACCGGGCGCTGCACCAGGGCTAGTGCTCCGGGCATAATGCTGCCTCCGGCCCGTGGGCCGAGACCGACAAGGATCGTCGATGCGCAAACCCCTATCGCTCTACCACCCCTGGCTCTACTGGCTGCGGGTCTGGCAACGACGTCTCTGGCGGCACTGCCGCTGGCGTCTTGGCGGCCGTCGCTACGTGCGGCTGCCATCGGTCGACGAGCGCCTGCCGTACCGCTACATCAAGCACACCTCGAAGTTGATCCGCCGCCTCGGCGACAGCGACCTCGCCCTGCAACGCAACAAGGTGGTCAACCTGCGCCTGGCGGTGGACTGCATGAACGGCGTGCGCATCGGCCCCGGCGAGTACTTCTCGTTCTGCCGGCTGGTCGGTCGGCCCAGCGCCCGGCGTGGCTTCGTCGAAGGCATGGAGCTGTCCTTCGGCGAGGCGCGCAGCGGAATCGGCGGCGGCATCTGCCAACTGAGCAACCTGATCCACTGGATGGCCCTGCATTCGCCGCTGCGCGTGGTGGAGCGGGCCAACCACAGCTTCGACCCGTTTCCCGACGAGGGACGGATCCTGCCGTTCGGCTCGGGCGCGGCGATCTTCTACAACTTCATCGACCTGGTGCTGCACAATCCGACGGCGGAAACCTTCCAGTTGCGCTTCCATATCGCCGCCCACCAACTGGAAGGCGAACTGCTGTGCAGCGCGCCGCGCCCTGTGCGCTACCACGTCTACGAGAGGGCCCAGCGTTTTGTCCGCGACGGCGAGGCAGTGCTGAGGCTCAACGAGATCTGGCGCGACATCCGGGAAAAGGGCCAGGCCGGCACCCTGCTGGCCAGCGAGTGCCTGTACCGCAATCGGGTGCGCGTGAAGTATCCGCTGGAGGAGGCCCGCCTGTCCCGAGATTGACAAGCGCGGCGCGCTTTTCTACGGTTCCGCGGCCACAGGCTGTCGGCGACCTTCTGAAAAAGGCCGGACGACTTTTTCAGTACCGAGACAGGGGGTTCCATGACCGATAACGACGACCGCATCAAGCTCGAGTCGAGCTGGAAGGAAGCGCTGCGCGAGGAATTCGACAAGCCCTACATGAAGCAACTGGGCGAGTTCCTGCGCCAGGAGAAAGCCGCCGGCAAGGCGATCTTCCCGCCCGGGCCGTTGATCTTCAACGCGCTGAACACCACGCCGCTGGAGAACGTCAAGGTGGTGATCATCGGCCAGGATCCCTACCACGGGCCGGGCCAGGCCCACGGCCTTTGCTTCTCGGTGCAGCCCGGCGTGCCGACGCCGCCGTCCTTGCAGAACATCTACAAGGAACTCAACCGCGACCTGAACATCCCGATTCCCAACAACGGCTACCTGCAGCGCTGGGCGGAGCAGGGCGTGCTGTTGCTCAACACCTCGCTGACCGTCGAGCAGGCCAAGGCCGGCTCCCACGCCAATGCCGGCTGGCAGCCGTTCACCGACCGCGTCATCGAGGTGGTCAACGAGCGTTGCGAGCGCCTGGTGTTCCTGCTCTGGGGCAGCCACGCGCAGAGCAAGCAGAAGCTGATCGACCCGCAGCGCCACCTGATCCTCAAGTCGGCGCACCCGTCGCCGTTGTCGGCCTACCGCGGTTTCCTCGGCAACGGTCACTTCAGCCGCACCAACAAGTTCCTCGAGCAGAACGGCAAGACGCCTATCGACTGGTCGCTGCCGGACCTCTGACCACTGTCGCCCAGCTCTTCACATGGCGGGCGCCGCTGTGTGCCCTCTGGCCGCGCGCGGAATAAAAAAGCCCGCACGAGGCGGGCTGGAAAACGCCACACATCCAGTGTGGCGGCGTGGCTCGATCAGCCGGCGCGCTTCCTCCAGTAGCGGAAGCACGGCTCGGCGAGGAACAGCACCAGCAATAGCCGCAGCACCTGCAGGGCGGTGACCAGCGGCACCGAGAGCTGCAAGGCTTCGGCGGTCAGGCTCAGCTCGGCGATGCCGCCGGGCATCATGCCGAGCATCAGCGACTGGTGGTCGAGGGTGGTCAGCCAGCCGAGCAACTCGGCGGCGAGCGCCGCGGCGAACATCATCCACAGCGTGCAGACCAGGGTGCGACTGACGAAGGCCGGAGCGCTGCGAAAGAAACTGCGGTTGAAATGGCAACCCAGGGCGCTGCCGATCAGCCATTGGCCAACGCCGCTGGAACCGGCCGGCAGGCCGATATGCAGGTCGAAGCCGAGGCTGACGCTGGCCGCCAGCAGCAGCGGGCCGAGTAGCCAGGGATTGGGTTGGCGCAACTTCTGCCAGCCCAGCGCGACCAGCGCCCCGGCCGGGAACAGCAGGGCCAGCCAGCGCCAGTCCACCGGCGCGGCCTGGTGCGGGCCCGGCTGGCCGCCGCCGAGCAGGTACTGGAACGCCGCCGGCACCAGCAGCACCACCAGCAACAGGCGCAGGCTCTGCGCTGCGGCGACGCGGCTGAGCACCGCGCCGTGGCGCTGCCCGAGGTTGACCATCTCGCTGGCGCCGCCGGGCATGCTGGCGAAGAACGCGGTGGCGCGGTCCTCGCCGCTGCGGCGCATGAAGGCGATCGCCAGTACGCTGGAAAGCGTGGTGGCCACGGCGCCGAAAACGATGATCGCGCTGTGCGCCAGCACTTGCTCGATCACTGCCGGGGTGAAGTGCAGGCCGATGCCGATGCCGACGATCCATTGCCCGCACTTGCGTGCCCCCGGCACTTCGGCCAGCGGCAGGTCGGCCAGGCAGCGCACCAGCATCACCGCCAGCAGCGAGCCGATCATCCACGGCAGCGGCCAGCCGACCAGGCTTGCCAGCCAGCCGCCAAGGGCGCCGACCAACGGCGTCGCCCAGTACAGCCTCCAGGTGACGCGCTCAGGCATCGGCCAGCCCTGTCGCGCGACGGGTCGCGCGGCGGCGCCAGGCACGGACCAGCGGCAACAGCAGCATCACCACCACCAGGGCCCAGGTCACCAGGCTGATCGGGCTCGACCAGAGGATGCCCAGTTCGCCGTTGGAGATCGACAGCGCGCGGCGCAGGTTCTGCTCCATCAGCCCGCCGAGGATGAAGCCCAGCAGCAGCGGCGAGAGCGGGAAGTCGAGCTTGCGCAGGATGTAGCCGAGCACGCCGATGCCGACCATCAGGAACAGGTCGAAGGTAGTCGCGTGCACGCCGTACACGCCGATCCCGGTGATGATCGCGATGGCCGGCACCAGGGCCCAGTTCGGCACCGCGAGGATGCGGGTGAACACACGGACCATCGGCACGTTGAGGATGATCAGCATGACGTTGGCGATGAACAGCGAGGCGATCAGGCCCCAGACGATGTCCGGTTGCTGCTGGAACAGCAGCGGGCCGGGAGTGATGTTGTACAGGGTCAGGGCGCCGATCATCACCGCAGTGGTGCCCGAACCGGGCACGCCGAGGGTCAGCATCGGCACCATGGCGCCGCAGGCCGCGCCGCCAATGGCGGTCTCCGGGGCAGCGAGGCCGCGCATGTCGCCCTTGCCGAACTCGCCCTTGGCGCCGGCCAGCTTCTTCTCGGTCATGTAGGCCACGGCGCTGGCCAGGGTCGCGCCGGCGCCGGGCAGCACGCCCATGACGAAGCCGAGCACGCCGCAGCGCAGGTTGACCAGGAATACGCTGGCGGCTTCCTTGAAGTTGAACATCATCCGCCCGGTGGCCTTGACCGCTTCCTGGCCGTGGTGGGTCTTTTCCAGCAGCAGGAGAATCTCGCTGACCGAGAACAGACCCAGTACCAGGACCACGAACTGGATGCCGTCGGCGAGGTGGATGCTGTCCCCGGTGAAGCGGTACACGCCACTGTTGGCGTCGATCCCGACGCAGGACAGGAACAGCCCGAGCAACGCCGCCAGCAGCGTCTTCAGTGGCTTGTCGCCGGCCATGCCGCCGAGGCAGACGATGGCGAAGACCATCAGTACGAAGTATTCCGCCGGACCGAAGGCGATCGCCCACTTGGCCAGCAGCGGGGCGAACAGGACCATCCCGCAGGTGGCGATGAAGGCGCCGATGAAGGAACTCCAGGCCGACAGCGACAGGGCCACGCCGGCCAGGCCCTTGCGTGCCATCGGGTAGCCGTCGAGGGTGGTCATCACGGTCGAGGCTTCGCCGGGGATGTTGAGCAGGATCGAGCTGATCCGCCCGCCGTACTCGCAGCCCAGGTACACGGCGGCGAGCAGGATCAGCGCGGTTTCCGGCGGCAGGCCCAGGGCGAAGGCCACCGGGATCAGCAGCGCCACGCCGTTGATCGGGCCGAGGCCCGGCAGCAGGCCGACGATAGTGCCGATCAGGGTGCCGATCAGCGCGGTGATCAGGTTGGTCGGGGTCATCGCGACGCCGAAGCCCTGGCCGAGGTAGTTCAAGGTTTCCATCGCGAAGTCCTCACAGCGGCAGGAAGTCGAGAACGCCCAGCGGCAGCGGGACGTCCAGGGCGCGGTCGAACAGCCAGTAGAGGCCGATCCCGAGCAGGCTCGCGGTGATCACCGCGGGCAGTGGCCGGGCGCCGTAGAGAATGGCCATGCAGGAGCCGACCAGGGCGGCGCTGAGGATGAAACCGAGCGCTTCGAATAGACCGGCGAACACCAGCAGCAGGGCGATGCAGGCGAGCACCTTGAGCAGCACGGCGCCGCTCAGCGGCTGTTCGTCCTCGGCGTGGCGGATCGGCGTCGGCCGCACGATCAACCAGGCCAGGCCGGCGCCCATCAGCGCCAGGCAGAGCAGCGGGTAGGCGCGCGGGCCGACCGGTTCGTAGGAAAACGGCGCCTGGTAACGCCAGCCGGCGACCGCCAGGCCGACGCAGGCGAGCAGCCAGAGCCCGGCGAACAGGCGCTGGTACAGGTTGGAACGGGTCATGGGACTATCCTCGTGGCGCGGCCGGGGCCCGGCCGCGCGCGGGCTGGCTTACTGGATCAGGCCGAAGTCCTTGGCCAGTTGCTTGTACTGCTGGACCTGCTGCTTCACGTAGCCGTCGAGTTCCTCGCCGGTCATGGCGAAGGGGAACAGCTCGCGCTGGTCGCGCAGCTTGGCGAAGTCCTCGGAGGCCAGCAGTTGGTCGAAGGCGTTCTTCCACCAGGCGTAGTCTTCGTCGCTGACCTTCGGCCCGAGGTAGAACCCGCGAACCACTGGCCAGACGATGTCGTAGCCCTGTTCCTTGGCGGTGGGGATGTTGGCCATCGCGGCCTCCGGCAGGCGTTCTTCGGAGAACACCGCGAGCAGGCGCATGTCGCCGCTGAGGATGTGCGGCATGGAGTCGGAAATGTCGGTGCTGCCGACCTGGATGTGCCCGCCGAGCAGCGCGGTGGCGATCTCGCCGCCGCCTTCCAGGGCCACGTAGCGCAGGTCGCGCGGATTGATCCCGGCGGCCTTGGCGATCAGCGCGGTCTGCATCCAGTCCTGGCTGCCGACGGTGCCGCCGGAGCCGATCACCACCTTGCTCGGGTCGGCCTTGAGCGCCTTCACCAGGTCGTCGAGGTTCTTGTAGGGCGAGTCGGTGCGCACCGCGATGGCGCCGTAGCTGGTGCCGATGGCGGCCAGCCATTTCACCGCGTTCTCGTCGAAGCGGCCGAACTTGCCCTGGGCCAGGTTCAGCAGCGAGCCGCTGGAGAAGGCGGTGATGGTGCCGGCGTCGCCGGGGCGTTGGGCGACCACCGCGTTATAGGCGACCGCGCCGACGCCGCCGGGCATGTAGGTGACGCGCATCGGCTTGCTCAGCAGCTTGGCCTCGACCAGGGCGCTCTGCGCCAGCTTGCAGGTGAGGTCGAAACCGCCGCCGGGGGACGCCGGGGCGATGCATTCGGGACGCTTGGGTTCGGCCACGGCGGCGCCGGCCAGCAGCAGGCCGGCGGCAACCAAGGCGAGGGGACGAAAAGACAGTTTCATCATCATCGGTGCTCCTGTGGAGTTCTTGTTCTGGCTTACCAGATCGGCAGGGTATAGCTGACGATCAGGCGGTTCTCATCGATGTCGCGGGTGAAATTGGAACGGAAGGTCGCGTTGCGCCAGCGGATTCCGAGGTTCTTCAGCGCGCCGCTCTGGAACACGTACTGCAGTTCGGTGTTGCGTTCCCATTCGCGGCCTTCGCCGCGCTGCCCGGCGAGTTCGACATTGTCGCCCTTGACGTAGCGGGTCATGAAGGTCAGGCCGGGAATGCCGAGGCCGACGAAGTCGTAGTCGTAGCGCAGTTGCCAGGAGCGCTCCTTGGGGCCGGCGAAGTCGTTGACCTGGACGAAGTTGACCAGGTACGGGTTGCTGCCTTCCAGGTAGGGGAAGGCGTCGTCGCCGTTCATTCGCTGCCAGGCCGCGCCGAAGGCATGGTTGCCAAGGCTGTAGGTGAACATGCCGTTGAGCGACTTGTTGTCGATGCCGCCGGCCTTGGCCGAGCCGCTGTCGGTGCTGCGGGCGAAGCGCAGGTCGCTGGTCAGTTCGCCGGGACCGATCGGCCAGCTGTGCAGCAGGCCGACGAAGTGCTGGCGGTAGACGTCCTGCAGGTTGCTGTAGTGATAGCTGGCGGTGAGTTGGTCGGTGAGCTTGTAGTCCAGTCCGCCGAGGTCGAAGTGATCGGCGCTGACCCCGGCGAAGCGGCCGTTCTTGTCGTTCAGCGCGAGGTCCTCGGAGTCGCTGGAGTCGCGGATCTTGGTCTTTTCCAGGCGCCCGGCGGTGAAGCCGAGGTCCTTGATCTCCTTCGAGGTGAGCAGCGCGCCTTCGAATATCTGCGGGAAGATCCGCCCGTTGTTCGGTTGTACCGATGGCAGCTTCGGAATCAGCGTGCCGACCTTCAGCTCGCTCTGCGAGACCTTGACCTTGGCGGTCAGGCCCAGTTTCGAGTAGGTGTCCGGCGCGCGGCCGTCGGAATCCTTCGGCAGCAGTCCGGTACCGCTGCGGCCGCGGCCGGAGTCGAGCTTGACGCCGAGCATGCCCATGGCGTCGAGGCCGAAGCCGACGGTGCCCTGGGTGTAGCCGGACTGCAGGTTGAGGATGAAGCCTTGCGCCCACTCCTCGCGCTTGGACTGGCCGGGGCCGTCGCGAAAGTCGCGGTTCATATAGAAGTTGCGGGTTTCCAGGCTGGCCTTGCTGTCTTCGAGGAAGCCGGCGGCGTTGCCCAGGGGCGCGATGCCGGCGAGCACGACGGCGGTGGTGGTCAGGGTGGTGCTGCGGGACAAACGTACAGACCTTGCGGCCTGCGGCAGGGAAGTCGACATGCAGTGGTCTCCGATTCTTGTTCTTGTACGCCGAGCACCACGCTGCAGGGCGTTTTGGCGGACGATCTGCGCCGTCCATCGATTGATCCTAAGACGCCAAGCTTTCGCCAGGCTTTCAGCAATCCCCGGTGGCAGAGAAGCCATTTACCGGAGGGTTTTCCCCGGTACACTTCGCCTCTTGTGCCCTCATCCGGTGGTGGAGAACCGTCCATGCGCATCCTTCTGGTGGAAGATCATCCGCAGCTCGCCGAAAGCGTGGTCCAGGCGCTCAAGGGCGCTGGCTGGACGGTAGACCTGCTGCAGGACGGGGTGGCCGCCGACCTGGCCCTGGCCAGCGAGGAGTACGCCCTGGCGATTCTCGACGTCGGCCTGCCGCGGATGGACGGCTTCGAGGTGCTAGCGCGCCTGCGCGGGCGCGGCAAGACCTTGCCGGTGCTGATGCTGACTGCGCGCGGCGAGGTGAAGGACCGGGTGCACGGCCTCAATCTCGGCGCCGACGACTACCTGGCAAAGCCTTTCGAACTGTCCGAGCTGGAGGCGCGGGTCAAGGCCCTGCTGCGCCGCAGCGTGCTCGGCGGCGAACAGTTGCAGCGCTGCGGCGCCCTGGTCTACGACCTCGGCACTCGGCGCTTCAGCCTCGACGAGCAGCCGCTGACCCTGACCTCGCGGGAACAGGCGGTGCTGGAAGCGATGATCGCCCGTCCGGGGCGGGTGATGAGCAAGGAGCAACTGGCCGCCCAGGTCTTCGGCCTGGACGAGGAGGCCAGCGCCGACGCCATCGAGATCTACGTCCACCGCCTGCGCAAGAAGCTGGAAGGCGGCGCCGTGCGCATCGTCACCTTCCGCGGCCTCGGCTACCTGCTGGAGGCGCAGGGTGACTGATGCCGGCAGTCTGCGCGGACGGCTGCTGCTGTGGCTGGCCCTGCTCCTGCTGCTGGTGCTCCTGGCGAGCGGCCTGAGCGCCTACTGGAACGGCCGCGAGGTGGCCGACACCGCCTACGACCGGACCTTGCTGGCCTCGGCGCGGGCGATCGCCGACGGGCTCTACGAGAAGGACGGCACCCTGCGCGCCGACGTCCCCTACGTGGCGCTGGATACCTTCGCCTACGACAGCGCCGGGCGGATCTTCTACCAGGTCAACGACATCCATGGTCGGATGATCTCCGGCTACGAGAATCTTCCGGCAGCACCCGCCGAGACCCTGCGCACCGACGACTACCCGGCCTTGGCGAAGTTCTACGACGGCGTCTACCAGGGCGTCGACGTACGCGTGGTGAGCCTGCTGCAGCCGGTCAGCGAACCGAGCATGAGCGGCATGGCGGAGATCCGCGTGGCCGAGACCGAAGGCGCCCGCGAGCGCATGGCGCGCAGCCTGATGACCGATACCCTGTTGCGCCTGGGCGTCCTCGGCGTCGGCGCGCTGGTGCTGGTGTGGCTGGCGGTGAGCGCCGCGCTGCGTCCGCTGGATCGCCTGCGCCGCGAGGTGGAAGAGCGCCAGCCGGACGACCTGCGGCCGTTGCCGATGCTCGAGGTCCAGCATGAATTGCGGCCGCTGGTGGAGTCGCTGAACCACTTCACCCAGCGCCTGCGCAGCCTGTTCGAGCGGCAGTCGCAGTTCATCGCCGATGCCGCCCACGAGTTGCGCACGCCGCTGGCGGCGCTCAAGGCGCGCCTGGAACTGGGCCTGCGCGAGCAGGAGCCGGAAGCCTGGCGTTCGACCCTGGAGACCACGGCGAAGAACACCGACCGCCTGATCCATCTGGCCAACCAGCTGCTCTCCCTGGCGCGCATCGAAAGCGGCGCCCAGGCCATCGCCGAGGGCGGCGCCGAGCGTATCGACCTGACCGCCCTGGCCCGGGAACTGGGCCTGGCGCTGGCGCCGCTGGCCTATGCGCGGGGAGCCTCGCTGGCGCTGGAAAGCGCCGGGCCGGTGTGGATCCAGGGTGAACCGACGCTGCTCAACGAATTGCTCAGCAACCTGCTGGACAACGCGCTGGCGCACACCCCGCAGGGCGGCAACGTGATCCTCAGGGTGCTGGAGGGGGGAGTGCTGGAAGTGGAAGACGATGGTCCGGGAATTCCCGCCGCCGACCGCGAGCGGGTCTTCCAGCGCTTCTACCGGCGCGGCGACAGCCCCGGCAGCGGCCTGGGGCTGGCGATCGTCGGCGAGGTCTGCCGGGCGCACCGGGCGCAGATCCAGCTCGACCAGGGCGAACTGGGCGGCTTGCTGGTGCGGGTGCGCTTCCCGGCGGAGTAGGGCGGGCCTATTGCAGCATGCTGGTGGCGGCTTCCAGGGCGCTGGAGAGGTCCTCGTCTTCCTTCATGTCGACGGTCGGTTCGAGGCCGAGCTTGGCGAACGCCGGGATCTGGCTCCAGTCCAGGCGGGTATAGGGATGCTCGCTGCCAAGGTAGCTCTGCAGGGTGGCGACCTGGACCAGGTCGGTATAGTCGGCGCGCGGCGAGTTGCGGGTGAAGTCCAGGTGCTGGCGCGGGACCTCGGCGATCGGCGCGGGGAAATCCCAGGCTTTGAGGATGCGCTCGCCGATCAGCGGATGGATGCGCTCGATCACGTGGCTCAGGCTGATGGAGTCCGACAGCAGCTCGTTGTGATCCTCGGCGTAGGTGAGGATCGGCAGCACGCCGATCTGGTGCACCAGCCCGGCCAGGGTCGCCTGGTCCGGCGCCAGGCGGGTGTAGTGACGGGCCAGCACGTGGCAGATGCCGGCGATCTCGGTGCTCTTGTTCCAGACTTCGCGCATCTTGCGGTCGACCACGTCGGTGGTGGCCTGGAACATCTGCTCCATGGCCAGGCCGGTGGCCAGGTTGCAGGTGTAGTTGATGCCCAGCCGGCTGATCGCCATCTGCAGGTCGGTGATTTCCTTCGGGCTGCGCAGCAGCGGACTGTTCACCACGCGGATGATGCGCGCGGTCAGCGCCGCGTCGTTGCCGATCACCTTGCTCAGGGCCTGGATGCTGACATCCGGGTCTTCCGCCGCCTCACGGACCTGCAGGGCCACCTCGGGCAGGGTCGGCAGCACCAGTTCATCCTGATCGATGGCGCGGATCAGGTCCTGTTGGACTTTGTCGGCAAGCTTGCTCATGGCATTTCCTTTGAAAACGCAATGGCCGGAGCACGCTGTACGTGCACCGGCCATGGGAATACTGGCGGGCCGTCCGCGGACGGCGAGGCACAGTTTACGGTCAGCGCTGGATTTCGCGGTCGCTGTCCAGCGTGTAAGGCAGATTGAGGAGGACGAGCGGCGCTCCTTCGGCGCTTCCGAGGCTGATCCGGCCGTCGGCGACGGCGTCGTCCTGCAGCACGGCGAGCAATTCCACGCTGTTCTCCGGCGTACGGGCGGCCAGTACCACTTCGCCGACGCTGGTGGAATGGACCGGCGAGAACAGCCCGGTGCCGGGCGCCGGCACCTCGTCTCCGCCCAGCGCCAGGCGATACAGGCGGCGCTTGAGGCGGCCGAGATACTGCATGCGGGCGACGATTTCCTGGCCGGTATAGCAGCCCTTCTTGAAGCTGACCCCGCCGACCGCCTGCAGGTTGATCATCTGTGGGATGAACAGCTCGCGGGTAGCGCCGAACACCTGGCCGACGCCGGCGCGCACCTGGCCGAGCAGCCAATCGTCGAGCGGCGCCTCGCGGCTGTGCTCGCGGAGCGTGGCAAGCACCGCCTCGGCGCGCTGCGCCGGAACCCATAGCTCGACGCGGGCGTCGCCCAGGGCGACGGCGAGCAGGTCGCCGTGGCGGGCGATCCTGCCGCTCTCCGCCGGGGTGTCTATCCCCAGGGCGCGCAGTGCCTCGCTGGCGTCGCGCAAGCCTATGCGGAGCCAGGCCGCGCTCTCGTCGGCAAGGCTGGCCTTGGAGAATACGGCGTATTTCTTCAGGTCCGCCAACTGGGCCTCGAGCAGCTCGCCGGCCATCGCCAGCAGCAGGCCGTCGCCCTCGGGCAGGATGCGGAAGCTCGATAGCAGGCGGCCCTTGATGTTGCAGCGGCCGCCGAGGCCGGAGGTCTCGTCGTTCAGGTAGGCGAGGTTGCAGGTCAACTGGCCCTGGAGGAATTTGGCGGCGTCCGGGCCGCGGACGGCGAGGATGCCTTCATGGACTAGCGGGGTGTGGAAAGCGGGGTCGGCCATTGCGATGCTGCGCGGTCAGTCAGTCAGGACCGTCATCATAGAACTCGGTCCGAGGCTTGTCAGCGGGCAAGAATGCCTGGCGCATCCGCCTTGACGGTTGTCGGACACTTCCGAGGCCGCCGTCGGCATGGGCCTGCGTCCCGCGCGGATGCCCTTGGTTTGCCGGGCAATACGACCAAGGGCGGACGCCGGCGGAGCGACGCCTCGTCATCGGGCCGCGCCATTCGAGCGCAACCGCCCTATAATGCCGGGCGTTTTCGAGGAGCCCGAACATGGCAGATGAAACCGAACTGAAACGACTCTACTGGCACAGCCGTCGCGGCATGCTGGAACTGGATGTGCTGCTGGTGCCTTTCGTGCAGGAGGTTTACCCGGGCCTGGACGCCGAGGACCAGGCGCGCTTCCGCAAGCTGCTGGAGTGCGAGGACCAGGACATGTTCGGTTGGTTCATGCAGCGCGGCGAGCCGGAAGACGCCGACCTGCGGCGGATGGTGCGGATGATCCTGGACCGTGTCCAGCCGGATTGAGCCGTTCGAATGCCGCTGGCGGGTCTCTCCGATCCTGCTGGCGGCGAGCCTGGCACTGTGGGCCCTGGCGCTGCTGTCGATCCTGCTGGCGGCGCTGCCGGTCTGGCTGAAGCCGCCGCTGGCGCTGGTCTGCCTGGCCTACGGTGCCTGGGGGCTGTACCGCCAGGTACTGCTGCGCGGCTCGCGGGCCTTCCGTGGGTTGCGCCATGACGAGCGGGGCTGGCAGCTGTGGAGCGCCGGAAGCGGCTGGCAAGCGGTGCAATTGCGCCCTGACAGCCTGGCGCTGCCCTGGCTGATCGTACTGCGCGTGCGCCTGCCGGGCCGCTGGCGCATCCTTGGCTGCTGTATCCCGGCCGATGCGTTGGGCGCCGACAGCCATCGGCGCCTGCGTGTCCGCCTGCGCTTCAGTCGCCGTAGATGGGCGGCACCAGGATAGTGTCGCGGGCTTCGGGCAGCAGGTCCGGATAATCCAGCGTGTAGTGCAGGCCCCGGCTTTCGCGGCGCTGCATGGCCGAGCGGATGATCAGTTCGGCGACCAGTGCCAGGTTGCGCAACTCGATCAGGTCGCGGCTGACCTTGTAGTTGCTGTAGAACTCGTCGATCTCGCTGAGCAGCAGGCGCACCCGGTGCTGGGCGCGCTGCAGGCGCTTGTTGGTGCGCACGATACCGACGTAGTCCCACATGAAACGCCGCAGTTCGTCCCAGTTGTGCGCGATGATCACGTCCTCGTCGGAGTCGGTGACCTGGCTGGCGTCCCAGCTCGGCAGGCTTTCCGGCAGGGGCGTGCCGGGCAGGCGCTGGAGCATGTCGGCGGCGGCAGAGCGGGCATAGACGAAGCATTCCAGCAGCGAATTGCTGGCCATGCGATTGGCGCCGTGCAGGCCGGTGAAGGTGGTCTCGCCGATGGCGTAGAGGCCTGGCACGTCGGTATGCCCGTGCTGGTCGACGAGCACGCCGCCGCAGGTATAGTGCGCGGCTGGCACTACCGGGATCGGTTGCTGGGTAATGTCGATGCCGAAGTCCAGGCAGCGCTCGTAGACGGTGGGGAAGTGCGCCTTGATGAACTCGGCCGGCTTGTGGCTGATGTCCAGGTAGACGCAGTCGATCCCCAGGCGCTTCATTTCATGGTCGATGGCGCGGGCCACGATGTCCCGGGGCGCCAGTTCGCCACGCGGATCGAAGCGCGGCATGAAACGCTCGCCATTGGGCAGGCGGAGCAGGGCGCCTTCGCCGCGCAATGCCTCGGTGATGAGGAAACTCTTGGCCTGCGGGTGGTACAGGCAGGTCGGATGGAACTGGTTGAATTCCAGGTTGCCGACCCGGCAGCCGGCGCGCCAGGCCATGGCGATACCGTCGCCGGAGTTGCCGTCGGGATTGCTGGTATAAAGGTAGACCTTGCTCGCGCCGCCGGAGGCCAGCACGCTGAAGCGGGCACGGAAGGTATCGACTTCGCCGCTTTCCCGATTCAGCACGTAGGCGCCCAGGCAGCGCTTGCTCGGCAGGCCTAGCTTGCGCTCGGTGATCAGGTCGACCGCCACTCGCTGCGACAGCAACTCGATGTTCGGTCGCCGCCGGGCCTGGGCCAGCAGGGTATTGAAGATCGCGGCGCCGGTGGCGTCGGCGGCATGGATGATGCGCCGGTGGCTGTGCCCGCCTTCGCGGGTCAGGTGGTATTCGAAGCTGCCTTCCTCGTGGTTGTGCTGCTCGTCGCGGGTGAAGGGCACCCCCTGTTCGATCAGCCACTGGATCGCTTCGCGGCTATGCTCCACGGTGAAGCGCACCGCGTCCTCGCGGCACAGGCCGCCACCGGCGACCAGGGTGTCCTCGACGTGGGATTCCACGGTGTCGGTATCGTCCAGCACGGCGGCCACGCCGCCCTGGGCCCAGTAAGTCGAGCCCTGCGACAGTTCGCCCTTGCTGAGGACGGCGATGCGCAGGTGTTCCGGAAGGGTCAGGGCCAGACTCAGGCCGGCGGCGCCGCTGCCGATGACCAGTACATCGTGTTGATAATGTTGGCTCATGCCCGCATTTCCCCGTGGTGGAGCCCTAGTATATAGAAGGGCCTGGCGGCACAATAGCGCACCCCCGCTGCCGGTCCGGCGGATGAGCTGCGGGCCTGTCATCGGCAGGCGTCATCAGAGCGGGGCGATGTAGTGCTGGAACTTTCTTAGACGCATCGGTTCCAAAGCAGGATGCCTGAAGACCTCGTCCGGTTGGCCTACCCAGCGGCACAGAGGCCGGGCCCTGAGCCCGATGCAATCCATTTTCGCGGGGCCCGGACACGATGTCCGGGGCCGCACGTCACGAGCGAGGAAAAAACTCGTGACGCATGCTTGGAGGGGAGAACTTTTGCAAGAAGCCCGAGTCTATCTTGGCAAGACGATTCGCTGGGACGCTCGAAGCTCCTCCAGGTTCGAAGAGGAGCTTTCATGCTAACCCAGGAACAGGATCAGCAACTGGTTGAACGGGTACAGCGCGGAGACAAGCGGGCTTTCGATCTGCTGGTACTGAAATACCAGCACAAGATACTGGGATTGATCGTGCGGTTCGTGCACGACGCTCAGGAAGCCCAGGACGTAGCGCAGGAAGCCTTCATCAAGGCATACCGCGCGCTCGGCAATTTCCGCGGCGATAGTGCTTTTTATACCTGGCTGTATCGGATCGCCATCAACACCGCGAAGAACCATCTGGTCGCTCGCGGGCGTCGGCCACCGGACAGCGATGTGACCGCAGAGGATGCGGAGTTCTTCGAGGGCGACCACGCCCTGAAGGACATCGAATCGCCGGAACGGGCGATGTTGCGGGATGAGATCGAGGCCACCGTGCACCAGACCATCCAGCAGTTGCCCGAGGATTTGCGCACGGCCCTGACCCTGCGCGAGTTCGAAGGTTTGAGTTACGAAGATATCGCCACCGTGATGCAGTGTCCGGTGGGGACGGTGCGGTCGCGGATCTTCCGCGCTCGTGAAGCAATCGACAAAGCTCTGCAGCCTTTGTTGCGAGAAGCCTGACACAGCGGCAAATGCCAAGAGAGGTATCGCTATGAGTCGTGAAGCCCTGCAGGAAACTCTGTCCGCTGTGATGGATAACGAAGCGGATGAACTCGAGTTGCGGCGGGTGCTCGCAGCTTGCGGCGAGGATGCCGAGCTGCGTTCCACCTGGTCGCGCTACCAGTTGGCGCGGTCCGTCATGCACCGCGAGCCTACCCTGCCGAAGCTGGATATCGCTGCGGCGGTCTCGGCTGCCCTGGCCGACGAGGCCGCTCCGCCGAAAGCGGAGAAGGGGCCGTGGCGGATGGTCGGTCGCCTGGCGGTCGCTGCCTCGGTGACCCTGGCGGTGCTGGCCGGCGTGCGTCTGTACAACCAGAACGACGCCCTGCCGCAGATGGCGCAACAGGGGACCACCCCGCAGATCGCCCTGCCGCAGGTGAAAGGCCCGGCCGTGCTGGCCGGCTACAGCGAAGAGCAGGGGGCGCCGCAGGTGATCACCAACTCCTCGTCCAGCGATACCCGCTGGCATGAGCAGCGTCTGCCGATCTACCTGCGTCAGCACGTGCAACAATCCGCCGTCAGTGGTACAGAGAGCGCGCTGCCCTACGCTCGGGCAGCCAGCCTGGAAAACCGCTGAGGAGAGACATGCGCACCACCTCCCTGTTGCTTTTGCTTGGCAGCCTGATGGCGGTTCCCGCCACTCAGGCTGCCGACGCTTCCGACTGGCTGAATCGTCTCGCCGAGGCCGATCGCCAGAACAGTTTCCAAGGCACCTTCGTCTACGAGCGCAATGGCAGCTTCTCCACCCATGAGATCTGGCATCGCGTGGAGAGCGATGGCGCGGTTCGCGAGCGCCTGCTCCAGCTCGACGGCGCGCGCCAGGAAGTGGTCCGGGTCGATGGGCGCACCCAGTGCATCAGCGGCGGCCTTGCCGACCAACTGGCCGATGCCCAGCTGTGGCCGGTGCGCAAGTTCGATCCTTCCCAACTGGCTTCCTGGTACGACCTGCGCCTGGTCGGCGAATCCCGTGTCGCCGGCCGCCCGGCAGTGGTCCTCGCGGTGACCCCGCGCGACCAGCATCGCTACGGCTTCGAGCTGCACCTGGACCGCGACACCGGCCTGCCGTTGAAATCGCTGCTGCTGAACGAGAAGGGGCAGTTGCTCGAGCGCTTCCAGTTCACCCAGTTGAATACCGGCGCGGCACCTGCCGAAGACCAGTTGCAGGCGGGCGCCGAATGCCAGGTCGTCGGCCCGGCCAAGGCCGACGGCGAGAAGGCCGTGGCCTGGCGCTCGGAGTGGCTGCCGCCAGGTTTCACCCTGACCCGCAGTTTCATGCGTCGCAGTCCGGTCACCCCCGATCCGGTCGCCTGCCTGACCTATGGCGATGGCCTGGCACGATTCTCGGTGTTCATCGAGCCGCTGCACGGTGCCATGGTTGGCGACGCGCGCAGCCAGCTCGGCCCGACCGTGGTGGTTTCCAAGCGCCTGCAGACCGATGACGGCGGCCAGATGGTGACCGTCGTCGGCGAAGTGCCGCTGGGCACCGCCGAGCGGGTGGCGCTGTCCATCCGGCCCGAGGCCGCCGCCCAGAAATGATCGAGGAGCAGGGGCGAGTGGTGGCGACCGAGCCGGGAGCGGTATGGGTCGAGACCGTGCGCCGCAGTACCTGCTCGTCCTGCTCGGCCAATGCCGGTTGCGGCCAGGGGCTGATGCAGCGCCTGGGCGTCGGCGCGGGGCGTGCCCGGGTGCGCGCGTTGAGCGACCTGAGCCTGCGGGTCGGCGATGCGGTCGTCCTAGGAATTCATGAAGACCTGTTGTTGCGCGCCTCCGTCCTCTTCTATCTTTTCCCTCTGCTCGGGTTTTTCGTGGCAGCATTGCTGGCGACCCGGGCGGGCCTTGTCGAACCTCTGATCATCGTGTCCGGGCTGGCGGGTTTGCTGGCGGCCTGGCTATTGGTGCGTCGGCATGCTCGTCGTCATGCCGATGATCCAGCCTCGCAGCCGGTGGTTCTGCGAGCGCTGATTTCCGGGCCGTCCGATTCGGCCTGAGTCTTTCTCTTCCCTCGAACATCACGGGAGCTGTAGTCGATGCATACCCTAAAACGCTGTATGGCTGCGATGGTGGCCTTGCTGGCCTTGAGCCTGGCGATGACGGCCCGGGCAGAACTGCCGGACTTCACGCCTTTGGTCGAACAGGCGTCGCCGGCGGTGGTGAATATCAGTACGCGGCAGAAGCTGCCGGATCGCGCCATGGCGCGCGGGCAGCTGTCGATCCCCGACCTCGAAGGGCTGCCGCCGATGTTCCGCGACTTCCTCGAGCGCAGCATCCCGCAGGTTCCGCGCAATCCGCGCGGCCAGCAGCGCGAGGCGCAATCGCTGGGTTCCGGCTTCATCATCTCCAACGACGGCTACATCCTCACCAACAATCACGTCGTGGCCGATGCCGACGAGATCCTGGTGCGCCTGTCCGACCGTAGCGAGCACAAGGCCAAGCTGGTCGGCGCGGACCCGCGCAGCGACGTGGCGGTGCTGAAGATCGAGGCGAAGAACCTGCCGACCCTGAAACTGGGCGATTCGAACAAGCTGAAAGTGGGCGAATGGGTCCTGGCCATCGGTTCGCCGTTCGGCTTCGATCACTCGGTCACCGCCGGTATCGTCAGTGCCAAGGGGCGTAGCCTGCCGAACGAGAGCTACGTACCCTTCATCCAGACCGACGTGGCGATCAACCCGGGCAACTCCGGCGGTCCGCTGCTGAACCTGGAGGGCGAAGTGGTCGGCATCAACTCGCAGATCTTCACCCGTTCCGGCGGCTTCATGGGCCTGTCCTTCGCCATCCCGATCGATGTCGCGCTGAACGTCGCCGACCAGTTGAAGAAAGCCGGCAAGGTCAGCCGCGGCTGGCTGGGTGTGGTGATCCAGGAAGTGAACAAGGATCTCGCCGAGTCCTTCGGCCTCGACAAGCCGTCCGGCGCGCTGGTGGCGCAACTGGTGGAAGACGGCCCGGCGGCCAAGGGCGGCCTGCAGGTGGGCGATGTGATCCTCAGCCTGAACGGCCAGTCGATCAACGAGTCCGCCGACCTGCCGCACCTGGTGGGCAACATGAAGCCGGGCGACAAGATCAACCTGGACGTGATTCGCAACGGCCAGCGCAAGTCCTTGAGCATGGCGGTAGGCAGCCTTCCGGACGACGACGAGGAAATCGCCTCGATGGGCGCTCCGGGCGCCGAGCGCAGCAGCAACCGCCTGGGCGTGACCGTCGCCGACCTGACCGCCGAGCAGCGCAAGAGCCTGGATATCCAGGGCGGCGTGGTGATCAAGGAAGTCCAGGACGGTCCGGCCGCGGTCATCGGCCTGCGTCCGGGCGATGTCATCACCCACCTGGACAACAAGGCGGTGACCTCGACCAAGATCTTCGCCGACGTGGCCAAGGCCCTGCCGAAGAACCGTTCGGTTTCGATGCGGGTACTGCGCCAGGGGCGCGCCAGCTTCATCACCTTCAAGCTGGCCGAATAAGCCGGCTGGCGAAAAAAGGGCGGTTTCCACCGCCCTTTTTCATGCCCGTCAATCCGTTACCTGCGTGACGCCTTGCCCGAGCATCAGGTAAACTCCCCGGCTATTTTTCGGCGGATTGCCGCCCTTGCCCTTTTCGAGTGTGTTGAGCCGTGAGCGACCTGAGCCATATCCGCAATTTCTCCATCATTGCCCATATCGACCATGGCAAGTCGACGCTGGCCGATCGCTTCATCCAGATGTGCGGCGGTCTCTCCGATCGCGAAATGGAGGCCCAGGTCCTGGACTCCATGGACCTGGAGCGCGAGCGCGGGATCACCATCAAGGCCCACAGCGTGACCCTGCACTACAAGGCGCAGGACGGTAAGACCTACCAGCTCAACTTCATCGATACCCCCGGCCACGTCGACTTCACCTACGAAGTCAGCCGCTCGCTGGCCGCCTGCGAGGGCGCGCTGCTGGTAGTGGACGCCGGCCAGGGCGTCGAGGCGCAGTCCGTCGCCAACTGCTATACCGCCATCGAGCAGGGGCTGGAAGTGATGCCCGTGCTGAACAAGATGGACCTGCCCCAGGCCGAGCCGGAGCGGGTGAAAGAGGAAATCGAGAGCATCATCGGCATCGACGCCACCGACGCCGTGGCCTGCAGCGCCAAGAGCGGGATGGGCGTGCTGGAGGTGCTGGAGCGCCTGGTGACCGCCATCCCCGCCCCGGAAGGCGAGATCGAGGCGCCGCTGCAGGCGTTGATCATCGACTCCTGGTTCGACAACTACCTCGGCGTGGTCTCGCTGGTGCGGGTGAAGAACGGCCGGGTGAAGAAGGGCGACAAGATCCTGGTGAAGTCCACCGGCAAGGTCCACCAGGTGGACAGCGTCGGGGTATTCACTCCGAAGCACACCGAGACCGTCGACCTGAAGGCGGGCGAGGTGGGCTTCATCATCGCCGGTATCAAGGATATCCACGGCGCGCCGGTGGGCGATACGCTGACCTTGAACAACACGCCGGACGTCGAGGTCCTGCCGGGCTTCAAGCGGGTCAAGCCGCAGGTCTACGCGGGCCTGTTCCCGGTCAGCTCGGACGATTTCGAGGACTTCCGCGACGCCCTGCAGAAGCTGACCCTCAACGACTCGTCGCTGCAATACGAGCCGGAAAGCTCCGAAGCACTGGGCTTCGGCTTCCGTTGCGGCTTCCTCGGCATGCTGCACATGGAGATCATCCAGGAGCGCCTGGAGCGCGAATACGACCTGGACCTGATCACCACCGCGCCCACGGTGGTCTTCGAGATCGTGCAGAAGAACGGCGAGATCATCTACGTCGACAACCCGTCCAAGCTCCCGGACCTGGCGTCGATCCAGGAAATGCGCGAACCGATCTGCCGCGCCACCATCCTGGTGCCCAAGGACCACCTGGGCAACGTGATCACCCTGTGCATCGAGAAGCGCGGCGTGCAGCGCGACATGCACTTCCTCAGCGGCCAGGTGCAGGTGGTCTACGACCTGCCGATGAACGAGGTGGTGCTCGACTTCTTCGATCGCCTCAAGTCCACCAGCCGCGGCTATGCTTCCCTGGACTACAGCTTCGATCGTTTCGAGCCGTCCAACCTGGTTCGTCTCGACGTGCTGATCAATGGCGAGAAGGTCGACGCCCTCGCCCTGATCGTCCACCGCGACAACGCCCCCTACAAGGGCCGCCAGCTGGTGGAGAAAATGAAGGAACTGATCCCGCGGCAGATGTTCGACGTGGCGATCCAGGCAGCCATCGGTGGGCAGATCATCGCCCGCTCGACGGTCAAGGCGCTCAGGAAGAACGTGCTGGCCAAGTGTTACGGTGGCGACGTGAGCCGTAAACGCAAGCTGCTGGAGAAGCAGAAGGCTGGTAAGAAAAGGATGAAGCAGGTCGGTAGCGTGGAAATTCCCCAGGAAGCCTTCCTCGCCGTGCTCAAAGTGGATAGCTAGAACCCATGACACTCAATTTCCCGTTGTTGCTGGTCATCGCCGTGGCTGTATGCGGCGCCCTGGCCCTGGTCGACCTGGTGCTGTTCGCGCCGCGTCGGCGGGCCGCGATCTCTTCCTACGAAGGGCAGGTGAACGAGCCCGATCCGGCGGTGCTGGAGAAGCTCAACAAGGAACCGCTGCTGGTGGAGTACGGCAAGTCGTTCTTCCCGGTGCTGTTCATCGTGCTGGTGCTGCGTTCCTTCCTGGTCGAACCGTTCCAGATTCCCTCGGGGTCGATGAAACCTACCCTCGAGGTCGGCGATTTCATCCTGGTCAACAAGTTCGCCTACGGCATCCGCCTGCCGGTGCTGGACACCAAGGTGATCCCGATCGGTGATCCGCAGCGCGGCGATGTCATGGTGTTCCGCTATCCCAGCGAACCGAACATCAACTACATCAAGCGCGTGGTCGGCCTGCCCGGCGACACCGTGCGCTATACCAAGGAAAAGCGCCTGTACGTCAACGGTGAGCTGGTAGCGGAGAAGCTGGTCGGCGAGGAACCGGGCACCCTGGGCAGCGTGACCCTGTACCAGGAGAAGCTGGGCCAGGCCGAGCACCTGATCCGCAAGGAAATGAGCCGCTATCGCATCGAGCCCGACCGCCAGTGGACCATTCCCGCCGGCCACTACTTCATGATGGGCGACAACCGCGACAACTCCAACGACAGCCGCTACTGGAACGATCCGAAGATCCCCAAGGATCTGCTGGGCATGGTTCCGGACCGCAATATCGTCGGCAAGGCCTTCGCCGTGTGGATGAGCTGGCCCGATCCGAAGATGAGCAACCTGCCGAACTTCTCCCGGGTCGGCGTGATTCACTGACCTGTGCGCAGGTTCGCCACGCGGAAGGGCGCTCCTGCTGAATAATCGCGAAGCGGGGCTGCTCCCGAGGGCAGCCCCGCTTTCACTTCCGCGAACGCCGCCGCAGGGCCCTGCCCGATGGCGTTACCGCTCGCTGGACGGAATAACTACACTGACATGAGGTCCGACATGAGGTTCGCGCGTTCGCAGAAGGGGATGTCCCTGCTGGGGTGGCTGGTGGTGCTGGGCGTGGTGGCGTTCTTCGCCAGCGCCGCATTCAAGATCATCCCGCACTACATGGATTACTACTCGCTGGAGAAGGTGATCACTTCCGTGGAGACCGACAAGGCGGCCGAGGTGCGTTCCGTGCCGGAGTTCTACAGCTACGTCGGCAAGGGGATGCAGATCAACGGCATCCGCAACCTGGACCTGGAGAAGGCCCTGGAGGTGCAACTGGAAGACAACCAATTCCGGGCGCACCTGAAATATGAAAAACGCGAGCCACTGATCAGCAACATCGACCTGGTGGTCCACTTCGACAAAGAATTCCGTGTACGCATGCCGTGAGTAATTCGCTGGACCGACTCGAGCGCAAGCTCGGCTATACCTTCAAAGACCGGGACCTGATGGTCCTGGCCCTGACCCATCGCAGCTACGCCGGGCGCAACAACGAGCGCCTGGAGTTCCTCGGTGACGCCATTCTCAACTTCGTCATCGGCGAGGCGCTGTTCCACCACTTCCCGCAGGCTCGCGAAGGCCAGCTTTCGCGCCTGCGCGCGCGACTGGTCAAGGGCGAGACCCTGGCCCTGCTGGCGCGCGGCTTCGAGGTGGGCGACTACCTGCGGCTGGGCTCGGGCGAGCTGAAGAGCGGCGGGTTCCGCCGCGAGTCGATCCTCGCCGATGCGATGGAAGCCCTGATCGGCGCCATCTACCTGGATACCGGCATGGACTCCGCGCGCGAGCGGATCATCGCCTGGCTCGGACCGCAACTGCGCGAGCTGACCCCGGTGGACACCAACAAGGACCCCAAGACCCGCCTGCAGGAGTTCCTGCAGTCGCGTGGCTGCGACCTGCCGCGCTACGAGGTGGTGGATATCCAGGGCGAACCCCATTGCCGGACCTTCTTCGTCGATTGCGAAGTGGCCCTGCTGAGCGACAAGACCCACGGGCACGGCGGCAGCCGCCGCATCGCCGAGCAGGTGGCCGCGGCCGCCGCGCTGGTGGCCCTGGGCGTGGAGAATGGCCATGACTGACATGCACGACGACATCCCCGCCGGCAGCCGTTGCGGCTACGTGGCGATCGTGGGGCGCCCCAATGTGGGCAAGTCCACCCTGCTCAACCACATCCTCGGGCAGAAGCTGGCGATCACCTCGCGCAAGCCGCAGACCACCCGTCACAACATGCTCGGGATCAAGACCGAGGGCGAGGTGCAGGCCGTCTACGTCGATACGCCCGGCCTGCACAAGAGCGGCGAGAAGGCCCTCAACCGCTACATGAACCGTACCGCCAGCGCGGCATTGAAGGATGTCGACGTGGTGATCTTCGTGGTCGACCGCACCCGCTGGACCGAAGAGGACCAGATGGTCCTGGAGCGCGTGCAGTACGTCAGTTGCCCGGTGCTGATCGCGGTGAACAAGACCGACCGCATCGAGGAGAAGGCCGACCTGCTGCCGCACCTCGAATGGCTCACCCAGCAGTTGCCGAAGGCCGAGGTAGTACCGATCTCGGCGCAGCACGGGACCAACCTGGACGTGCTGGAGAAGCTGGTCGCCGAGCGTCTGCCGGAAAGCGAGCACTTCTTCCCCGAAGACCAGATCACCGACCGCAGCAGCCGCTTCCTGGCCGCTGAGCTGGTCCGCGAGAAGATCATGCGCCAGCTCGGCGCCGAGCTGCCCTACCAGATCACCGTGGAGATCGAGGAGTTCAAGCAGGAAGGTCGCATCCTGCATATCCATGCGCTGATCCTGGTGGAGCGCGAGGGGCAGAAGAAGATCATCATCGGCGACAAGGGCGAGCGGATCAAAAGCATCGGCCAGAACGCGCGCAAGGACATGGAAGTGCTGTTCGACTCCAAGGTCATGCTCAACCTCTGGGTCAAGGTCAAGGGCGGCTGGTCCGACGACGAGCGTGCCCTGCGCTCGCTGGGCTACGGCGACCTCTGACCGTTCCCGGCAGCCCGGCGCCAGCCGGGCGCCATTCCTCTCGCGCCCGGTCGACCCGCCATGTCCTTCGCCGCCGCCCAAGCCACCTACGTGCTGCATAGCCGGCCGTACAAGGAAACCAGCGCCCTGGTGGACTTCTTCACCCCGTTGGGTCGCCTGCGCGCGGTCCTGCGCGGCGCCCGCGGCAAGGCTGGCGCCCTGGCGCGGCCATTCGTGCCGCTGGAAGCGGAGTGGCGTGGGCGCGGCGAACTGAAGACCGTGGCCCGCCTGGAAAGCGCCGGCATTCCCAACCTGCTCAATGGCCAGGCGCTGTTCAGCGGTCTCTATCTCAACGAGCTGTTGATCCGCCTGTTGCCGACGGAAGACCCGCAGCCGGAAATCTTCGCCCACTACGCCGCGACCCTGCCGCTGCTGGCGGCGGGGCGACCCATCGAACCGCTGCTGCGCGCGTTCGAATGGCGCCTGCTGGAGCAACTGGGCTATGGTTTCGCTCTCGATGTCGACATCGATGGGCGCCCGATCGAGCCGCAGGCGTTGTACCAGCTTTTGCCAGAGGCCGGCCTGGAGCCGGTGGCGCAGCTGCAACCCGGGCTGTTCCAGGGCTCCGAACTGTTATCCATGGCCGACGCCGACTGGAGCGCCCCCGGCGCCCTGGCGGCGGCCAAGCGCCTGATGCGCCAGGCGCTCGCTCCCCATCTGGGCGGCCGGCCGCTGGTCAGCCGCGAGCTGTTCATGAACCGTAAGGAGTCACCCCGTGACTGAAGCCACTCGAATTCTGCTCGGCGTGAACATCGATCACGTCGCCACCCTGCGCCAGGCCCGGGGCACCCGCTATCCGGACCCGGTGAAGGCCGCCCTGGACGCCGAGGAAGCCGGCGCCGACGGTATCACCGTGCACCTGCGCGAGGACCGCCGGCATATCCAGGAACGCGACGTGCGGGTGCTCAAGGAAGTGCTGCAGACGCGGATGAACTTCGAGATGGGGGTCACCGAGGAAATGCTCGCCTTCGCCGAGGAGATCCGGCCGGCGCATAGCTGCCTGGTCCCCGAGCGCCGCGAGGAACTGACCACCGAGGGCGGCCTCGACGTCGCCGGCCAGGAACAGCGCATCCGCGACGCGGTACGACGCCTGGCTGCGGTGGGCAGCGAAGTGTCGCTGTTCATCGATCCCGATCCGCGGCAGATCGAGGCCTCCGCCCGGGTCGGCGCGCCGGCTATCGAACTGCATACCGGTCGCTACGCCGACGCCGAAGACCCCGAGGAGCAGGCCCGTGAGCTGCAGCGGGTACGCGAGGGCGTGGCCCTCGGGCGTTCCCTCGGCCTGATCGTCAACGCCGGGCATGGCCTGCACTACCACAATGTCGAGCCGGTCGCGGCCATCGACGGCATCAACGAGCTGAACATCGGCCACGCCATCGTCGCCCACGCCCTGTTCGTCGGCTTCAGGCAGGCGGTGGCCGAGATGAAAGCGCTGATGCTGGCCGCGGCGACCAAGCGCTGAGGCAATCGCGCCCCGCTTGCCGTCGACCTGCGGGGCGGATGAAGCCATGAAAAAAAGCCCATCTGAGGATGGGCTTTTCCCTATTCGCTGTCAGGGCTTGCGCGCCACCAGCGTGGCGCGCATCGGTGCCGGCAGGCCTTCGACGGTTCGCGAACGGTCCTGCGGATCGAGGAATTCCGGCAGCGACTGGAAACGCATCCATTCGGTGGAGCGTTGTTCCTCGACGCTGGTCAGGCTGACGTCGACGCAGCGCGCGTCGGCGAACCCGGCGCGGCGCAGCCAGAGCTCCAGGGCTGCCACCGAGGGCAGGAACCAGACGTTGCGCATCTGCGCGTAGCGGTCCTCGGGCACCAGCACGGTGCTGGCGTCGCCTTCCACCACCAGGGTCTCCAGGACCAGTTCGCCGCCGCGCTTCAGGCAGTCCTTGAGCGCCAGCAGGTGGTCGATGGGCGAGCGACGGTGATAGAGCACGCCCATGGAGAATACCGTGTCGAAGCCTTCGAGCTTCTCCGGCAGGTCTTCCAGGGCCAGCGGCAGGTGCCAGGCCGGCAGCTCCGGCAGGTAGCGCTTGGCGGCGAGGAACTGGCAGAGGAACAGCCAGTTCGGATCGACCCCGACCACGCTTTCCGCGCCGGCGCCGAGCATGCGCCACTGGTAGTAGCCGTTGCCGCAGCCGACGTCGAGGACGCGTTTGCCACGCAGTTCGACATGTGGCGAGACACGCTCCCATTTCCAGTCGGAACGCCATTCGGTATCGACCTGTACGCCGAAGAAGTCGAACGGCCCCTTGCGCCAGGGAATCAGCCCTTGCAGCGCTTCCTTCACCTGCGCTTGCAGCGCCGCATCGTGGTCGCTGTGCAGGGCGAAGCGCTGGGCCAGTTCGACCTTCGGCGCGGGCACCTGGGGCAGGCGCTGGACCGCGCTCCACCAACGGGCCAGGTCGCCGTGGCCTTCCTCGATGCGCGCGGCGATCTGCGCGGGCAGGCTGGTCGCCCAGCCGTACAGCGGCGAGCCGGCGAGGTGTCGCTGGAGGGCGTCGAGGGCGAGGTGCTGGATCATGGCAGGGCGATCATCGAGGCGAAGTTGAGACACTGGAACCATTGGCTGACCCGGCTGAAGCCGGCGGCCAGCAGCCGTTCACGGTGTTCCTCGAAGGTGTCGGGGAGCATGACGTTTTCCAGCGCGCTGCGTTTCTGCGCGATTTCCAGCTCGCTGTAGCCGTTGGCACGCTTGAAGGCGATGTGCAGGTCGGTGAGCAGCGCGTGCTCCTGCGCATCGGCGAAGCGCAGTTTCTCCGAGAGGATCAGCGCGCCGCCGGGCAGCAGTGCCTGGCGGATCCTGCGCAGCAGGCCGAGGCGCTGGCCGGGGGCGACGAACTGCAGGGTGAAGTTCATCGCCACCAGCGAGGTGGGTTGCAGGTCCAGGGCGAGAATGTCGGCCTCGATCAGCTCGACCGGCAGCAGCTCCTGGTACATGGCGTCCTGGGCATGCAGGTATTCACTGCAGCGCTCGATCATCGCGTGCGAGTTGTCCACCCCGATCACCCGGCAGCCGTCGTTGCGGACGTGGCGGCGCAGCGACTGGGTGACCGCGCCGAGCGAGCAGCCGAGGTCGTAGAGCACGCTGTTCGGCTGGGCGAACTGCGCGCCGAGTACGCCGATGTTCTCGACGATGGTGGGGTAGCCCGGCACGGAGCGCTTGATCATGTCGGGGAACACGCGCACCACGTCTTCGTTGAATACGAAGTCGGCGACACGTTGCTGGGGTTGGGCGAACAGGCGATCGGACTCGCTCACGCGGGTGACCTCGGGCATCACGGCTTTTCAGGGGGCCGAATTGTAGCCGAGGGACGAGCGTCGCCCAACTGCGCGGCGACGATTCACCCATGCGCGCAGGCGAATCACCTGAGCTTGTCGGAGAAGTACTCTCCCGCGCCCTGCAGCGGACCCAGCGGGTTCTTCTTGTCTTCCAGGCGATGGATGTTCGGTTCGCCGTTGCTGACCTTGTGCACCAGCACGTCGTTGACGAAGACGAACACTGCCTTGAACGACCAGCCCTGCAACTCCCGTTTCTTGCGGAAGTTGAACACGTCCGCCCAGAAGCTGCCGACCCGCTGGGTGTCGGTCTTGCTGAAATCGAAGGCGTAGCCGATGCAGCGGTCCTTCGCTTCCAGGCATTGCACCAGGCCGCCCGGCAGGTAATCGATGGGGATGTTCGGCTGGATGAACATGAGCCGCACGTCGATGAACGACAGCATGCGGCCGTTGCCCTGGGTCAATGGATCGAAACCCAACCCGAACAGCTGCGAACGGGTCGTGCTGCCGGGTTGCGCCTGGGAATAGCGCAGTTCGGCATCGAGGTAGTCGACGAAGGGGGATTGGACTTCCGCTCGTTCGCTGGGCAGCAGGCTGCCGCAGGAGGAAACGAAGACAGTGGATGCCCAGAGTAGTGAGTAACGAAGAGCGGTGCCCATGACGCGCCTCCTTTCGGTGCCGTCGTAGATTGAGTAATAGACGACGCCAAAAAGGCCTGCCGGAATTTATTCAATCGGCTGAAAGCAGCGTGGTTGCTGGTCTGGCGGCGGATTTCCGGCGGCCCGGAAAGTCATTCGAAAGAAAGCCTATAGCGCTCGCCGAGGACCTTCAGGGTGCCTTCGCGACGCAGTTGGCGCAGCCCTTCGTCGAGTTCCGCGAGACGCGCGTCGACCTCCGGCAGGTGCGGACTGAGGCCGACGTGCAGCGGCTGCCGCCCGGGCAGTTCGCCAGCGCGGCGGACCTGTCCGGCGAGCTGCGGATGATGCTCCAGGTAGTGCTCGATGATGTCGCGGTCTTCCAATAGCACGTCGATGCGGCCGAGCAGCAGTTTCTGCAGGTTGCGCGGCAGCACGCGCTCGCCGCCGAGGACCTGCAGGTGCAGGTCGTCGTCGCCGGCCTGGCTGCGCCAGGCTTCGAAGCGCGGATTGTTCACGTAGCCCTGGGCGAGGCCCAGGCGCTGGCCGAGCAGGGATGCATCGCCGGAGTAGCGCCAGTCGCTGTCGTGGCGGGTGTAGAAGGCCAGCCCGACCCAGCCGATGGGCTCGCTGCCGACCCGCAGGCCGTCGAGTCCATAGGCGCCGACCAGGCCGTCGCGATGGCCGTCGCGGACCATCTGCACGGCGCGCGGCCAGGGCAGGCTGTCGAAGTGCGGTGGCTCCCGAAGGACCTGGCTGAGCGCCTCGACCAGGTAGCCGGGCCGCTGCGGCGTGCCAGGGCACAGGTAGGGGCAGCCGTCGTCGCCTGCGAAGCGCAACGGTTCGGCCAGCGAGGGCAGAGGAGCGGCGCAGGACAGGGCGAGCAGGACGAAGGCGGCGCGGAGCATGGAGTCCTCGGGGCGACGGGGCCTGTCAGGATAGGCCAGGTCGCCACGGCGCAGGACGTCGGTCTTCGTACAGAATGTGTCCGCCGCGGGCAGCGGTTTCAGCGCACCTGGATCGCGCAGGAAAAGCTTTCCGCCGGTTCCGCGTCCTTTTCCCAGGGCCGCCGGTAGACCAGTTCCAGGCGGTCGTCGCCGCTGGCGGCGACGCGGAAGCGCCAGGTCGATTCGCCGCCGCTGCCAACCAGGCCGCTGTCTTCTTCGGAATTGCTGTAGACCTCCGGGCCAAGGCGCTTGAGCACACTGGCGGCGGGGTTGCGCAGTTCCCAGCGGAAGCCGGTGGTGGGATTGCTCGGCAGGGTCAGCACCAGTTCCTGGCCTTGCGTCAGCTTCAGCGGCGAACAGTCGTCGGCGTCGTCCAGGGTGACCACCGGCTTCTGTTGCCCGGCGCAGCCGGCCAGGACCACGATGGACAATGGCAGCAGCAGACGGGAGGGGGAAAAGGACATGCAGCGCTCCTCGGCTCGAATGGAAAGGGCGCCAGCATAAACCCTGCCGGCGCCCGAGCGCCAAGGTTGGCACGGCGGATGGCCGAACCGGTCGGGCATCCGCCGCCGGCTCAGGCCGGGAACAGCACCTTGGCCACGTCGCCGTAGCGCTTGGCGAAATGCACGGTGAGCCCTTCCTTGAGATAGTCGGGCAACTCTTCGAAGTGGCCGCGGTTGGCTTCCGGCAGGATCAGCTCGAAGATCTTCTGCCGGCGCGCGGCGATCACCTTCTCGCGGACCCCGCCGATGGGCAGGACCTGGCCGGTCAGGGTCAGTTCGCCGGTCATCGCCACGCCTTTCTTCGGCACCTGGTTGCGCGCCAGGGAGAGCAGGGCGCTGGCCATGGTGACGCCGGCGCTGGGGCCGTCCTTGGGCGTGGCGCCTTCCGGCACGTGCAGGTGGACGAACGCCTGGTCGAAGAAGGTCGGGTCGCCGCCATACTTCTTCAGGTGCGAGCCGATGTAGCTATAGGCGATCTCGGCGGATTCCTTCATCACGTCGCCGAGCTGGCCGGTGAGCTTGAAGCCACGGTTCAGCGTGTGGATGCGGGTCGCCTCGATCGGCAGGGTGGCGCCGCCCATGCTGGTCCAGGCCAGCCCGGTGATCACGCCGATCCCGGAAAGCACCTGCTCGCTGCGGAACACCGGCATGCCGAGGTAGTCCTCGAGGTCCCTGGGACCGATCTTCACCTTCGACTCGGGATCCTCCAGCAGCTTGACCACCGACTTGCGCACCAGCTTGCCGAGCTGTTTCTCCAACTGGCGCACCCCGGCTTCCCGCGCATAGCCCTCGATCACCGCACGCAGCGCGGCATCGCTGATGCTCAGGCGGCCCTTGGGCACGCCGGCCTTTTCCAACTGCTTGGGCCACAGGTGACGCTTGGCGATGGCCAGTTTTTCCTCGGAGATGTAGCCGGACAGGCGGATCACTTCCATCCGGTCGAGGAGCGGTCCGGGGATCGAGTCGAGGGTGTTGGCGGTGCAGACGAACAGCACCTTGGACAGGTCCAGGCGCAGGTCCAGGTAGTGGTCGAGGAATTCGACGTTCTGCTCCGGGTCGAGGGTTTCCAGCAGCGCCGAGGCCGGGTCGCCCTGGTAGCTGGCGCCGAGCTTGTCGATTTCGTCGAGCATGATCACCGGGTTCATCACCTCGACTTCCTTCAACGCCTGCACCAGCTTGCCGGGCAGGGCGCCGATGTAGGTGCGGCGGTGGCCCTTGATCTCCGCCTCGTCGCGCATGCCGCCGACGCTGAAGCGGTAGAACGGCCGGCCGAGGCTCTCGGCGATGGATTTGCCGATGCTGGTCTTGCCCACCCCCGGCGGGCCGACCAGGAGCACGATGGAACCGGCGATCTCGCCCTTGAAACTACCCACGGCGAGGAATTCGAGGATGCGATCCTTGATGTCGTCGAGGCCCGCGTGATGCTTGTCGAGGACCTTGCGCGCATGCTTGAGGTCGAGCTTGTCCTTGCCGTACACGCCCCAGGGCAGGGCGGTGGCCCAGTCCAGGTAGTTGCGGGTGACGGCGTACTCGGGCGAGCCGCTCTCGAGGATCGACAGCTTGTTCAGCTCTTCGTCGATACGCTTGCGCGCCTGCTCGGGCAGCACCTTGCCTTCCAGGCGGGCGCGGAATTCGTCGGCGTCGGCGCTCTTGTCGTCCTTGGTGATGCCCAGCTCCTGCTGGATGATCTTCAACTGTTCCTTGAGGAAGAATTCGCGCTGGTGTTCGCCGATCTTGCGGTTGACCTCGGCGGACAGCTCCTTCTGCAGGCGCGCGACTTCCACCTCCTTGCGCAGCAGCGGCAAGACCTTCTCCATCCGCTTGAGGATCGGCACGGTGTCCAGCACTTCCTGCAGTTCGCCGCCGGGCGCGGTGGTCAGGGCCGCGGCGAAGTCGGTGAGCGGCGACGGGTCGTTGGGACTGAAGCGGTTCAGGTAGTTCTTCAGTTCCTCGCTGTACAGCGGGTTGAGCGGCAGCAGCTCCTTGATCGCGTTGATCAGGGCCATGCCGTAGGCCTTCACTTCGTCACTGGGATCGATCGGGGTCTTCGGATAGTCCACCTCCACCATGAACGGCGGACGATGGCGCTTGATCCAGCCCCGGATACGCACCCGCGAGAGGCCCTGGGCGACGAACTGCAGCTTGCCGCCCTCGCGCGAGGCATGGTGCACCCGGACCAGCGTGCCGTGCTCGGGCAGGCTGTTGACGTCGAAGTGGCGCGGGTCTTCCGGAGGATTGTCCATGAAGAACAGGGCCAGCGAATGGTGGTCGGTCTTGGCCACCAGTTCGAGGGTTTCCGCCCAGGGTTCTTCGTTGACGATCACCGGCAGCACCTGCGCCGGGAAGAACGGGCGGTTGTGGATCGGGATCACGTAGAGGGTGGTCGGCAGGGTCTGGCCGGGCAGCACCAGGCCGGTGCCGGCGGGCTGCGCGTCGCTGATGTGTTCGGGATTAACGTCCTGGTCGCTCATGAGGCACCTGACTGACTGAAACATGAGAGTCTAGATGGGGCCCCGGGGGCGGGTTTCAATCCCTGTCCGTTCAAGGATGTTGCCGAAGGTTTCCACGCAGCACGCGGTACGCGGGTACCACTTGCGGCAAGGTGCTGGGCAGCGTCGGGCAAGTCGAGTAGAGTGCGCAAAAATTGAGCAGTTGCCGTTCATGTTCGACACCCGTCTCATCCGTCTGCCCGACCAGTCGCACACCCACGCCCACGAACATCATCAACTGGTGATGTCGCTGGCCGGGCGCGCCGAATTCGAGGTCAACGGCTGTGGCGGGGAAGTCTGCCGGATGCGCGCCTGCCTGGTGCCGGGCGAGGCGGGCCACGTGTTCGCCGGGGTGGGCGACAACCGCATGCTGATCATCGACCTGGGCGAGGACAACCCGACCCCGGAAGACCCCGACCTGCTCGCGCGCCTGTTCGAGGCGCCGCGCTACCCGACCCTGGACGCCGACTTCCAGAACCTGCTCAGCTACGCCGGCGCCGAACTGGCCCGCTACGGCAGCGACCCGTTGCTGACCCGTGCCCTCGGCGGAGTGCTGATCCGCGCCCTGCACCTGCGCCTGTTCGGCGAGCAGCAGCCCCTGGCGGCCAGCGGGCCGCTCGACCTGGAGCGCCTGGACGCGCATATCGTGCGGAACCTGGCGCGACGCATCACGGTCGCCGAACTGGCCCAGGTCGCCTGTCTCAGCCCGAGCCATTTCCACGCGCAGTTCAAGGACAGCGTCGGCCTGACCCCGCACCAGTACCTGCTCAAAGTCCGCCTCGACTGCGCCGCGCGGTTGCTGCGGGAAAGCCGCTTGCCCCTGGTGCGGATCGCCGAGGAATGCGGCTTCTCCAGCCAGAGCGCGCTGACCACGGCGATGCGCCGCTACCTGGGGCTGACGCCGAAGTCGCTGCGCAAGGGCTGAGCGCCGTCCGCCACCTTCGGCGGATAACCGCAGGCGGTTATTCGCCCTACCGGCAGGAGTCCATATACGGATAACGGCGCGGACGTCATCCGCCGAGCGAATTCGTCCCGCACGGCCTGTCTCAGAACGCCACCTTCACCCCCGCCTCGATGCCGCGTCCCGCCGCCGGCACTCGGTCGCGCAGGATCGAACTGGCGTAGCGCACGGTCTGGTTGGTCAGGTTGGTGCCCTTGACGAAGGCCAGCCAGCGGCTCTCGCCGAGGTCGAAGTTGTAGCCGAGGCTGGCGCCGAGGGTGGTGTAGCCGTCGGTGGAGAGTTCTTCCTCCGGCACGCGGTGCTGCGAGGCGGCGTGTTCGACGTCGACCCGCGCCTGCCACTGCTGCAACTCCCAGATCAGCGCGGTGTTCAGGCGCAGCGGGGCGATGCGTGGCAGCGGTTCGCCGGTGTCCTTGTTCTTGGCGCGGGTGTAGTCCCCGGAGAGTTCCAGGTCGAAGTTGCCGTACGGGCTTTCCAGCAGGTGGATGCGGTCCTGCGCCTCGACGCCGTAGAAGTCCGCGCGAACGCCGCTGTAGAGGTATTCCGGCAGCGCCTCGTCGTCGCCGGCGGCGACCACTTCGCCTTCCTCGTTGCGATGGCGACCGCTGGCGAGCAGGCCGATGTAGTTGGAGAAGCGGCTGTAGAACACCCCGACGCTGCCCTTGTGCACGCCGTTGTCGAAGCGCAGGGCGAGGTCGGTGGAGACCGCCTTTTCCTTGTCCGCGTCGGCATCGCCTACCTCGTAGGTGCCGGTGGCGGCGTGCGGACCGTTGGCGTACAGCTCGTAGAAGGTCGGTGCGCGCTCGGTGTAGCTGAGGGTGGCGGCCAGCGACCAGATCGGCGTCAGCTTGTACACCGCGCCGGTGGACAGGCTGCCGGTGGTGAAGCTCTGTGAACCGTCGTTCTCGGCGAAGCGCTCGTTGCCCTTGGCGTCGGGGTCCACGCGGGTGTGCTCCAGGCGGGCGCCGAAGCTGAGGTCGAGGCGGTCGCTGAGCTTCCATTCCTCCAGGGCGAACAGCGCGGCGCTGTCGGTTTCCGTGTGCGGCACGAAGGCTTCCTCGCCGAGGGCGGAGAAGCGGCTGTTGGCGAACTGCGCGCCGACCACCCCGTTCAGCGGGCCGAGCGGGCGGTGGCGGGCCTCGATGCGGCCTTCGTAGCCTTCGTTCTTGAAGGTGGTGCCGGTCTCGCCGTCCTCGATTTCCTTGTGCTCGTACTTGGTATAGGCGGCGTCCAGCTTCAGCGAGGTGAACGGGCCTTCGAGGTCGCGGATCTCGGAGGCGAAGGCGTAGCGGTCCTGCTGCATCTTCAGGCGTACGTCGTCCTCGGCCGGCGAGCCATAGTTGCTGTCGTAGCCGCTGTAGGAGAGGCCGGCGTAACCGTGCTCCCAGTGATAGGAGCCACCGACGGCGCCGCCGTCCTGGCGGCCGTCGCTGTTCTGCACCCGATGCTTGCCGGTGTCGCCGTCAATCTGCCGCTGGCGGCTGGAATGGGCGTAGCCGGGAATCCTGACGTCGTTGAACTCGCGGCTGGCGGCGTCCACGTGCAGGGCGAAGTTGCCGTCGCCGGCCTCCAGTGCGCCGGAGCGGCTACGGGTGGTGTCGGCGCCGCCATAGCGCAGTTCGCCGCTGCCGTGGATGCCGTCGACGGGTTCGCTGGGGATGCGGTTGTCGAAGCTGTTCACCACCCCGCCGATGGCATTGCCGCCGTAGAGCAGGGCGGCCGGGCCGCGTACCACTTCCAGGCGTTCGACGCTGTTGGGGTCTTCCGGCACCGCGTGGTCGTAGGACAGCGACGAGGCGTCGAGCGCGCCGACGCCGTTGCGCAGCAGGCGGATGCGGTCGCCGTCCATGCCGCGGATCACCGGTCGGCTGGCGCCCGGTCCGAAGTAGGTGGAGGACACCCCGGGCAGGCCGTTGAGGGTTTCGCCGAGGCTGCCTTTCTGACGCAGGGTCAGCTCGTCGCCTTCGAGCACGCTGCTGGGCGTGGCGGGAGATTCGTTGCCCAGTGGGTTGGCGGTGATCACCTGGGAGGGCAATTCGCTGGGGCGGCCGTCGGCGCCGAGCGTTTCCCCCGAAACGATCAGGCAGGCCAGCGCCAGTGGCGTGAGAGGCCAGAGCGGACGGGAAGGGAAAAGGCCGGAAGAGGACATTGCGGGCTCCATGGTCATGGGTCGGACTTTTTTCAGGCCAAAGCGAACCCAGGCCCTTCCCGGAGGAGGGGCGACGGGGTCGGGTCGGCGTATTTATTGGGATGTTATATTATTTCTTTTTGTGTCGATAGACCCGCGTAGCCACTCTGCATGGCGTCGTGCCGACGAGCAGCGGCAATGTCCGCATGCCTGCCGGCGAAGAGGAACGGGAAAGTTCCGCGGCCAGGAGTTTTCCGCAAAAACTCCAGAGTCTTTCGCAAGAATCGCCCCTCTCGCAGCCACTACATTCCGCTATCCGCTGGTGCCTCGCGCCGGCGGAATGGGCCTGACCCATACTGATCCGTATTCCCGCGCCACAGGACGTGCCGCGCCGCCGGCACAACCCGTCGGCGGCGGTGCCCCGGGCAATGGACGCCTGGCTGGACTTCTTTCAATAACAATGGCTCCACAAGAGGAGGGCGTGATGTTCAAAGCCAGTCACGTCTTGCAGGGCGAGGACCAGACCCGGTCCGCAGCCGAATTCTTCCCTGTCATCAGCGCCAACTACGCGGTCGACGAGGAAGCCTACCTGGGCGAACTGCTGCAGCTCGCCGACCCCGGTCCCGACGGCATCGAGGCTATCCGCCGCAACGCCCGCGCACTGATCGAAACCGTGCGCAGCCGGGACAACGCCGTCGATACCCTCGACGCACTCCTGCGCCAATACAGCCTGGACACCCAGGAAGGCCTGATGCTGATGTGTCTGGCCGAGGCGCTGTTGCGTGTGCCTGACGCGGCGACCGCCGACGCGCTGATCCGCGACAAGCTGTCCGCCGCCGACTGGCAGCGCCATCTCGGCCAGAGCGACAACGTTCTGGTCAATTTCGCCGCCTGGGGCCTGGTGATGACCGGCAAGGTGGTGAACATCGACGAACGCACCGACGGCCGCGCCCCGAGCGTCATCAGCCGGCTGGTGCAGCGCTCCGGCGAACCAGTGATCCGCGCCGCGATGAATCAGGCGATGAAGCTGATGGGCAAGCAGTTCGTGCTTGGCCGGACCATCTCCGAAGCGCTGAAGAACGGTCGTCCATGCCGCGAGCAGGGCTACACCTATTCCTTCGACATGCTCGGCGAGGCCGCGCTGACCGCCGCCGACGCCGAGAAATACATGGCCGACTACCGCCAGGCCATCGACACTGTCGGCGCCGAGCCGCAGGTCGGTCCGGGGCCGCGGCCGTCGATCTCGATCAAGCTCTCGGCGCTGCATCCGCGCTACGAAGTGGCGCAGCGCGAGCGGGTGCTCAGCGAGCTGTTCGCCAACGTCCTGGAACTGGCGGTGCGCGCGCGCAAGCTGAACGTCGGCATCACCATCGACGCCGAGGAAGCCGATCGCCTGGAGCTGTCCCTCGAACTCTACGAGAAGCTGATGCGCGACCCGGCCATCGCCGGCTGGGGCGAGTTCGGCCTGGTCATCCAGGCCTACTCCAAGCGCTGCCTGCCGGTGCTGGTATGGCTGACCCTGCTCGGCCGCGAGCTTGGCGCACGCATCCCGCTGCGCCTGGTGAAGGGTGCCTACTGGGACAGCGAGATCAAGCAGTGCCAGGTGCAGGGCGCCGATGGCTACCCCGTCTACACCCGCAAGGAAGGCACCGACACTTCCTACCTGGCCTGCGCCCGCTACCTGCTCAGCGAGCACACCCGCGGGGTGATCTACCCGCAGTTCGCCAGCCACAACGCCCACACCGTGACCGCCATCCTCGCCCTGGCCGACGAAGCCAGGGCCGCCGGCGGCGAGGAGCGCGACTTCGAGTTCCAGCGCCTGCACGGCATGGGCGACGCGCTGTACGACACGGTGATCGAGAAGTACCGCCGCAACGTGCGCATCTACGCCCCGGTCGGCGCGCACAAGGACCTGCTGCCGTACCTGGTCCGGCGCCTGCTGGAGAACGGCGCCAACTCTTCCTTCGTGCACAAGCTGGTGGACCCGCGCGTGCCGGTGGAGACGCTGATCCAGCACCCGGTTACCCAACTGCGCCAGTTCAAGACGCTGGCCAACGACCGTATCCCTCTGCCCCAGGCGATCTTCGGCGCCGGGCGGAAAAACTCCCAGGGCATCAACATGAACATCCAGAACCAGTGGAACGAGCTGGAGCTCGCCTACAAGCCGCACCTGACCCGCCAGTGGCAAGCCGCGCCGATCGTCAACGGCGAGAAACTTTCCGGCCCGGCCCACGAAGTGCGTTGCCCGTACGACCTGGAGAGGCTGGTCGGCAGCGTCCAGTACGCGTCCGCCGAGCAGGCCGGCAAGGCCCTCGACGTGTTGCAGGCGGCCTGGCCGCGCTGGAGCGCCACCCCGGTGGACGAGCGCGCCGGCATCCTCGAACGTCTCGCCGACCTGCTGGAAGCCCAGCGCGGCGAGCTGATGGCGCTGTGCACCCTGGAAGCCGGCAAGTCGTTGCAGGACGGTATCGACGAGATCCGCGAGGCGGTCGACTTCTGCCGCTACTACGCCCAGCAGGCCCGCCAGCGCCTGGTCCGCGAGGAACTGCGCGGCCCGACCGGCGAGCGCAACGAGCTGTTCTACGAAGGCCGCGGCATCTTCGCCTGCGTCAGCCCGTGGAACTTCCCGCTGGCGATCTTCCTCGGCCAGATCAGCGCCGCGCTGGTGGCCGGCAACACCGTGCTGGCCAAGCCGGCCGAGCAGACCAGCCTGATCGCCGCGCGCACCGTCGAACTGATGTTCGAAGCCGGCCTGCCGAGGGACGTTATCGCCCTGCTGCCGGGCGACGGCGCCACCCTCGGCGGCGTGTTCTGCCGTGACGCGCGGGTCGCCGGGGTGGCCTTCACCGGCTCCACCGACACCGCCCGCATCATCAACCGCCAACTGGCCGAGAAGCCCGGCGCCATCGCCACCCTGATCGCCGAGACCGGCGGGCAGAACGCGATGATCGTCGATTCCACCGCTTTGCCGGAACAGGTGATCAAGGATGCGGTACAATCCGCGTTCACCAGCGCCGGCCAGCGCTGCTCCGCGCTGCGCGTGATGTACGTGCAGCAGGACATCGCCGAGCGGGTGATCGAGTTGCTCAAGGGCGCCATGGCCGAGCTGAAGGTCGGCCCGACCGACGTGCGCGTCAGCGACGTCGGCCCGGTGATCGACGCCGAGGCCAAGGCCGGCCTGGAGCAGCACATCGCCGCGCTGAAGGCCGCCGGCAAGCTGATCGCCGAGACCAAGGTGCCGGGCAACCTGAACGGTCACTTCGTCGCTCCCGTCGCGTTCGAGATCAGCGGCATCGACGAGCTGAAGAAAGAGAACTTCGGCCCGGTGCTGCACGTGGTGCGTTATGCCGCGCAGGACCTGGAAAAGGTCGTGCAGGCGATCAACGCCACCGGTTTCGGCCTGACCATGGGGGTCCATAGCCGCAACGAGGAAACCGCCCGTCGCATCGAAGAGCTGGCGCGGGTCGGCAACCTCTACATCAACCGCAACCAGATCGGCGCGGTGGTGGGCGTGCAACCGTTCGGCGGCCACGGGCTGTCCGGCACCGGTCCCAAGGCCGGCGGGCCGAACTACCTGCTGCGTTTCGTCAGCGAGCGCACCACGTCGGTGAACACCACCGCGGTGGGCGGCAACGCGTCGCTGCTGTCGCTGGCCGACGCCGAGTGATACTCCGTTCCCGGGCGCCTTGGCGCCCGGGTCGGTTTCCGGGGTTCGCCGCAGCGAACGCCGAGGGAAATGACCGCCGTTCCGGTGCGTGCCCGGAACGGACCATAAAGGACGATTTTCCCTGCCCGACAGGGGAAGGATCGTGAGGCGTGGGCCTGTTCGGACTCGTTTGAGGCCACCCACGTTTCCGGCTTGCTCCGGCAAGCGCTCACGGAGTGACGCCACAAGCGCCATTCTGCCAACCAAGGGCCCGCTACCCGTTGCTTGCACACGCAAGGGCCCGGATAAAAACAAGCAATAGGGGAGTCCCTATGAGTGTCAATACGCCCACGCTGATCACCTTCGTGATCTACATCGCGGCCATGGTCCTGATCGGCCTGGCGGCATATCGCTCCACCAACAACTTCTCCGACTACATCCTCGGCGGCCGCAGCCTCGGCAGCTTCGTCACGGCGCTGTCCGCCGGCGCCTCCGACATGAGCGGCTGGCTGCTGATGGGCCTGCCCGGCGCGGTGTACCTGTCCGGCCTGTCCGAAAGCTGGATCGCCATCGGCCTGATCGTCGGCGCCTACCTCAACTGGCTGTTCGTCGCCGGCCGCCTGCGGGTGCAGACCGAGCACAACGGCAACGCGCTGACCCTGCCCGATTACTTCACCAACCGCTTCGAGGACAACAGCCGCCTGCTGCGGATCTTCTCGGCCCTGGTGATCCTGGTGTTCTTCACCATCTACTGCGCTTCCGGCATCGTCGCCGGTGCGCGCCTGTTCGAGAGCACCTTCGGCCTCTCCTACGAGACTGCGCTGTGGGCCGGCGCCGCGGCGACCATCGCCTACACCTTCATCGGCGGCTTCCTCGCGGTGAGCTGGACCGACACCGTGCAGGCCTCGCTGATGATCTTCGCGCTGATCCTCACCCCGGTGATCGTGATGCTCGCCACCGGCGGCGTCGAGCCGACCTTCACCGCCATCGAGCTGAAGGACGCGACCAGCTTCGACATGCTCAAGGGCGCCTCCTTCATCGGCGTGATCTCGCTGATGGCCTGGGGCCTGGGCTACTTCGGCCAGCCGCACATCCTGGCGCGCTTCATGGCCGCCGATTCGGTGAAATCGATCCCGGCCGCGCGCCGCATCTCCATGACCTGGATGATCCTCTGCCTCGGCGGCGCCGTGGCCGTGGGCTTCTTCGGCATCGCCTACTTCCAGGCGCATCCGGAGCAGGCCGGCGCGGTCAGCGACAACCCCGAGCGGGTGTTCATCGAGCTGGCCAAGATCCTGTTCAACCCGTGGGTCGCCGGCGTGCTGCTGTCCGCCATCCTCGCCGCGGTCATGAGCACCCTGAGCTGCCAGCTGCTGGTCTGCTCCTCGGCGCTCACCGAGGACTTCTACAAGGCCTTCCTGCGCAAGGGCGCCAGCCAGCTGGAACTGGTCTGGGTCGGTCGCGCCATGGTGCTGCTGGTGGCGGTGATCGCCATCTGGCTGGCCGCCAACCCGGAAAACCGCGTGCTCGGCCTGGTGTCCTATGCCTGGGCCGGCTTCGGCGCCGCCTTCGGCCCGCTGGTGCTGTTCTCCCTGCTGTGGAAGCGGATGACCCGCAACGGTGCGCTGGCCGGCATGATCGTCGGCGCAGCGACAGTGATCCTGTGGAAGAACCTGTTGGGCTGGACCGGCCTGTACGAGATCATCCCCGGCTTCCTCTTCGCCAGCGTCGCCATCGTCGTCTTCAGCCTGCTCGGCAAGGCGCCTTCGACGAGCATGCTCAAGCGCTTCGACGATGCGGAGCAGGAGTACCGCGAGGCGCACCAGGGTTCCGCCGCTCCGGTAACCCAGCGCTGATCGAGCCTGTGGGCGCGTGAAGCGCCCGCGCATGGAGACGGCCCGCCCCGCAAGGTGCGGGCCGTCGTTTTTTCCGGCGGCTGCTGCGCCTGGCCGCGCAGGACGGATAACGGCAGCCGCGTTGTTCCTGTCCCGCCGCGCCGCTCAGGCGTCCCGCTCCAGCCGGCAAGCGTGCCCCGACTGTCGTGCCTCCAGCCTCAGCCATTCGAAGAATGCCTTCACCGGCGGATGACGTTCCCGTCCGGGCACGCATAGCGCGCTGTAGCCGGCGCCGTCGACACTGATATCCGCTCTGTAGGGTTGCAGCAGGCCGCTGGCGACGCTTTCCGAAACCAGGATCGAACTGGCCAGCACCAGTCCCTGGCCGGCGATGGCCGCCTGCAGGGCATAGTGCTCCTCGTCGTACTGGCGGATCACCGGCTGGCCCTCCATCCAGTCTTCGCCGGCCTGAGCGCACCAGGCCTCCCAGCCGTGGGCGTAGAGCCTGGAGTTGTGCCAGCGCACGCTGATCAGGGTCGGCTGCCGTTCTCCGGCCAGGGCGACCTGGGCCGGCGAGCCGTAGACCGCGAAGCATTCGTCGAACAGGCAGAGACCGTAGAAGTTCGGGTAGTCGTCGAGGCTGTAGCGGATCACCAGGTCGATGCTGGCGTCCTGGTGCAGGTCGAGGACTTCGCAGTTGGTGTCCAGGCGCAGGTTGATCTGCGGGTGCGCGGCGTAGAAGCGGCCGAGACGCGGCACCAGCCAGAGGGCGGCGAAGGCCGGGGTGGTGGAGACCGTCAGGTTGCCGCCGCTGCGCTGCGGACGCAGGGTGTCGACGCTCTGCGAAATTTCCAGTAGGGCCCCGTGCAGGCTGCGGAACAGCCTTTCGCCGCAGTCGGTCAGGCGCACTTTCCGTGGCAGGCGCTGGAACAGCGGAACGCCGAGCCAGGCTTCCAGCGAACGGATCTGGTGGGAAACCGCGGTTGGCGTTACCGCAAGCTCCTCGGCGGCGGCCTTGAAGCTCGACTGGCGGGCCGCCGATTCGAAGGTGCGCAACGCGGTCAGCGGCAGGGAAGCGAACATGGGAATCTCCATGGGTGAACTGAATTCACCCTGAACAACTATTGCTCATTTGTCGGGAACCCCCGCTGCCAATAATTTCTGGCTCCAGGAGAAGGGCCTTGAGGCCATTCGAGTCTAGCCGAATCCAAGGAGATACAGATGAGTAGAATTCTTGCAGTGCATGCCAGTCCGCGAGGCGAGCGCTCGCAGTCCCGGCGTCTCGCCGAGGTTTTCCTGGCGGCCTATCGCGAAGCCCATCCGCAGGCCCGCGTGGCTCGCCGCGAAGTCGGCCGGGTACCGCTTCCGGCGGTCACCGAGGCCTTCGTCGCCGCCGCCTTCCATCCCCAGCCGGAACAGCGTTCGCTGGCGATGCAGGCCGACCTGGCGCTGAGCGACCAACTGGTCGGTGAACTGTTCGACAGCGACCTACTGGTGATCTCCACGCCGATGTACAACTTCAGCGTGCCCAGCGGCCTGAAGGCCTGGATCGACCAGATCGTGCGCCTCGGGGTGACCTTCGATTTCGTCCTCGACAATGGCGTCGCCCAGTACCGGCCGCTGCTGCGCGGCAAGCGTGCGCTGATCGTCACCAGTCGCGGTGGCCATGGCTTCGGCCCGGGCGGCGAGAACCAGGCGATGAACCACGCCGATCCCTGGTTGCGCACCGCGCTGGGTTTCATCGGCATCGACGAGGTCACGGTGGTCGCGGCGGAAGGCGAGGAATCCGGCGGCAGGTCCTTCGAGGACTCCTGCGCCGAGGCGGAACAGCGCCTGCTGGCGCTGGCGCAGTCGGCCTGAGGAGCCGCCATGGCCTGGTTCCATCTGCTGGTGGCGGCGGCCTTCGAGGTCGCCTTCGCCATGGGCATGAAGTTCTCCAACGGCTTCGGCAAGCTCTGGCCATCGCTGCTGACGGTGGTCGCGGCGATCGGCGGGATCTATTTCCTGACCCTGGCGCTGCGCGAGTTGCCGGTCAGCGTCGCCTATCCGATCTGGACCGCGATCGGTTCGCTGGGCACGGTGTTCCTCGGCGTCCTGCTGCTTGGCGAGAGCCTGACGGCGGTGAAGCTGATTTCTGTCGGGTTGATCGTCGCCGGGGTGGCCGGGCTCAAGTAAGCGATGCGGCACTTGGCCTACAATCGGCCGCGTTTCCGTTCCTTCGAGAGCAGCCATGCTGACCACCCTGGCGGTGTCCAACTACCGCACCCTGCGCGACCTGGTGATGCCGCTGCGGCGCCTGAACCTGATCACCGGCGCCAACGGCGCCGGCAAGTCCAACGTCTACCGGGCCTTGCGCCTGCTGGCGGACAGCGCGCGCGGCGAAGTGATCCCGTCGCTGGCGCGCGAGGGCGGCCTGCCATCGACCCTGTGGGCGGGACCGGAGGACATCAGCCGGGCCATGCGCAGTGGCGCCCAGCCGATCGAAGGCAGCGTGCGCCGGCAGTCGGTGAACCTGCGCCTGGGCTTCGCCGGGGAGGATTTCGGTTATTGCATCGACCTCGGCCTGCCGGAGCCAAGCCAGAGCAAGTTCGGTCTCGACCCGGTGATCAAGCGCGAATGCATCTGGGCCGGCCCGTTCCTGCGCCCGGCCAATGTCCTGGTCGACCGTCGCGGGCCGTTGTTGCGCGCACGCGGCGGCGGCGGTCGCTGGGAAGTGGCGGCGCAGCACCTCGCCACCTTCGACAGCATGCTGGGCGCGGCGGTGGACCCGCGACAGGTGCCGGAACTGCTCGGCCTGCGCGAGCGGATCCGCTCCTGGCGCTTCTACGACCATTTCCGCAGCGACGCCGAGGCACCGGCGCGGCGCCCGCAGATCGGCACCCATACGCCGGTGCTGGGCGCCGACGGCGCCGACCTGGCCGCGGCCCTGCAGACCATCCGCGAGATCGGCGATGCGGCGGCGCTGGACGAGGCGGTGGACGATGCCTTTCCCGGCAGCCGCCTGCACATCGACAACCCGGGAGGGCGCTTCGAAGTGCTGATCGAGCAGCCCGGCCTGCTGCGGCCGCTGCGCACCGCGGAGCTGTCGGACGGCACCCTGCGCTACCTGCTGTGGATCGCCGCCCTGTTGTCGCCGCGGCCGCCGGCGCTGCTGGTGCTCAACGAACCGGAAACCAGCCTGCATCCCGACCTGCTGCCGGCCCTCGGGCGCCTGGTCGGCCAGGCCGCGCAGCACTCCCAGGTGCTGGTGGTGTCGCACGCCGCGCGGCTTGTCGCGACGCTCGAAGAACACCCGGAATGCCATTCGCTGGGGCTGGAGAAGGACTTCGGCGAGACCCGCATCCAGGGGCTGCGCGAGCTGGACCGGCCGGCCTGGTACTGGCCGGTGCGCTGAACCGCTACAGGCGGCCGATCTGTTGCGGCGACAACGGTACCTGGCAGCGGGTGGCGGTGCGTGGGTCGAGGTAGTCCCTGAGGAGCGGTGCCATGCCCTTGAGTACCTGCACCGGCAGGGCCGAGGTGAACTTGAACTGGCTCGACTCGCTGCCGTCGACGTAGGCGGTGAGGGTACCGAAGTGCCGCGGGCCGATGTAGAAGACGAAAGTGGCGGTGCGGTTCAGTGCCTTCGAACTGCGCACGTGGCCGCCGGCGCTGAAGGTCTGCAGGCGGTTGTCGCCGGTGCCGGTCTTGCCGCCCATCACCAGCGGCGCGCCGTCCGGACGGCTGAAGGTGCCTTGCAGGCGCCGCGCGGTGCCGGCGTCGACCACCTGGGACAGCGCGTTGCGCAGGGTGGCGGCGACCTCCGAGGTCATCACTCTCTGGCCGAGGGTGGCTTCCGGGGCGAAGCGCGTCTCGTAGGGCGTACCCAGGGCGAAGTCGAGGTGCTCCAGGCGCAGGGTCGGCATGCGCACGCCATCGTTGACGATGATCCCCATCAGTTCGGCCAGCGCCGCCGGGCGGTCGCCGGAGCTGCCCAGGGCGGTGGCGTAGGACGGCACCAGGTGATCGAAGGGATAGCCGAGTTTCTTCCATTGCTGGTGCAGGTCGAGGAAGGCCTCCACCTCCAGCAGGATGCGGATGCGCTTGTCGCGGGCGTTCTTGTGCCGCGACTTGAACAGCCAGCCGTAGACTTCCTTGCGCTCGGCGCCGCTGGCCGCCACCGCCTCGCCGAAGGTCGCCTGCGGCTGCTTCTGCAGATAGCCGAGCAGCCATAGCTCCAGCGGGTGCACGCGGGCGACGTAGCCCTGGTCGTTGAGGTTGAACTTGCCCGGGCCGTAGCGCTCGTACAGCTCGGCGGCGCGCTTGTCGGTCAGGCTGCCGCGGGGCAGGCGTTCGCGGAGGAAGGCGCTGAAGCTCGCCAGGTCGGCCTGTGGCTGCAGGTAGCGATGGATCGCAGCCAGCCGCACCGGCCAGGGACGCAGGCCGTCGAGGAAGGTCTCCAGGCGCTGGTTGGCGTCCTTGTCGCGGTACTTGACCCAGAAGCGGCGCAGGTAGACCTGGCTTTCCTTGTCGACGAAACGGTCGAGGTAGTCGGCGCGGCGCGGGTCCTTGTCGTCGGCCAGCAATTGCACCTTGCTCCCGGCGTTCTGGTAGATGTCGTGGCGGATCAGGTCGCGCAGCAGGCGCACGAAGGGCAGGTTGATCGATTCGCGCAGGGCTTCCAGCAGCATCGGCCGGCGGCCGTTGTCTTCCTTGCGGAAGTTGTTGAAGGTGTGCAGCCCGCCGCCGGTGAAGAAGCTCTCGTAGGGGCTGGCCGAATAGCGCCGTTCCATGGCCGCCTGGAGCATCGCGGAAAGATCGCGGTCGCGGCTGGCCACCAGGTGGTCGATGCCCCAGCGGAGGATGAAATCGAGCGGCTCCACTTCCACCTTGCGCAGCTCGGCGACGCTCATGCCGCCATAGTCGCGGTGGATCTGCGCGACGGTCTCCAGGTAGCTGGCCAGCACCCGTAGCTTGGCGGTGGAGCCCAGCTCCAGCTTGCTGCCTTCGTTGATGTCGAAGGGCTGGTCGGTGTTGTCGGTCTGCACCCGCACCTGGTTGCCGCTCGGCGTACGTTCGAACAGGGTGAAGCTGTAGCGTACCGAGCGGGTCGAGGTCGGGGTCAGCAGGCGTTCGCCGATCAGCCCGAGTTGGGCGGCGTAGTCCGGGTCGGCGAGTTTCTGCAAGTAGGCGGTGACGCTTTCCTGCAACTCGTGCTGGAGGGTGGTATTGGCCCGCAGGTCGAGACGGTCGAGGTCGTACAGTGGCACGCCGAGCATCCCGGCCAGGCGGGTGCGAGCCAGGGTCACGCCCTTGTTGGTCGGCAGCGGTTGCACCGTCGGCTGGCTGCGTGGGTCGCGGAACGCCAGCTTCTGCGCCAGCGCCGCATCGCGTAACGGCGCCTCGATGACGCCGGCCTGGGTCAGGACCCGCAGGTGGCTGTCGGTCATCCGGTCCAGCTCGTCGCGGCCGCGCGGCGCCAGATAGAAGGAAGGCCGGCGGTGGGCGATCATCAGCGCCAGCACCTGGCGCAGGGCCAGGCCCTGGGCGGCGAGTCCGGCCTTGCCGTCGAGGGCCTCGCCGACCTGCCGGTAGTCGGCGCCGTACCAGACCCACAGGCCATCGGCCAGGCCGGTGACCTCGCCGTAGCCCGGCGCCGCCGATAGCGGCACCGAGTTGAGGTAGGTGAGCACGATGTCCTGGCGCGCGGCGAAGTTGGCCGGGCCTTCGCGATAGCTGCGTACGCTGGCCGAGAGCATCTGCCGCAGCTTGTCGCCGATGCTGCCGGTGCGCCCTTCGGCAGAGTGGCGGTATTTCTCGATCTGGGTCGCCAGGGTGCTGCCGCCGGAGGAGTGCGCGCTGAAGCCGAGCATCTTGCCGACCTGCGACAGCGCCGCCTGGGTGAAGCGACCCCAGTCCACCGCCGGGTTGAGGTAGGGGCGTTCGTGATCGAGCAGGTCGCGGTTCTCGATGAACAGCAGGCTCTGCACCGCCAGCGGCGGCAGGCTGGCGAAGTTCGCGTAGCGCCGTTGCGGATAGCGGAAGTCGTAGATCGGCACGCCGCGGCAATCGGCGATGTCCAGCCCGGCCTGGGCCTTTTCCGCGTAGGGCGGGAACAGCCGGTGTTCGGCGTAGCGCATCAGCGCCGGGGAGAAGTGCGCCTGGCGGGTGATGGCGTAGTCGCGGTCGTACAGGCGCTGCATGAACGAAGGCAGCAACTGGTAGCCGAGGCGGCGGTCGAAGGGGCCGTCCGCCGGGAACAGGATGGCCTCGCTGGGACCCTGGCGCACCTCGTAGTCCAGGGTCGCAGCGTAGCGTGCCAGCTCGCGTGCCTGCAGCCGCGAGGTGTGCGCTTCGTGAAGTACCACGATGCCCACCGCGGCGAGGATCGGCAAGGCGAAGCCGATCAGCATCAGGCGTTGGCGGAGACGGCTTTTTCGAGGAGAAGCGGAGGCAGGGAGACTGCAGGGTTGCAGCTCGGAAGGGTCGTTCGTGGATCGTTCTGATGCACCCATGCTCGCACCGCCTGTAGCTGCGCAATTCATCCGCACCTGGGGGGAAGTCTAGTTGTCCCGCTGCAACCCTGCTGTCATTCGTGCAAGGAAAATCTCCCCGGCGGCAATCGGACGACCGAGGATTGGAGCGGCGTGGCGCAGGGGTTAGAGTGTCTGTCTGAGTTCCTTGTGTTTCGGGTCCGGAATGTCGATGCGCACACTTTTCCCCCTTCTCGTCGGTGTCGTCCTGGCGGGTTTCTCCGGCCTCGCGGCGCAGGCCGCGCCGGCGCCCTTCTACAAATGGCAGAGCAAGCTCGACGGCCAGGTCGCCTGCATGCAGACCTCGCCGGGAGACGGCTGGGTCAGGCTCGACGGCCCCTACCGCGACCTCCGCTGCCGCGAACCCCTGCGCTGACCCCATGGAGCGCAGCCGACGGCTCGAGCGCAGCTGGCGCGGCAATGCCGAGGCCTGGGCCCGCGCCGTGCGCGAGGGACGCCTGGAAAGCCGCCGCCTGGCCACCGACGACGCGATTCTCCAGGCGCTGCGCCAGCGCGCGCCGCGGCGCCTGCTGGATATCGGCTGCGGCGAGGGCTGGCTGTGCCGGGCGCTGGCCGGCGAGGTCGGCGAATGCGTCGGCATCGACGCCTCGCCGGAACTGATCGAACTCGCCCGCGCGGCGGGCGGCGGTAGCTTCCGGCGCCTGGCCTACCGCGAGCTGGATGCGGCCTCGGGGCTCGGTCGTTTCGACGCCCTGGTGTGCAATTTCTCCCTGCTCGACGAAGACCTTGCCGGTTGCCTGGCGGCCTGGCCGGCTCTGCTGGAAAGCGGCGGCGAGTTGCTGATCCAGACCCTGCATCCCTGGGCCGCCGGCGACGAGGACTACCGCGACGGCTGGCGCGAGGAGCGCTTCGACGGTTTCGGCGAAGGCTTCCGCGACAGCATGCCCTGGTATTTCCGCACCCTGGAGTCCTGGCTGGCGCTGCTCGACGGCAGCGGCTGGCGCCTGCGGGGCCTGAGCGAAACCGTCCATCCCCGGCTCGGCAGGCCGCTGTCCCTGTTGCTGCGGGCGGGACTCGCCGAATGAAACCTTTCAGCCCCGCAATGGGCGTTGCAGAGCGCTTACGCCTTTGGTCCAGTTGCCCTGTCGCGGGGCATGACGGCCTCGAAATCTTGTGTAAAACTCCGGCCCGACCTCAGTTGTAGTCGACTCCCGCAATGCCCACGTTCGCTCCACGAGAGCGGACAGCCTCTTCCGGTGTGCAGTCCTGGAACCTATGACGCCCCGTCGTCGCCCGCTGTGCGGTATCGCGCAGGGGCCGCGCCGTTGGTGAAATCCGCTTCCCTACCCCGACCGTACGAGCGAGTCCGCAACTGATCTATCTCAATAACAAAATGAGGTTGTTCCCATGTCGTCTGTCGGCGAACAGAAGGTTCAAGACGGCTCCCTGAAGCGCGAGCTCGGTGAGCGACACATCCGCCTGATGGCGCTCGGCGCCTGTATCGGCGTCGGCCTGTTCCTGGGCTCGGCGAAGGCCATCCAGATGGCCGGCCCGGCCATCATGATCTCCTACATCCTTGGCGGCCTGGCGATCCTGGTGATCATGCGCGCCCTCGGCGAGATGGCGGTACACAATCCGGTGGCCGGTTCCTTCAGCCAGTACGCCAAGGATTACCTGGGCCCGCTGGCGGGCTTCATCACCGGCTGGAACTACTGGTTCCTCTGGCTGGTGACCTGTGTCGCCGAGATCACCGCCGTCGCCGTCTACATGGGCATCTGGTTCCCCGACGTGCCGCGCTGGATCTGGGCCCTGGCGGCCCTGGCGAGCATGGGCACGATCAACCTCATCGCGGTGCGTGCCTTCGGCGAGTTCGAGTTCTGGTTCGCCCTGATCAAGATCGTCACCATCCTGGCGATGGTGGTGGTCGGCATCGGCATGATCGCCTTCGGCTTCGGCAACGACGGCATCGCCACCGGCATCTCCAACCTCTGGGCCCACGGCGGCTTCATGCCCAATGGCATCCAGGGCGTGCTGATGTCGCTGCAGATGGTGATGTTCGCCTACCTCGGGGTGGAAATGATCGGCCTCACCGCCGGCGAAGCGCGTAACCCGACCAAGACCATTCCCAGCGCGATCAACTCGGTGTTCTGGCGCATCCTGCTGTTCTATGTCGGCTCGCTGTTCGTGATCATGTCGCTCTATCCGTGGAACGAGATCGGCACCCAGGGCAGCCCCTTCGTGATGACCTTCGAGCGCATGGGCATCAAGACCGCCGCCGGGATCATCAACTTCGTGGTGATCACCGCCGCGCTGTCGTCCTGCAACGGCGGCATCTTCAGCACCGGGCGCATGCTCTACAGCCTGGCCCAGCATCGCCAGGCCCCGGCCTTCTTCGGCAAGGCCTCGCGCAGCGGCGTACCGCGCCGGGCGCTGATCCTGTCGATCCTGGCGCTGCTGCTGGGCGTGTTGCTGAACTACCTGGTGCCGGAGAAGGTGTTCGTCTGGGTGACCTCCATCGCCACCTTCGGCGCGATCTGGACCTGGGCGATGATCCTGCTGGCCCAGTTGCGCTTCCGCAAGACGCTCAGCCCGGCCGAGTGCGACAAGCTGCAATACCGCATGTGGCTGTACCCGCTCAGTTCCTACCTGGCGCTGGCGTTCCTGGTGATGGTGGTGGTGCTGATGGCCTTCTTCGAGGACACCCGCATCGCCCTCTACATCGGCCCGCCGTTCATCCTGCTGCTGACCGTCCTGTACTACGCCTTCAACCTGGCGCCGAAGGAGCCTGCCGGCACCGGCTCGGTAAGCCGCGCGGCGTCCTGAGCGGTGTAGCGCCGGAAAAGAAAAGGGGCCTCGGACGAGGCCCTTTTTTCGTTGCGCCGATATCCGGTCCGGTGCATCCGGCGGATAACGCCGTTGGCGTTATTCGCCCTACCCAGGCTGGGGCATCAGCCCGCCAGCATGCTCAGCATCACCGCCGCCAGCAGGCCGACGTACACCCGCGCATGCAGCGCATCGGGAATCCGCCCGATCAGCGGGGTCGCCAGGCGGATGCCGAGCCAGCCGCCGCCGGCCAGAGTGGCGAAGGCCAGCAGGTCGATGTAGCCGACGAAGCCTCGGCCCAGGCCTTGCTCCTGGTAGCCGGCCAGGACCAGATAGGTAAGGGTGCCGCCAAGAGCCACCGGCAGGCTCAGCGGGTTGGCCATGGAGGTCGCCTGGGTCATGCTCAGCCCGCAGCGGCGCAGCAGCGGTACGGTCATCACGCTGCCTCCGACGCCGAGGAAGGTGGCGATCGCACCGATCAGCGTTCCGCCCAGGCGCGTCTCGCCGACACCCAGCGGCCGCGCCTGGCGCTCCTCGGCGCGGCTGAGGAAGCCGCGGCGCAACAGGCAGTCGAGGATGGTGATGGCGAGGTAGGCGACGAAGGCCAGGCGGATGAAGTCGCCGCTGGCCAGGCCGACCAGCGCCGCGCCGAGCACCGCGCCGACACCGATGTACGCGCCCAGCGGCCAGACATAGGCGCGCAGCAGGCTGCCGGCGCGCCGGTGGCGATAGGTGGCGAGGGCGGCGTTGACGATCATCACGCAGGTCGAGGTGGCCACCGCGACCTGCATGGCCGCCTGGGCCAGCGGGTCGTCGGCGGCGCGACCGAGTTGCAGCAGGTGATAGAGCAGCGGCACCACCACGAAGCCGCCGCCAAAGCCGAACAACACGGCGCTGACCCCGGTGAGGCAGCCGCAGAGAAAGAGCAGGAGATAGAACATGGCGGGTTTCCGGAACGAGAGCGGAAGGCCAGCTTAGGTGTCCCGGGGTTGGCCCGCTTCGCGAGGTTGGCCAATACTATTCGTGTTTCGGCCAGGTGCTTCGACCATGCGCAACGCTTCCATCGAGCAGTACGACGCCACGCCCCGGGCCGTGGTGGCCATGGGTACCGACTATCCCGACGGCTACCTGCTGCCGCGCCATCGGCACCGTCGCGCGCAATTGCTGTACGGTGCCAGCGGAGTGATGCAGGTGCGTACCGGCGACGCCGGCTGGGTGGTGCCGCCACAGCGCGCGGTGTGGATTCCGCCGGGCGTCGAGCATGAGGTGCGAATGCTCGGGGTGAGCACCCGCAGCCTGTACATCGAGCCCGGCAGCGCCACGGCGATGCCGGCGTACTGCCAGGTGCTGGCGGTGTCGCCGTTGCTGCGGCAACTGTTGCTGGCGGCGGTGGACATGCCCCTGGAATACGACACCGAAGGTCGCGACGGCGCGCTGGCGACGCTGTTGCTCCATGAGCTGGCGGCGGCCGAGACGCTGCCGCTGCACGTGCCCTTGCCGCCCGAGCCGCGCTGGCTGGCGCTTTGCGAGGCGTTCCTCGTCGAGCCCGACATCCGCGCCAGCGCCGAGCGCTGGGCCGGGCTGCTGCATACCAGCCTGCGCAGTTTCAACCGCACCTTCCGTCGCTACACCGGCCTCAGCTTCGGGGCCTGGAAGCAACGCGCCTGCGTGGTGCAGGCACTGGCGCGGCTGGCCGGCGGCGAAACGGTCACCGCCATCGCCCTGGACTGCGGCTACCAGAGCCCGGCAGCCTTCTCGACCATGTTCCGCCGGGTCCTCGGCCAGCCGCCCAGCGCCTTCCAGGCGGGCGCGCTCAGATCGCCAGGAGGTCCATGAAGCGGTTCACCGGCGTGGCTTCCAGTGACGCCTGGTGGCTGCACAGGTCGAAGATCCTTTGGCAGCGCTGCGGCGGGAAGCGCGTGGCCAGGTTGGCCTTGAACTTCTCCTGCAGCAGCGGAATGCTTTCGGCGCGCCGGCGGCGATGGCCGAGCGGGTACTCCACGGCGACCTGGCCGGTGCTGCTGCCGTCGTCGAAGAACACTTCCAGGGCGTTGGCGATGGAGCGCTTGTCCGCCTCCAGGTATTCACGGCTGTAGCGCGGCTCCTCGACGATCTCCATTTTCTCGCGCAAGCGGTCGATCAGCGGGTGGGCGGCGTGGAAGGCGTCCTCGTAGTGCTCGGCCACCAGGTCGCCGAAGATCAGCGGCACGGCGGTCATGTACTGCAGGCAATGGTCGCGGTCGGCGGGGTTGGCCAGCGGGCCGACCTTGGAAATGATGCGGATCGCCGACTCGTGGGTGGTGATGACGATGCGGCTGATCCGTTGCAGGCGGTCCTTCACCAGCGGATGCAGGCGCACGGCGGCCTCGGCGGCGGTCTGCGCGTGGAATTCGGCGGGGAAGCTGATCTTGAACAGCACGTTTTCCATCACGTAGCTGCCGTAGCCCTGGGGGAAGCTGAAGCGCCGCTTGTCCTCGGGCTTGGTCGCCAGGTCCTTGCTGGTGTGGCTGAACAGGACATCGTAGAAACCCCACTGCGGCGCGCTGAGCACGCCGGGGATGCCCATCTCGCCGCGCAAGGCGATGTCCGCCAGGCGTACGCCGCGGCTCGTCGCGTCGCCAGCGGCCCAGGACTTGCGCGAGCCGGCGTTCGGTGCGTGACGGTAGGTGCGCAGGGCCTGGCCGTCGACGAAGGCGTGGGAGAGGGCGGCCAGCAGTTGCTCGCGGTCGGCCCCCATCAGCTTGGCGCAGACGGCGGTGGACGCGACCTTGACCAGCAGCACATGGTCGAGGCCGACGCGATTGAACGAGTTCTCCAGGGCGATCACGCCCTGGATCTCGTGGGCCATGATCATCGCTTCCAGTACCTGGCGCATGCTCAGCGGCGCTTCGCCGTTGGCCAGGCGTTTCTGCGAGAGGTGGTCGGCGACGGCGAGGATGCCGCCGAGGTTGTCCGAGGGATGGCCCCACTCGGCGGCCAGCCAGGTGTCGTTGTAGTCCAGCCAGCGGACGATGCAGCCGATGTCCCAGGCGGCCTTGACCGGGTCGAGCCGGAAGGAGGTGCCCGGCACCCGCGCGCCGTGCGGGACCAGGGTGCCCTCGACCAGCGGGCCGAGGTGCTTGGTGCATTCCGGGAAGCGCAGCGCCAGCAGGCCGCAGCCGAGGGTATCCATCAGGCAGTTGCGGGCGGTGTCCAGGGCCTCCGCGGAATCGATGCGGTAGTCCAGCACGTAGTCGGCGATGTCCTGCAGGACGGCGTCGTAGTCGGGACGTTGGTTGAGATCGACGTTGGCACTCATCGCGTACTCCAGTGGTTCGTAAGTGGTGGGTTTCCTCTCGGGTCAGGCTGGTTCGGGGATGGTTTTTCTTGTCGTGGCTGCAAGACGCCCCGGCCTTTCGCGGTGGCGGAAGGCCGGAGCAAGGATAGGTCGGTTCAGAAGGCCTCGCCGGGTACGCGCACCCAGCCTTCCATGAGGATTCGCGCGCTGCGGCTCATGATCGCCTTGGTCACCGTCCATTCGCCGTTCGCCTGGCTGGCCTCGGCGCCCACTCGCAGGGTGCCGGAGGGATGGCCGAAGCGTACCGCGCTGCGTTCGCCGCCGCCGGCGGCGAGGTTCACCAGGGTGCCGGGAATGGCCGCGGCGGTGCCGATGGCCACCGCCGCGGTACCCATCATCGCGTGGTGCAGCTTGCCCATGGACAGCGCGCGGACCAGCAGGTCGATATCGCCGGCCGCCACCAGCTTGCCGCTGGCGGTGCGGTAGTCGCGGGGCGGGGCGACGAAGGCGATCTTCGGCGTGTGCTGGCGGGTCGCGGCTTCCTCGGGGGTCTTGATCAGGCCCATGCGCAGGGCGCCGGCGACGCGGATCCGTTCGAAGCGCGCCAGTTGCTGCGGGTCGCCGTTGATCTCTTCGCGCAGCTCGGTGCCGCGGTAGCCGATCTCCTCGGCATTGACGAACACCGTGGGAATCCCGGCGTTGATCATGGTCGCCTTGAAGGTGCCGACCCCCGGCACCTCCAGGTCGTCCACCAGGTTGCCGGTGGGGAACATGGCGCCGCCGTCCTCGCCGTCGTCGGACGGGTCGAGGAACTCCAGCACGATCTCGGCCGCCGGGAAGGTCACTCCGTCCAGTTCGAAGTCGCCGGTTTCCTGGACTTGGCCGCCGCTCACCGGCACGTGGGCGATGATGGTCTTGCCGATATTGGCCTGCCAGATGCGCACCTCGCAGATGCCGTTTTCCGGTATCCGCGCCGGATCCACCAGCCCGGCGTGCAGGGCGAAGGCGCCGGCCCCGGTGGAGAGGTTGCCGCAGTTGCCGCTCCAGTCGACGAAGGGCTTGTCGATGGAGACCTGGCCGTAGAGGTAGTCGACGTCATGGCCCGGCTGGCTGCTCTTCGAGAGGATCACGCACTTGCTGGTGCTGGAGGTGGCGCCGCCCATCCCGTCGATGTGCGCGGCATAGGGGTCGGGACTGCCGATCACCCGCATGAACAGCCGGTCGCGCGCCTCGCCGGGGACCCGGCAGGATTCCGGCAGGTCTTCCAGGCGGAAGAACACGCCCTTGCTGGTGCCGCCGCGTAGGTAGGTGGCGGGGATGCGGATCTGGGGGGGGTGGGCCATGCGTCGTCGTCCTCGGCAATCGAATTCAAGGGCAGCGGCTGCGTTCGACAGCCGCTGCCGGTCGTCGGCGGATGACGCTACGCGTCGCCCGTCCTACCAGGGTGTTTCGCCGGCGCCATCAGGCGCCGGCCGCCTCCAGGAAGTCCTGGGCGAAGCGTTGCAGTACGCCGCCGGCTTCGTAGATGGAGACTTCCTCGTCGCTGTCCAGGCGGCAGGTCACCGGCACTTCGAGCCGCTCCCCGTCGCGCCGGTGGATGACCAGGGTCAGGTCGGCGCGCGGCCGGCGAGCGCCGAGCACGTCGAAGGTCTCGCTGCCGTCGATCCCCAGGGTCAGGCGGGTGGTGCCCGGCTTGAACTCCAGCGGCAGCACGCCCATGCCGATCAGGTTGGTGCGGTGGATGCGCTCGAAGCCCTCGGCGACGATCGCCTCCACCCCGGCCAGGCGCACGCCCTTGGCCGCCCAGTCGCGCGAAGAACCCTGCCCGTAGTCGGCGCCGGCGACGATGATCAGCGGCTGCTTGCGCTCCATGTAGGTCTCGATGGCTTCCCACATGCGCATCACCTTGCCTTCCGGCTCGACCCGCGCCAGCGAACCCTGCTTCACGCTGCCGTCGGCGTTGCGCACCATCTCGTTGAACAGCTTCGGGTTGGCGAAGGTCGCGCGTTGCGCGGTGAGGTGGTCGCCGCGGTGGGTGGCGTAGGAGTTGAAGTCCTCCTCGGGCAGGCCCATTTTCGCCAGGTACTCGCCCGCCGCGCTGTCGGCGAGGATCGCGTTGGACGGCGACAGGTGGTCGGTGGTGATGTTGTCCGGCAGCACCGCCAGCGGGCGCATGCCGCGCAGGGTGCGTTCGCCGGCGAGGGCGCCTTCCCAGTACGGCGGGCGGCGGATGTAGGTGCTCGTCGGGCGCCAGGCGTAGAGCGGGTCGACCTTCTCGCGCTCGCCGTGGGTGATGTCGAACATCGGGATGTAGACCTGGCGGAACTGCTCGGGCTTCACCGCCGCCCTGACCACTGCGTCGATCTCCTCGTCGCTCGGCCAGAGGTCCTTCAGGCGGATCTCCTTGCCGTCCACCACGCCGAGCACGTCGCGCTCGATGTCGAAGCGGATGGTCCCGGCGATGGCGTAGGCCACCACCAGCGGCGGCGAGGCGAGGAAGGCCTGCTTGGCGTAGGGGTGGATGCGCCCGTCGAAGTTGCGGTTGCCGGAGAGCACCGCGGTGGCGTACAGGTCGCGCTCGACGATCTCCTGCTGGATCGCCGGGTCGAGGGCGCCGGACATGCCGTTGCAGGACGTGCAGGCGTAGGCCACCACGCCGAAGCCGAGGGCTTCCAGGTGCGGCAGCAGGCCGGCTTCGCGCAGGTATTCGGTGACCACCTTGGAGCCGGGTGCCAGCGAGGTCTTCACCCATGGCTTGCGGACCAGGCCGAGGCGGTCGGCGTTGCGCGCCAGCAGGCCGGCGGCGATCACGTTGCGCGGGTTGCTGGTGTTGGTGCAACTGGTGATCGCGGCGATGATCACCGCGCCGTCCGGCATCAGGCCCTCGGCTTCCTCGGCGCGGGCCCGCTCGAGGTTGCCGGCGATGCCTTTCGCCGCCAGTTCGCTGGTGGCGACCCTGGCGTGCGGATTGGACGGGCCGGCCATGTTGCGCACCACGCTGGACAGGTCGAACTTCAGTACCCGCTCGTACTCGGCGTCGACCAGGCTGTCGGCCCAGAGTCCGGCGGTGCGCGCATAGGCCTCCACCAGGGCGACCTGCTCGTCGTCGCGGCCGGTGAGGCGCAGGTAGTCGATGGTCTGCTGGTCGATGGCGAACATCGCCGCAGTGGCGCCGTATTCCGGAGCCATGTTGGAGATGGTCGCGCGGTCGCCGAGGGTCAGGCTGGAGGCGCCTTCGCCGTAGAACTCCAGGTAGGCGCCGACCACCTTCTGCTTGCGCAGGAACTCGGTCAGGGCCAGCACCACGTCGGTGGCGGTGATGCCCGGCTGGCGACGGCCGCTCAGCTCGACGCCGACGATGTCCGGCAGGCGCATCCAGGAGGCGCGGCCGAGCATCACGTTTTCCGCTTCCAGGCCGCCGACGCCGATGGCGATCACGCCCAGGGCGTCGACGTGCGGGGTATGGCTGTCGGTGCCCACGCAGGTATCGGGGAAGGCCACGCCGTCGCGCGCCTGGATCACCGGCGACATTTTCTCCAGGTTGATCTGGTGCATGATGCCGTTGCCCGGCGGGATCACGTCGACGTTGCGGAAGGCCTGCTTGGTCCAGTCGATGAAGTGGAAGCGGTCCTCGTTGCGGCGGTCCTCGATGGCGCGGTTCTTGGCGAAGGCCTCGGGGTCGTAGCCGCCGCATTCCACCGCCAGCGAGTGGTCGACGATCAGTTGCACCGGCACCACCGGGTTGACCTGGGCCGGGTCGCCGCCCTTGTCGGCGATGGCGTCGCGCAGGCCGGCGAGGTCGACCAGCGCGGTCTGCCCGAGGATGTCATGGCAGACCACCCGCGCCGGGTACCAGGGGAAGTCGAGGTCGCGCTTGCGCTCGACCAGTTGGCGCAGCGAAGCCTCCAGGGTCGCCGGGTCGCAACGGCGCACCAGGTTCTCGGCGAGCACGCGGGAGGTATAGGGCAGCTTGGCGTAGGCGCCGGGCTGGATCGCCTCGACCGCCTCGCGGGCGTCGAAGTAGTCCAGGCGGGTGCCGGGGAGCGGTTTGCGGTGTGCGCTGTTCATGGCTCGGACTCAATCACGGGGTGTTCGGAAGCGTGTCGCTCGCGCCGTGGCGCAGCCCACGCCGGCCTTTCGAATTCTGGGTGCGGCAACCGTCCGGCGCGCTCGCGTTCGGCGCGCCGGACGGCGTGGATCAGCGTTGCTCCAGCGGCACGAACGCGCGCTGCTCGACGCCGGTGTACTCGGCGCTCGGGCGGATGATGCGGTTGTTGGCGCGCTGTTCGAAGACGTGGGCGGTCCAGCCGCTGGTCCGCGAGCAGACGAATATCGGCGTGAACAGCTTGGTCGGGATGCCCATGAAGTGATACGCCGAGGCGTGGTAGAAGTCGGCGTTGGGGAACAGCTTCTTCTGCTCCCACATGGTCTTGTCGATGGCCTCGGAAACCGCGAACAGGACCTTGTCGCCGACCTCGTCGGCGAGCTGCTTCGACCAACCCTTGATCACTTCGTTGCGTGGGTCGGAATCCTTGTAGATGGCATGCCCGAAGCCCATGATCTTGTCCTTGCGCTCGAGCATCTTCAGCAGCTCGGCGGTGGCTTCCTGCGGCGAAGAGAAGCGTTCGATCAGTTCCATCGCCGCCTCGTTGGCGCCGCCGTGCAGCGGGCCGCGCAGCGAGCCGATGGCGCCGGTGACGCAGGAGTACAGGTCGGACAGGGTCGAGGCGCAAACCCGCGCGGTGAAGGTGGATGCGTTGAACTCATGCTCGGCGTAGAGGATCAGCGAGACGTTCATCACCTTCACGTGCAGCTCGCTGGGCTTCCTGCCGTGGAGCAGGGCGAGGAAGTGCCCGCCGATGGTCGGCTCGTCGCTGTTGCAGTCGATGCGCTGGCCTTCGTGGGTGAAGCGGTACCAGTAGGTCATGATCGCCGGGAAGGCGGCGAGCAGGCGGTCGGCGACGTCGCGCTGCTGGTCGAAGCTCAGCTCCGGTTCCAGGGTGCCGAGGACCGAGGCGCCAGTGCGCATCACGTCCATCGGGTGGGCGTCCTTGGGAATCCGTTCGAGAACTTCCTTCAGCGCCTGCGGCAGGTCGCGCTGGCCCTGGAGCTTCTTCAGGTAGGCGTCGAGCTGTTGCTTGTTCGGCAGTTCGCCGTAGAGCAGCAGGTAGGCGACTTCCTCGAAGATCGCCGCCGCCGCCAGGTCGCGGACGTCGTAGCCACGGTAGGTCAGGCCGGCGCCTTCCTGGCCGACGGTGGACAGGGCTGTCTGGCCGGCCACCTGGCCACGCAGGCCGGCGCCACTCAGTACTTTTGCTTCAGCCATTGCTCTCTCCTTTCTTGAATTTTTTCTGGATGCTGCAACTCGGTTTCACGGGGTTCGCGGACCGGCGCTCAGGCGCACGCCGGGCTCGATGCTCAGGCGTTCTTCTTCTGCGCGAAGAGCGCGTCGAGCTTCTGCTCGAAGCTGTGGTAATCGATGCGATCGTACAGCTCCATGCGGGTCTGCATGGTATCGATCACGTTCTTCTGGGTGCCGTCGCGACGGATCGCGGTGTAGACGTTCTCCGCCGCCTTGTTCATGGCGCGGAAGGCCGACAGCGGGTAGAGCACCAGGGACACGTCGGCGGAGGCCAGTTCGTCGGTGGTGAACAGCGGGGTGGCGCCGAACTCGGTGATGTTGGCCAGCACCGGCACCTTCACCGCGGCGGCGAACTCCTTGTACATGGCCAGTTCGGTCATGGCTTCCGGGAAGATCATGTCGGCGCCGGCCTCGACGCAGGCGCAGGCGCGGTCGATGGCGGCCTGCAGGCCTTCCACGGCCAGCGCGTCGGTGCGCGCCATGATCACGAAGGAGTCGTCGTTGCGGGCATCGACGGCGGCCTTGATGCGGTCGACCATCTCCTGCTGCGAGACGATCTCCTTGTTCGGCCTATGGCCGCAGCGCTTGGCGCCGACCTGGTCCTCGATATGCATCGCGGCGGCGCCGAACTTGATCATCGACTTCACCGTGCGGGCGACGTTGAACGCCGAGGAGCCGAAGCCGGTGTCGACGTCCACCAGCAGCGGCAGGTCGCAGACGTCGGTGATCCGGCGCACGTCGGTGAGCACGTCGTCGAGGCCGCTGATGCCCAGGTCCGGCAGGCCCAGGGAACCGGCAGCGACGCCGCCGCCGGACAGGTAGATGGCCTTGAAGCCGGCGCGCTTGGCCAGCAGGGCGTGGTTGGCGTTGATGGTGCCGACCACCTGCAGCGGGTGCTCGGTGGCCACGGCTTCGCGGAAGCGCTGGCCGGGGGTAAGGGACGTCTGGCTCATCACGGACCTCTTAGACGGTGGAGGAAGCGGAGGCGAGCTTCGCCGGCTGGGGTTCCAGCTGGCGCTCGATATTGCGGCGCGACGCACTGATGTGGCGGCGCATCAGCAGCTCGGCCAGTTCGCCGTCACGGTCGGCGATGGCGTCGAGAATGCGGTGGTGTTCGGCGAAGGCCTGGCGCGGCCGGTTCGGTGTGGTCGAGTACTGGATGCGGTACATCCGCACCAGTTGGTAGAGCTCGCCGCAGAGCATGCGGGTGAGGGTGGCGTTGCCGCTGCCCTGGATGATCCGGTAGTGGAAGTCGTAGTCGCCTTCCTGCTGGTAATAGCCGCGCCCGGCCTGGAACGCCTCGTCGCGCTCGTGGGTGTCGAGCACCCGGCGCAGTTCGTCGATCTCGGCCTGGCTCATGCGCTCGGCGGCCAGTCGGCAGGCCATGCCTTCCAGGGACTCGCGGATCTCGTAGAGTTCGATCAGCTCGGCGTGGCTCAGCGACACCACCCGCGCCCCGACATGCGGCACCCGCACCAGCAGGCGCAGGCCTTCCAGGCGGTGGATCGCCTCGCGCAGCGGGCCGCGGCTGATGCCGTAGGTGCGCGCCAGCTCCGGCTCGGAGATCTTGCTGCCCGGCGCGATCTCGCCGCTGACGATGGCGCTCTGGATCTTGCGGAAGACGTGTTCCGACAAGGTCTCGCCGTCGTCATGGGCAATTTCGAGAGGGGGCGGGTTCTGGGTCATGGTACTGGCTGTCCAGGTAGATGTGTCGACAATGTTTGCGAAAGCTACCGCCTGGATTGCGTGGGGTCAATCATTCGTCGCTTGATTGTCGACAATCGTCTAATGCATCGCTGGTCTATGCTTTCCCCTCCAGCCGCTGTGCCAGGAGAGAGTTTCGTGGGCATCTATGACCGTTACGTGTTGCCGCGCCTGATCGACTTCGCCTGCGGCATGGGCGACGTGATGAAGCAGCGTTCGCTGCTGGTGCCGCGCGCCCATGGGCGGGTGCTGGAGATCGGTCTGGGCACCGGGCTCAACCTGGGCTTCTACGACGCGGCGAAGGTGTCGGCGATCGTCGGCGTCGACCCGGCCGCGCAAATGCAGGCGCTGGCCCGCGAGCGCGCGGCGCAAATCGGCATCCCGGTGGAAATGGTCGCCCTCGAGCTTGGCGAGATCCGCGCCGAGGCGGAAAGCTTCGACACCATCGTCTGCACTTTCACCCTTTGTTCCATCGCCGCGCCGCTGCCGGCGCTGGGCGAGATGCGTCGGGTGCTGAAGCGTGGCGGCGAATTGCTGTTCTGCGAGCACGGGCGCGCGCCGGACGCCTCGGTGCTGGCCTGGCAACGGCGCCTGACGCCCTGGTGGAAACCGCTGGCCGGCGGTTGTCACCTGGACCGCGACATGCCGGCCTTGCTGCGCGAGGCCGGCTTTCGCATCGACGAGCTGGAACAGGGCTACCTGCCCGGGCCGCGGCCGATGACCTACGTCTACCGCGGCGTCGCGCGCTGAATCCGGGCGGCGCTCAGAGCGCCTTGGGCAAGGGCGCGAACAGCGCGTCGATATCGGCCTCGTCGAGCTTCCAGCCGTCGCCGTTGCCTTCGCTGAACAGGCCGTCGGCGAGGGCGGCCTTTTCCTGCTGCAGGTGCTGGATCTTCTCTTCCACCGTGCCGCGGGCGATCAGCCGGTAGACGAACACCGGCTTGTCCTGGCCGATGCGGTAGGCGCGGTCGCTGGCCTGATTCTCCACCGCCGGGTTCCACCAGGGATCGTAGTGGATCACGGTGTCCGCCGCGGTCAGGTTGAGGCCGACCCCGCCTGCCTTCAGGCTGATCAGGAACACCGGCACCTTGCCGCTCTGGAAGCGCTGTACCGGGGCGCGGCGGTCGCGGGTCTCGCCGGTCAGCAGGACGTAGTCGACGCCGCGCTGGCGCAGGGCGTCCTCGATCAGCGCGAGCATCGAGGTGAACTGCGAGAACAGCAGGACCCGGCGACCCTCGGCGATCAGTTCGTCGAGCATGTCGAGCAGGTAGGCCAGCTTGCCCGAGCTGAGCGCCCGGCCGCTGCGCGCGCCGTCTTCCTGGCGTTGCAGCAGGCGCGTGTCGCAGCAGACCTGGCGCAGCTTGAGCAGCGCCTCGAGGATCACGATGCGGCTGCGCGCCAGGCCGCGCCGGGCGATCTCCTCGCGGACCTTGCGGTCCAGCGCCAGGCGCACGGTCTCGTAGAGTTCGCGTTGCGCCTCGCTGAGTTCGACGAACTGGGTGAACTCGCTCTTCGGCGGCAGTTCCGAGGCCACCTGTTCCTTGGTCCGTCGCAGCAGGAACGGCCGCAGGCGCGCGGCCAGGTGGCTGAGGCGTGCCTCGTCGCCGTGCTTCTCGATCGGCGTGCGGTAGTCCTGGGCGAACTGGCGGGCGTCGCCGAGCCAGCCGGGCATCAGGAAATGGAACAGCGACCAGAGTTCGCCGAGGTGGTTCTCCAGCGGCGTGCCGGTCAGGCACAGGCGATGCCGTGCCGCCAGCTCGCGGGCGGCGACGGCGGCCTTGGTGGTGGCGTTCTTGATGTTCTGCGCCTCGTCGAGGATCAGCAGGTGGAACCGCCGCTTGCCCAGCTCGGCGGCGTCGCGTGGCAGCAGGGCATAGGTGGTCAGCACCAGGTCGTGCTCGTCGATGCGGGCGAAGTCGCGGCGCCGGCCGGCGCCGTGCAGGGCCAGCACGCGCAGATCGGGGGCGAAGCGCTCGGCCTCGTCCAGCCAGTTGGGGATCAGGCTGGTGGGCATCACCACCAGCGCCGGCGTGTCGAGCCGCCCGGCCTGCTTTTCCAGGAGCACGTGGGCCAGCGACTGCAAGGTCTTGCCCAGCCCCATGTCGTCGGCCAGCACGCCGCCGCTGTCGAGTTCGCGCAGGGTCTGCATCCAGCTCAGGCCTTCGAGCTGGTAGGGCCGCAGTTCGGCGCGCAGGCCTTGCGGCGGGGTCGCCGGACGAGCCTGGAAACTGCGTAGGCGGCGGGCGAAGTCGCGCAGGTTGTCGCCGCCTTCCCAGGCCAGCGGCAACTCGTCGAGATCGGCCAGGCGCGCCGCGTCCGGCGCGCCCAGGCGCAGCTTGCGCTGCGGTTCGGGGTCGCCCAGGTAGAAGTCGGAAAGCGTCGCCAGCACCGGCTTCAGGCGGCCGAAGGGCAGCGCCACGCGCAGCGGCGGGTTGAGTTCCAGGCGCAGCACCAGTTGCTCTTCGTCGGCGTGCCGGGCGAGGGCGCGCGGATCGAGCAGGGCCGGGCTGCGGCGGATCAGCTCGGTCAGAGCCGGCAGCAGGCTGACCCGCTGTCCGGCGACCTGGATGCCCAGTTCCAGCTCGAACCACTGGCGGTCGTCGGCTTCCTCGACCTCGGCGTACCAGGCGTCGATGGGCGTCAGGTCGTAGGCGAAGTCGGCGCGGATGTCGATGAACCAGCCCTGCTGGCGCAGGCGCGGCAGGTCGTCCTGCATGAAGTGCAGCCAGGCGTTGTCGCCGGGCAGTTCGAACATCTCGCCGGCGCTTTCCTCGAGCGCGTCGCTGCGCCGGGTCGCCGGCTTGAAGCCGAGGCGGCGCAGGGTCTCGCGGTATTCCTGCTCGTGCGCCGGACGCCGTTCTATACGCCGCTGGGCCACCCGTGGCTCGCTGCCGGGACGCCCGGAAACCGCCTCGCCGGCATAGATGAAGGCCAGCGCCGCGCGGTGCCGGGAAATGCTCTGCATGCGTCCGCTGCGCAGGTCGTAGCCGCTGTGCACGTGGCTGCCGAGGGTCAGCCGCGCATACGGCCGGGCCGGGTCGATGGCCAGGCTGAGCTGGGTGTCTGGGGCGGAGGGTGAAGTCATCCGGTATGTCCTTCGGCGGAACCAGCCGAAACCGCAAACAGCCGATATTACCAAGCTCGACGCGCTTGCGCAGAGCGGAGATGGACGTATGGCGAGGCGGGCGGGGACGGCGGGATACGACCCGCTCTCGTCGGACCCCGGCAATCCCAGGCGTGCCGCGACCTGGCGGTCGTCCGGAGCAAGTACAAATGCGAACGTAATTGAGATACAGTCGCAAACCTTCCGAATCGACGACCGCCTCGCCACCCGCGAGCGCGGCGTCGCCGTGCCAGCCAGACGAGGTAGCGACGATGCAAGGCCCTGTTTCCACCCGGGACGCCGCCCCATGACCAGCCAGGCCCTGGCCGGCGGACTATCCGTCACCGGCCGCATCCTCGTCGCGGTCCTGCTTGGCTACGCGCTGGCCTATGCGGTCACCGCCTGCCTGAGCATCTACCTGCCGCTGCCGCGTCCCGACCGGGTCTCGTTCGGCAGCCTCGGCTGCTTCGCCGTGTGGGTCGCGGCCATCGTCTACGCCTTCGCCGCGCGCAGCGCCTGGCGCGCCTGCTGGGTGCTGGCGCTGGCCAGCCTGGCGCTGGGCGGCCTGGCCTGGCTCGGCCTCGACTACGGAGCGCGTCCATGAACCTGCGTCAATCGATGTCCGGCCTGCATACCTGGTCGGGGCTGCTGGTCAGCTGGCTGCTGTTCGTCATCGTCTTCGCCGGCAGCCTGGCCAGCTTCGACAAGGAGCTGACCCGCTGGATGCAGCCGGACCTGCACCTGCCCGGCGCGCAGTCGCTGGGCGCCGACCAGGTGCGCGACTGGTTGCGCCAGCGCGCGCCCGATGCCCATGCCTGGTGGATGCTGCCGCCGAGCGAGCGGGCGCCCTACTGGAACGCCGGCTGGGAGCCGCGCGACGGTAGCGAGTTCAAGGTCTTCCAGCTGGACGCGGTGAGCGGCCAGCCGCTGCCGAAGACGGTCGGCGGCGAGTTCTTCTTCACCCTGCACTACGACCTGCACGCCGGCATGGTCGGCCTGTACATCGTCGGCATCGCCGGGATGCTGATGCTGGTGGCGCTGGTCAGCGGGACCATCGTGCACCGGCGGATCTTCAAGGACTTCTTCACCCTGCGCCCGCAGGCGGCGCGGCAGCGCGCCTGGCTCGACGCGCACAACGTGCTGGGGGTGATCGGCCTGCCGTTCCACCTGATGATCGCCTACACCGGCCTGGTGATCTTCATCGTCTACTACATGCAGGCGGGCCTGCAGGTGGTCTACCAGAACGATGGCGAGCGCTTCTTCCATGAAGTGCAGGGCTCCTACGAACGCGAGGAAGTCGGCCGCCCGGCGGGGCCGCCGGCGTCCATCGACGGCCTGATCGTCGAGGCCGGCAAGGTCTGGGCCGACGGCGGCGCGCCGGGCTGGATCAGCGTCCACCATCCCTATGACGAGGCGGCCACCGTGGACATCCGCCGGCGCGACGCCTCGCGCATCCTCGACGACCAGCGCACGGTCAACTTCGATGCCTCCAGCGGCGAACTGCTGCATGCCCAGCCGTCCTATGCGCCCGGCTACGCCACCTACGGCTGGCTGACCGGCCTGCACATGATCCAGTGGGGCGGCCAGTTGGTGCGCTGGATGTACCTGTTGCTCGGGCTGTCCGGGGCGATGATGATCTTCGGCGGGTTGCAGGTCTGGCTGGCCAAGCGCGAGGTCCGCGGCAGTCGTGGCGTTGGTCTGGTGCGGGCGCTGAACCTGGCGGTCTGCGGCGGCCTGCCGCTGGCCAGCCTGGCGCTGCTGTGGGGCAACCGCCTGCTGCCGACGCAACTGGCCGGCCGCGACACCTGGGAGATCCGCGTGTTTTGCGCCAGTTGGGCGCTGGTCGCGCTGTGGGCCATCGTCCGCCGCAACAGCGGGACCCTCGGTCGCACGCAACTGCGCCTCGCCGCCGTGCTGGCGCTGGGCCTGCCGCTGCTCGGCCTGCTGCGTAGCCCGGAAGGCAACCTGCTGGCCAGCCTGCAGCGCGGCGACTGGGTGCTGGCCGGCGTCGACCTCAGCCTGCTGGGCCTTGGCCTGCTCTGCGCCTGGCTAGGTTGGCGACGTCGGCAAGCGTCGAGCAAGCCCGCCCGGCGACGCCTGAACGTCCAGGAGGTGGCCTGATGCTGCTGGTCTTCGGCCTCAACCTGCTGGCCTTCACCGCTCTCTGCCTGGCCATGAACCGCCACCACAAGAACCTCCTCGGCCACCAGCCGTCGGCTTCCCGGGTGCTTCTGCTACGCGGCGTGGCGCTGCTCGACCTGGGCCTGGCGCTGGCCTTCTCGATCCACCGGCAGGGCGTGGAGATCGGCATCGTCTTCTGGTCCTGCCTGCTGATGCTGGCGGCCGGCACGCTGGTCCTGCTGCTCGCCTGGCGGCCACGCTGGGCATTGCCTTGCGCCGCCGGAGTGCCGTTGCTCGGCGGGGTGCTGGCGCTGCTGCGCTGAAGGGCGCGCCGCCCATCCGTGCCTCGGGGGCGGCCCGGTCCAGCGTCTATGCTGGTGGTCGTGCTTTCCCCCGGAGGTATGCGCCATGCACACGCCCGCCAGCAACACCGTCGCCAGCGTCATTCCCTGCCTGCGTTACCGCGATGCGCCGGCCGCCATCGACTGGCTGTGCCGGACCTTTGGCTTCCAGCGCAAGCTGGTGGTGCCCGGCGAGGACGGACAGGTGCTCCACGCCGAGTTGACCTACGCCAGCCCGAACGGCGCCAACGGCATGCTGATGCTCGGTTCGAGCGTCCGCGACAACGCCTACGGTCGGCTGATGCGGCACGTCGACGAAGCCGGCGGCAATACCCAGAGCCTCTACCTGGTGGTCGCCGATCCCGACGCCCTGTTCCGCAGCGCCCAGGCCGCCGGCGCCGAGATCGTCATCGACATCAAGGACGAGGACTACGGCGGTCGCGGCTTCACTTGCCGCGATCCGGAGGGCCACGTCTGGAGCTTCGGCAGCTATGATCCCTGGGCATGAGGCCCCGTCCATTCACCACAGGAGACGCTGCATGAAAACGCTCACGCTGATCGATGGCCAGGAGGTCGCCGCCATCGGCCAGGGTACCTGGCATATCGGCGAGCAGCCCGGCGAACGCAAGCGCGAGGTCGCGGCGCTGCGCGAAGGCATCGAGCTGGGGATGACGCTGATCGATACCGCCGAGATGTACGCCGAGGGCGGCGCCGAAGACGTGGTCGGCGCGGCTATCGCGGGACGCCGCGAAGAGGTCTTCCTGGTCAGCAAGGTCTACCCGCACAACGCCAGCCGCAAGGGCCTGCCGGCGGCCTGCGAGCGCAGCCTGCGCCGGCTCGGTTGCGAAACCATCGACCTCTACCTGCTGCACTGGCAGGGCCGGTATCCGCTGGAGGAAACCATCGAAGCCTTCGAGCGGTTGCGCGACCAGGGCAAGATCCTGCGCTGGGGCGTGTCCAACTTCGACCTGGGCGACATGTACGAACTGGACGGCAGCGCCTGTGCCGCCAACCAGGTGATGTACAACCTGGAGGAACGCGGTATCGAATACGACCTGCTGCCCTGGTGCCAGGAGCGCGGCATGCCGGTGATGGCCTACTGTCCGGTGGGGCAGGGCGGCAGGCTGCTACGGCACCCGGCGCTCGGCGAGATCGCCGCGCGCCACGACGCCAGCAGCGCCCAGGTCGCCCTGGCCTGGCTACTGGAGCAGGGGGTGATCGCGATCCCGAAGGCGGTGACGTCCGCTCACATCCGCCAGAATGCGGCGGCGGCCGACCTGGAACTGAGCGCCGACGACCTGCGGGCGCTCGACCAGGCGTTCCCGCCGCCTACCCGCAAGCGAAACCTGGCGATCGTCTGAGTGGAGTACGGGAGAAACGGCCTGCGCTTGTTTCCCCTGGCCACGGGAATATGACGAAGTTGCCGAGGAAATATTTAAAAAGGAATAAGTAAATATTTATTTCCTGCGTGGGAACTTTCTTCAACTTAACCTGTATTTTTCGCTGTCCCACAAAAAAGCCCCGTCGGGGACGGGGCTTTTCCTTGCATTCGCGCTGATGCTTGCATGATTCAGGCAGCCAGTGTTTTCTTGCGAACTCGATTGATCACTTCTTCCATTTTGCCGGAGTCGTCGTACTGCTCCGGATACAGGCGCTCGCTGTGGCAGGCCACGCCATGCTGGTCAACGATGGTGAAACTGAAGTTTCCTTTACGAGTTGCCTGGATCAGGCAGTCGAACGGCGCAAATGCGGCGGTTAGGGTGCGAATTGCATCCTGAGTACGATGTTGAATAGACATATTCTTATGTTCCTTTACTTTCACGCTTATGGAGCAGCGTATATTGCAAATGTTCCCGCTCCGTGACAGTGCCAAGAAAGCTTTGTGTCGGGGGAACGTACTGGTTATGCCGGCTTTTTTCGAAAAGAGCAAGCTGGCAGTTCAGGTACTAATCAGAGGATCGATTGGCAGGAAAGTTTCCAGGCCAGGATCCTGATCAATCTGCGGGTGGTATTGCGGGACGCCGGTCTTCCCATCGGCCCTGCGTGGCAGGGGATTGCTTCAGAAGAGTGGCGACCGAAGAACCATCGGAAGGCTGTAACCCTGATGGTAGAGCCCTTTTCATCTGTGGGCCCGGTCGTGGGGTAAAGCCTGATTGACTTTCAGTTTGGTACGCAGTCCCGGATTCTATGTCTTTCGACGAAGAAAGGCCAGGACATTTTTTGAGCAGATGTCGTCCCGGCGGCGGGAATGTTTGAGCATTTGTTTCGGCGGACGCCTGCCAACCGGGCAAAGGTTATGGGCCTGGCGTCGGCGGCGCGTGGCAGGATTGCCGTTCCATCGCCGCGCCGAGGTTATCCATGCCGTCGCCCGCTCGCACGCTGCTCGTGGCCTTCGTGTCCGCCTGGTTCCTGCTGGGTGGGCTGGGCCATTTCGTCTTCACCGATTTCTTCGTCGGCATCGTCCCGCCCTACGTGCCCTGGCCGCTGGCGGCGGTGTGGGTCAGCGGGGTCTTCGAACTGCTCGGCGCCGCCGCCCTGCTGGTGCCGGCATGGCGCCGGCTGGCGGCGTGCGGGCTGTTCATCCTGACCCTCTGCGTGACCCCGGCCAACCTCTACATGTGGCAGCACCCCGACCTGTTCCCATCCTTCCCGCCGACGCTGCTGGCCGCTCGCCTGGCGCTGCAGGCGTTCCTCCTCGGCTGCATCCTGGCGCTGATGCTGGCGCGGGACGAGGCGCCGCTGGCACAACGCTAGGCGCAGGCGAAAAAAAGCCACTGTGCGGGGGTGGACAGTGGCCGGGAATGCCAGGAGATGGAGGAGCAATCGGACCTGGCGTGGATAGAGTAGTAGCCGCTCTGTCGAGGGTCTGTATGGCTATTGGTGAACTTTGTGAAGAAGTGCAAAGTAGAGCGGCCAACGGACGAACGGTGTTGCACGCGGCGGGACGCTCGCGGTAGTTTTTTCCCATGATCACGTTTCCCGTGGTCGCCCTCGAAGCCCGGCCCCAGCGCCGGGCTTCGTCGTTTCCGCCCGCCGCGCAACCGGACGCAGCGGGCGGCGACCGGTGCGAAAGGCTCTGGGGTGCGCCCGCACGGCGTCCGGCCAACTTAAAGTTCGGTTGTGCCGGGTGCTGTCATAACGCCATCGTTCAGTGGCCTCGGTGAGCCCCCGTACCCCCAGTTCGCTGGGGCTTGCCTTTGGTGTATCCCTTTTGCCCGGCCGCGTGCCGGGCTTTTTTATGCCCGGTCTTCTTCCTTCCGGTTTAGCCGGGGCCCGCGTTTCCTTGGCCGGCCCCTGAACCTCATCGCTGCATCGACGTCCCTAGCTACAGGCGAGCCTGTGGCCGGGGGCTTTCCATCATCCGCAAAAAGGTGAAAACCATGCTGACCATCGACTACAACAGCTATCGCACCACTACCCCCTACGGCAAACGCGTGCGCTTCCTGGTGCTGCACTACACCGCGCTCGACTTCGCCGCCTCGGTCAAGGCGCTGACCACCGGCGCCGCCAGCGCCCACTACCTGATCCCGGCGCCGCACGACCCCAGCTACAAGGCCGCCGGCTTCAAGGGCCAGCGCATCTTCAACCTGGTCGCCGAGGAAGACCGCGCCTGGCACGCCGGCGTCAGCGGCTGGGCGCGCCGCGACAACCTCAACGACACTTCCATCGGCATCGAGATCGTCAACCTCGCCCGCGACGACGACGGCGTGTTCACCTTCCCCGACTACGAGCGCTCGCAGATCAACGCACTCAAGCAACTGGCGAAGAACATCCTGCAGCGCTACCCGGACATGACCCCGAAGAACGTGGTCGGCCACTCCGACATCGCCGTCGGGCGCAAGTCCGACCCGGGTCCGAAGCTGCCCTGGAAGGAACTCTACGAGGCCGGTATCGGCGCCTGGTACGACGACGCCACCCGCGATCGCTATCGCGAAGGCTTCGAGCGCGACGGCCTGCCGCCGCGCGCCGACCTGCTGGAGGCGTTCCGCCTGTACGGCTATGCGCTGCCGGCGACGGTCGACGACGCCTACTTCGCCAGCCTGCTGCGCGCCTTCCAGATGCATTTCCGCCCGGAGAACTACGACGGCGCGCTGGATGTGGAGACGGCGGCGATCCTCTACGCTCTGAACGAGAAATACCCGGCCTGAGCCATTAACCGCGAGCGGCCGCCCGATGCGGCGGCCGCTCCCTTGCCCACCCCCATGGAGGACTTGCCATGACTGCCGTCGCACAGGTCGTCGCCAAGGCGGAAATGCTGATCCGCCGCCCCATCGCCGAGGTCTTCGAAGCCTTCGTCGATCCGGCCATCACCGCCAGGTTCTGGTTCAGCCGCGGCGATGCCCGCCTCGAAGCCGGGAAACGGCTGCGCTGGCACTGGGACATGTACGGGGTTTCCCAGGAAATCGAAGTGAAGGACCTGCAGACGAACCGCCGCATCCTCATCGAATGGCCGAATGGCGACAGCAACCCTTCCCAGGTGGAGTGGCTGTTCGAGGAACTGCCCGGCGCCGGGACCTTCGTCAGCATCCGCAACAGCGGTTTCGTTGGCACCCCGGAAGAAGTCATCCCGCGGGTGGTCGACGCCACCGAAGGTTTCACCCTGGTGCTGGCCGGACTCAAGGCCTGCCTGGAGCATGGCATCGCCTTGAACCTGGTGGCCGACCGTTTTCCCCGCGGCCTCGATGGCTGAGCATTGCCTGAGTGCGCGTCCCGCACCGCGCAGCGTGCCTTCAGGCAATGCTCAGCCGAACGCGAAGTCGGCCAGCAGTTGCAGGTTCAGGCCGACGATCGCCAGCGCTACCGCCCAGGCCAGCCACCGGGTCCCGGCGCCGATCGCCAGCGGGCCCATCAGGCGCCGGTCAGAAACGAACTGTAGCAGCGGGATCACCGCCAGCGGCAACTGCATCGACAGGATCACCTGGCTGAAGATCAGCAGCCGCGCGGTGCCGTCCTCGCCGTAGAGCAGGGTCACCAGCAGCACCGGCAGCACCGCGACGCCCCGGGTCAGCAGGCGCCGCGCCCAGGGCGCCAGGCGCAGGCGGAGGAAGCCCTCCATGACGATCTGCCCGGCCAGGGTGGTGGTGACCGTCGAGTTGAGGCCGGACGCGAGCAGCGCCACGGCGAACAGCAGCGAGGCGAGTTCCAGGCCGAGCAATGGCGAGAGCAGCGCGTGGGCCTGCTCGATATCGACCACTTCGGTGTGCCCGTTGCGGTGGAACACGCTGGCGGCGACGATCAGGATCGCCGCGTTGACCAGCAGCGCAAGGGTCAGCGCCAGGCTGCTGTCGGCCACCGCCCAGCGCAGCGCCTGGCGCTTGCCGGCAAGGCTGCGCGGGTAGGCGCGGCTCTGCACCAGCGAGGAATGCAGGTAGAGGTTGTGCGGCATGACGGTCGCGCCGACGATGCCAATCGCCAGGTACAGGGCAGCCGGGTCGCTGAGCACTCGCGGGCTCGGCAAGAACCCTTGGAGCACCTCGCCGAGTTCGGGGCGCGAGAGCAGCAACTGTACCGCGAAGCAGGCGAAGATCAGTGTCAGCAACGCCACCACGAAGGCCTCCAGCGGCCGCTGGCCACGTCCGATCAGGACCAGCACCAGCAGCGCGTCGCCCACGCAGAGCAACGCGCCCCAGGCCAGCGGCAGGCCGAACAGCAGCTTCAGGGCGATGGCGGTGCCGATCACCTCGGCCAGGTCGCAGGCGATGATCGCCGTCTCGCAGGCCAGCCACAGCAGGCGGCAGGTGCTCGGCGAGTAGCGTTCGCGGCAGGCCTGGGCCAGGTCCAGGCCGCTGGCGATGCCCAGGCGCGCGGACAGCGCCTGCAGCAGCATCGCCATCAGGCTGGAGAGCAGGATCACCGAGAGCAGCAGGTAGCCCAGCTGCGCGCCGCCGGCGACGTCGGTGGCCCAGTTGCCCGGGTCCATGTAGCCCACCGCGACCAGGTAGCCGGGGCCGGCGAAGGCCAGCAGGCGGCGCCACCAGTGGCCGCCACCGGGGACTTCGACCGGTTGTGCGCGACCGGGCTCGGCGGCCTGGGTGGCCGGGGTATCCTTCGCGGACATGACGAAGCTCCTGCCGGACGCGTGCCGGCGCTGCGCGCCTTTCCCGGCGCGCCGTAGCGCGCGGGTTGGGCGAGCGGTTCAGGGGCAGGAAGTAGGAATTCGGTCAGGCCGAGGCCGCCAGTTGCCGGTGCAGGTCCGGCAGGTCGCTGGCGATCAGGTCCCAGTCCTGCTCGGCGGCGAGGTCCTGGGTCTGGCCGGGGCCGTATTCCAGCGGCCGGGCGATGAACGCGGTCTTCAGGCCGAGGGCGCGCGCGGCCTTGAGGTCGTAGTTGTGCGCCGCGCAGAGCATCACCTCCTGCGGCGGCAGGTCGAGCAGGCGGCAGGCGCCGAGGTAGACCTGCGGGTCGGGCTTGTAGTGGCCGAACAGGTCGGCGCACAGCAGCATGTCCCAGGGCAGCCCGGCGTGCCGCGCGACGTCGAGCATCAGCGCGGTGTTGCCGTTGCTCAGCGCGGCGAGCCAGTAGTCGGCCTTCAGCGCGTGCATCCCGGCGAGCGTGTCCGGCCACGGCCGCAGGCGGTGCCAGAAGCCAGTGATACGTTGCAGCAGGGCCTCGTCCAGCGCCAGGCCGAACTCTCCGGCCAGGGCCTCGAGACTCTGCCGGTGCAACTGGTCGAGGTGCTGCCAGGGCGCCTGGCCGTTGCGTACCCGGTCCATCGCCGGCTTGTATTGCTGGCGCCAGCGGTCGGTCAGTTCCACGCAGGGCAGGGTTCCGCCGAGTTCGCGCTCCAACGCCTGGAACTGCTCGATCAGGCTGGAACGCCAGTCCACCAGGGTACCGAACACATCGAACAGGATCGCGCGCATCGTGCCTCCTCGGCCATGGCCGTCATCGCTTCAGTGCTTCTGTGGCAGCGCCGTGGGCAGGCCGCGGCCGCTCCAGGCGGTGACCACAAGGGCTACCGCCGCCATCAGGCAGAGCGCCAGCCAGCCGGGGACGAAGCTGTGGCTGAAGTCCTTGAGCAGCCCCAGCGCCGGCGGCGCGAGAACGATCGCCAGCTGGTTGATGGCCATCGCCAGGCCGAGGGCGAAGCCGGTCTTGCCGACCGGCGCGGTATCCGCCACATAGGCCACCCAGGGACCGTACCAGCCGAAGCCGAAGAAGCCCAGCCAGGCCACTACCAGGCCCATCCCCAACGGCGATTGCAGGGGCAGCAGGACCAGCGCCAGCAGGCCGAGGATCACCGCGCCGAGGCAGACCATCACCGGGAAGTAGCGCCCGGCGCGGCAGCGGTCGCTCCAGGCGGCCAGCAGGATGCGCCCGGCGACGCCGCTGCCCTGGGCGACGAACAGCAGGGTCGCGGCCATGCCGATGCCGATCTCCAGGGCCTCGTGCAGGTAGAGCACGGTGAACACCAGGATGCCGTACTGCACCGAGATCAGCGCCACCCCGGAACAGACGATGTTCTTCATCGCCGGGTCGGTGATCATCGCCAGCCGCGACTTCACCACCGCGCCCAGGTCGCGTTCGGCGGGGTTCGCGCCGGGCGCCGGGGCGTCCGGCGGGGTGCGGTAGAAGAGCATGAAGGCCAGCGCGCCGAGGAACGCCACCAGGCCGCCGGCGAGGAACGCGCTGCGCCAGCCGTAGACTCCCGCCAGGTACGGCAGCAGCGCGGCGGACAGCGCGCCGCCCAGCGGCAGCCCGGCCTGGCGGATGCCCATGGCGAAGCCCAGCTGGGTCTTGGCGAACCAGCGCGACACCGACTTGCTGCCGCCCGGCTGCGCCGTGCTGTAGCCGGCGCCGACGACCACCAGGAACAGCAGGATGGTCAGGTAGTCGGTGGCCCACAGCGAGGCGCAGAGGGCCAGCGCGACGATCAGCGTGCCGAGGCCGACCACCAGCCGTTCGGAGTAGCGGTCGAGCAGCTCGCCGGCCACCAGCAGGCCGACGATCGGCACCAGCTGCGCCGCCGACACCAGCAGGCCGATCTGCAGCGACGAGAGTTGCAGGTCGTTCTGGATGAACACGGCGATCGCGCCGATGCCCTGGACGAAGAAGCAGGCGCAGGCCTGGGCGAAGGTGGCGATCAGCAGGATGACCCAGCGGTAGCGCTGGGTCGGGTTCGCGGCGAGGGCGGCGGTCACTGGACGAACTCCCGTGCGAGGGTGAAGTTGGCTTCGCCGAGCGGATGCAGGCGCTGCAGCGACAGGTATTCGCCGAGGGTGCGTTCCATGCCCATGCGCTGGAAGATCCGTTCGCCGTCGAGCTCGGCCTCGGCGCCGTTGGCGCGCAGTTCGTCGAGGGCCTGGCGCAGCAGTTGGCAGTTGTCGCTGAGCGTCACCCGGCCGTCATCGTCCACCGCGTAGGGCGTGTCCTCCATGCCGACCCGCAGCACATCGACCTGGCTGTCCGCCTGCGCGGCATAGGCGGCCAGCCGGCGCACCGCGCAGAGCGGGGTGCCGGCGCGAGGACCGACGTCGAGCGGCCGGAAGTGCTGCGCGGCATGCTGCGGCATCACCGCCGCGCCGACCGTGATGCTGACCTTGCGCTTGCGCACGCCGGGTTCGCCGATGTCGTACTCCAGGCTCTTGGCGCTCTCGATCACCGCGCGGAACTGCTGGTAGGTCTCCGGGAACGGCAGGCGTGGCGAGAAGCCGAACAGCAGGATCACGTTCAACTGGCCGGAACCGCCCAGGCGTAGGCGCGGGTGCTCCACGGCGAAACGGGTCATGGCGTAGCTGCGCACATGCTGCACCCACTCCACCTCGTGGAACAGGCCGAGCTTCTGGCGCGCCTGGATGGCGTTGCGGTAGACCTGGAACTGGGTCATCGGCGAGGTCACCCCGTAGTCGGCGCCCTTGCTGGTGGAGTGGGTCTGCAACTCGGCCTTTTCCAGCGCCGTGGACGGCTGGTAGTCGCGCAGGTCGGCGAGGAAGGCCGGGCTGGAGGCATAGTCGAGGTCGAGCTTGCGCCTTTGCTTCTCCAGCTCGCAGATCACCTGCAATTCGATGGCCGCCTGGATCGTCACGAAGTGCGCACCGCCCAGATGCAGCGGGATGGCGCAGTGGCTGACCCGCTCCCACTCGCCGAAGCGGCGGATGTTCTCCTGCACCTCGCTGCCGTTGCGGCTGGCGCCGAAGCTCAGCATCAGGTCGGGGAAGCGGTTCTGCAGGGCGCGGCTGACCGCCTGGTAGATGTCGTTGTCGGTGGTCTGTTCCTGGGTCAGCGGGTTGCGCGCGTGATAGTGGTAGTAGCGGCAACCCATCTCGTAGAGCTGGCGCGCTTCGTCCAGCAGTTCGCCGGGGGCGGTGCGGATGGTGGCGCCGGTGCAGATGCTGTCGAGCAGGCGGTCGCCGGTGGCGGCGTGGTTGCGCGGGGTGAACTTGGCGCCGGTGGAGGCGCATCCGAGAATCAGGGTTTTCCGGGATCCGGTCATGGTCGTCTTTCCTCCATTCATCATTCCATTGAGGGCGGAGCGGTCCGCGGCGGACCGAAAGGCTGCCCAGGGCGTCGAAAGTCGTCGGTGTCTCAGGCAGGTGAAAGATGTCGCTGGCGGGATCGTTATGCGTTGTTCTACGAGAGGGATTTAAACCGCATGGCGGCGGCCGTGCGCGGCGCATTCGGCAACGCTCGTTGCCGCCGGCACAAAGACCTTGCGCAAATCGCCCGGCGTTGCGCCAACCGCCGGCACGGCGGCGCAACGTTGCCATTCGCGCAAGCTCGCTCAACTGGCGGCGCGCTGTCGCAGGCAATCCTCCAGGGCCTCGCCGAGGCGCTCGATCTCGCCGTCGTCGGTCAGGTAGTGCGGAGTCAGGCGCAGGACCCCCGGCAGCGCCTGCTCGCGCAGCGCCCAGCGGGCATACTGCGGGCCAATGTAGGAGGCGTTCACGCCGCGCGCGTGGAGGCGCTTCAACCATTGCTCGCCGCTCAGTTCGGGGGCCGCGTAGGTCATCAGCGCGCTGGCGTGCGGCCCTTGTTCCAGCGGCGTCCAGCCGAGCCGGCGGTAGAGCTGCTGGGCGATGCGTTCGCGCAACTGGCGGTTGCGCCGGGCGATGCGCCGGACGTCGGTCTGCAACAGGTAGTCGCAACTGGCCTTGAGCGCCAGGCGCAGCCCCGGGTTGAACTCCGAGCATTCGAAGCGCCGCGCGTCATCCCGCGCCTGCAAGGCGAAGGCGTCGCTCCATTGCGCGCCGCCGACGTCCAGCCCGTCGGGCAGGGCCAGGCGCTCCAGGGCGCGTTCGCCGAGATAGAGCACGCCGAGTCCCTTTGGCCCGCGCAGCCACTTGCGTGGCGGGAACACCAGCACGTCGCAGCCGGTCGCCTCCACCGCCAGCGGCAACTGGCCGACCGCATGGCTGGCATCGAGGAAGAACAGCCCGTCATGGGCGCGGATGCGCTCGGCTACGCCCTCCAGCGCGGTAGCCGCGCCATGCCCGGTGGGCACCGCGCTGAGCGACAGCAGCGGCGTCTGGCCGGGGGCGAGGTCGTGCAACTGCTCGTCGAGCCGTTGCAACAGCTGTGCGGCGTCGCCGCGTGCGTCGATCAGGCGCAGCTCCAGCCCGCGCTGCTGGCGCGCGGCGAGCAGGCACAGGCTGTTGGAACCGTATTCGTCGAAGCTGCTGATCGCCCGTATCCGTGGATGGGCGGCCAGGGCCGCGGCAAAGGCCACCGACCAGGCGCGGCTGGCGCAGTCGAGCAGGGCGATGTGCCGTGGCTGGGTGCCGAGCACTCGCGCGACGCTGTCGCGGACCGCCAGCAAGGGCTCGGCGAAATGCTCGGCGGCGCGCTGCACGCCCCAGCGCCGCTCGGCTTCCAGCCAGCTGTCGAGGGCGTCGTAGAGCACCTGCGGCGGCAGGCTGGCGGAGCCATGGGCGAAGTGCGCGTAGCTGCCCCAGGCCGGGGTCTCGCGGCGCAGGCGCAGCAGTTCGTCGGCACCGAAGGCGTCGGGGCCGGCGGGGAAGAGCGCGCTCATGGCCGCACCGCCGCGATCAGTTCCACCTCCACCGCGGCGCCGCGCGGCAGCTCGGCCACGCCGACGGCGGCGCGGGCGTGGCCGCCGCGCGCGCCGAGCACCTCGTCGAAATACTCGCTGGCGGCATCGATCACCGCCGGCTGCTGGACGAAACCCGCCGCGCTGGCGACGTAGCCGGTCACCTTGAGCAGCCGCTCGACCCGTTGCAGGCCGCCCAGCGCCTCCTCCAGCGCCAGCAGGCAGCGCGCCGCGCAGAGCCGGGCGGCCTGGCGGGCCTGTTCCAGGTCGAGTTCGCTGCCGACCTTGCCGGTCCAGCGCAGCTCGCCGTGCTGGCGCGGCAACTGGCCGCTGACGTAGGCGATGCCGGCGTGGAGCACCACCGGCTGGTAGGCGCCGCCGGCGACGATGGCCGGAGCGGGGGATGTCTGCATGGTCCTGTCCTCGTGGCGGACCCGCCCGGCCACGATGCTCGGGCGGGTCGATGGCTGGAAAAGCGCGACCTCACTACTGTGGGCCGGTTTTCCCGGTCTGTTTTGCGGGAGTCGACGAGCTGCTTGCCAAATCGGCAAAACAAACCGAACTTTAGCCTTGCAACAGGCACCGCCGCGCGAAGTAGACTGAAAACGCCCGACCGTTGAGGAACGCGCAACGATGATCGACCTGGTGATGCTCAAGGACTTCCTCGTCCTCTGTCGGATCAAGAGCTTCAGCCGTGCGGCGCAGGAGTGCCATGTCTCCGTGTCCGGGTTGAGCCGGCGTATCCAGACCCTGGAACAGTGGCTCGGTGCACCGGTGTTCGAGCGCCACAAGCACGCCCTCGAACTGACCGAGGCCGGCCGTCAGTTGCAAGGCGTGGCGCAGGACGCGGTGCGCGCCCTGGACAACCTGCGCCAGTCGATCCGCGAGCGCGACGAAGACGCCCAGCGGCGCATCCGTTTCTGCGCCCCGCACATCCTCTCCTCGGTGTTTTTCCCGCACTGGATTCCGCGTCTGCAGGCGGACTTCCGCAGCGCCAAGTTCAGCGTCGACTGCGATTACCTGCCGCAATGCCTGTCGCGCCTGCGCGACGGCTCGGTGGACTACGTGGTGGCGTTGCTCGACGAAGGCGAGGCGGTGTCGCGCCGCCTGGGCATCGACAGCGAAGCCGAGTTCCAGCGCCTGGAGCTTGGTCACGAACAACTGGTGGCGGTCTGCGCGCCGGACGCCGCCGGCCAGCCGCTGTTCAACCTCGACCGCCTGCAGACCGAAGCGCTGTCGTTCCTCGGCTACTCCGAGGAATGCCACCTGGGCTGGGCCCTGGAACCGCTGCTGCGCGACAGCGGCCTGTTCCTCCAGCGCCATCACAGCTCCAGCCAGACCGAGGGGCTGCGCTTCTTCGCCCAATCGCGCCTGGGCGTCGCCTGGCTGCCGCATACCCTGGTCCGCGAGGACCTCGCCAGCCGTCGCCTGGTGCGCGCCGGCGGCCAGCGCTTCGACGTACCGCTGCGCTACACCCTGATCCGTCGCCGCCTGCCGCTACCCGGCGAGGCCGAACGCCTGTGGACCTTCCTCGGCGAGCTGGCGCGCCCGGCGCCGCGCTACGCGGTGGTCGGCGCGGCCTCCTGAGCCGCCGTCTCGGCCAGCAGGGCGCGGCGGAATTCACCGACCAGGTCGTCCTGCGCCGAACCGCTGCGGCTGACCATCACCAGCTCGCGCTGGAATTCCAGCGCGCCCAGTTCGATCACCCGTACCCGCGCCGGCTCGCGTAGCCACAGCCCGGCCCGGGGCAGCAGCGCCACGCCGAGACCGTTCTCCACCATCCGCGCGATCGCGTCGATCTCGTCCAGCTCCATCACCTGGCGCGGCCTGAGCTGCTGCGCCTCGAGGAAATCGCCCACCAGGCGACCGCCGAAGGACACATGGTCGTAGCGGATGAACGGTTGCGTGCGCAGCAATTCCAGCGCATCCGTCGCGGTGCATTGCGGCGGCGCGATCAGCACGAACGGCTGGCGCTCGACCCGTTGCGCGGAGAGCCCGCGCGGCAGGTTGAACGGCGGGCGGATGAGGATCGCCAGGTCCAGTTCGGCGGCGTCCACCTGGTCCAGCAGGTGCAGCGAGACGCCCGGCACCACCTGCGGCTCGATGTGTGGCGCCTGTTCGGCGAGGCGCTTGAGCACCTCCGGCAGCAGCCCGGTCTGCGCCGTGTTCACCGCACCGATGCGCAGGCGTCCGCGCGGGCTGTCGCCCTGGCCGATGCCGTCGAACAGCGCGAGGATCTGCTCGGCCGTACGCACCGCCTGCCGCCCGGCCTCGTTCAGGTTCGCCGCGCGCGGCGTGCGCTTGAACAACTCGACGCCGACGCTGCGTTCCAGCGCGCGGATCTGCGCGCTCACCGCCGACTGCGTCAGCCCCACCTGTTCCCCCGCCGCGGCGAAGGAGCCCCGGCGCGCCACGGCGACCAGGGTGCGGAGTTCGCGGATCATCCAAGCCTCGAAAAAAGTATTGCTCAGGCGAAATATTATGCGCTTTCCATCGAAATCGGCACGGCAAATAATCCCGGCACACCCACAGAGGAACCGCGCCATGAGCCTGATGCCCTTCCACCTCGCCATCCCCGTCCACGACCTGCCCGCCGCCCGGCGCTTTTACGGCGAGGTCTTCGGCCTGAGCGAAGGCCGCTCCGCCGAGCACTGGGTCGACTTCGACTTCTTCGGCCACCAGTTGGTCATCCACCAGCACCCGCAGACCGACTCCCAGCGCCACGCCGGTAGCAACCCGGTGGACGGCCACGACGTGCCGGTGCCGCACTTCGGCGTGGTCCTCGCCTGGGACGACTGGCACGCCCTGGCCGAACGCCTGAAGCAGCGCGGCACCCGCTTCGTGATCGAGCCCTATATCCGCTTCAAGGGCCAGGTCGGCGAGCAGGCCACGCTGTTCCTCTTCGACCCCTGCGGCAACGCGCTGGAGTTCAAGAGCTTCCGCGACATGGACCAGTTGTTCGCCAAGTGAGATTGCCGGCGCTCCGCCTGGAGGCTGCGCTTACTGCGCGCAGTCCGTGCAGAACTCCAGCGCCGCGCAGCTGGACTGCTCATCCGGCAGGTTCGACGTTGCGCACTCTTTCTTGCGCACCACGCTACCCAGCGGCGCCAGCTTGAACCGCTCCGGCGGCGGGCTGGCCGGCTTTGCGCTTTCCGTCCCGTCGAGGTCGGGCTTGAAGGCGTGTTCAAGGTCGCCCAGGCGTTCGTCCAGGGTGGCGGAGGAGGCGAGGGCGGGCGTCAGGGCCAGGATGAGCAGGAGAACGCGGTAGGGCATGGGGTTTCCGGTGTGGGTGGCGATGCGCTGGAGCCGGGCACGGCATCCCCGCATGACGAGGAATCGAAGCGGCCATTCAAGGCGATTGCGTGTTGGCGCTGGGATGCGCTCGCCCTCTGTTTGGCATTTTGTGAAGCGCTTCGCACCTTGCCCGAGCGGCGCCTTGTCCGGGCAAAACCGTCACCGCACAGTCCCCTTCCACCTTCATCCCCCT